>NZ_JBHMIO010000080.1:0-11336 GCF_048060275.1 Micromonospora sp. LOL_015
CCGGTGGCGACCCGCTCGACGCGTACCTCGGTGAAGTCGGCGCCACCTACGACGGCGCCCGGATCATGGTCCTGGCCACCGGCTGGCCCGGCCCCACCCTCGACGAACTCGCCGCCCTGACCCGCGGCCTCGGCCTCGCCCTCGACATCACCGTCATCGACCACCGCAACACCATCGGCCGACCCGAACTGTCCCAGGGCCACTCCTGGTCCGTCCGGGTCGTCGACCCCCCCTTGGCCGTCGACCCCGTCGCCACCAGCGCCGCCCTGCCCGAAGCCGTCGCACTCTGCCACCGCTACCTGCACGGCGCACTGCGCGCCGCCATCCCCACCGACCAGGAGAAGCCGATCCCCGTCCCACAACACGCCGCGGCGGCCGGCACTCTCCCCGACACCACAACCCACATCACGCAGGTACGCCGCCACGCCGCCACCCAACCCGGCCAGCCCGTCACCGTCCGACTCCACCCCGACGGCACCCACACCCTCACGGACCATCCGAGGAGGTGTTGATCGCAGCAATAGTTCGTCGGCGGCGTGGTCGAAGGTCGGCTCAGAGCACCGTCGCGCCGACGAACTGCCCGATGGCGAAGGTGACGGCCATGGCCAGGGCACCACCGGCAACGAGTCTGACCACCGCCCGCCCCACGTTGGCAGAGCCCAGTCTCGCGCTCACCGCACCCGTCACCGCGAGTGTGAGCAGCACGACGGCGAACGTCACGGCCACCCGCGCGTCGGGTGGTGGCAGCAGGATCGCGATCAGCGGCAGCAGTGACCCGAGGGTGAAGGCGATCGCCGAGGCGGCGGCTGCGTGCCAGGGGTTGGTCAGCGAATCCGGGTCGATCCGCAACTCGACGTCGGCGTGCGCGGCGAAGGCGTCCTTCGCGGTCAGTTCCTCCGCTACCAGGCGGGCGGTTCCGACGGTCAGGCCCTTCGCGACGTAGAGCGCGGTCAGCTCGTCCAACTCCTGCTCGGGGAACCGTTCGAGCTCGGTGCGCTCCTTCGCCAGCAGCGCCCGTTCGGAGTCACGTTGGCTGCTCACCGAAACGTACTCGCCCAGCGCCATGGAAACGGCGCCCGCCGCCACCCCTGCGACCCCCGCGGTCAGGACGGGGCCGGTGGCGATGGTCGCGCCGGCCACCCCCACGACGAGACCGGCCGTCGACACGATGCCGTCGTTGGCACCGAGCACTCCGGCGCGTAACCAGTTCAACCGGGTGGAGATCCCGCCGCCATGCGGTTCACCCACGTGAATCGTGCCGGGCCAGCCGGCTCCCGTACCTTCGGCTTTCATCCGGATCACCTGCCTCCGCCACCGTACGGCGGGGCGTCCTGCGACGGCAACGAAGCTTAGCCTGCGCTACGGCTGGACGAAGCGTGGCGTCGACGTGGTCGGCGAACGCGGCCGGACCTTCGCTGCCGCGAGAAGACCCTGTAGGTGTTCGGCAAATTTCGGAGCACCGCACGCGCTGAGCCGGTCAAGCAGGTCGTGCAAACCCATCTTTGGGTTTCCTTCCGCTCGGCCTGTCTCCGCGCTCTGCCGCTTGATCACATCGACCACCAGGGCTGGCGCCAGATCGTATTGAAGGCACAGGAAGCGGTCGGGTGTCAGTGTCTCTATGTTGAGCGGATCCATGACCTCACGGGGGAAGTGCCTCACGTTGTTCGTCACCACGACGTCTGCTCGGCCAACGACGGCTGCCGCCAGGACGTGTCGATCGCCGAAATCGTTCTTCATCTCCACGGTGAGGGACTCATATCCGGTGACCAGGGCGTCGGTGAAACCGTCCGCTTCACGCCTGGTTGTCGTCGCCTTCAGTGGATTCGTCGGCGGTGAGGTCGTACAGCCCCAACGCGATGCTGTCGGCTGTCAACTGATCGAGCAGTTGCCTACGCTCCACCCGCCGCTGCTCCTGATATCGCAGTACGTCCGCGAGCTTGATGCGACGATGGCTGCTCGGGCGTTCGTGAGGAATTTTCCCTTCCTCCAGGAGTTTCGTCAGGGTCGGCCGCGAGATGCCGAGCATGTCGGCGGCTTGCTGCGTAGTGAGAGTCGTATGTTGCGGGGCGATCGTCACGGCATAGCCGCTGGCCAGTGCCTCAAGTGCCTTGACGAGAATGTCGTGTAGGCCGTCGGGAATGGGGCGAGACGCGCTGCCATCGGCGCTCACCAGCCGAGCGCGGCCGGTCGGCGGCTGGTGTCCCCGATCACGGAGCACTTGCAGCAGGTCGACGACTTCCGCGCTGTCGGCGTCGTCGGGGAGGATCGTCTGCTCGTCCATGACCCTGGCAGCTGTCATGCTGCAAGCGTCCGATCAAAACGTAAGATTCGCAAGGTGGACATGGGAAGCTTGGCAACATCGTGAATTACGGACAAAATCCCCCGCTGCTCCACTGCGTTAACCTCCCGGGCGGGCGGGTACGAGCCTGCTCATGCGGCGAATCTGGAGTGGGCTGCTGGCCGGTGCCGCCGGCACCAGCGCCCTCAACATGGTCACCTACCTCGACATGGCCGGCCGCGCCCGGCCGGCGAGCAGCACCCCGCAGCGCAGCGTCGGTCGGCTCGCCGAGACGCTGCACGTCGACCTCGGCGACGAGGAGACAGCCCGCAACCGGCGGGCCGGGCTCGGGCCGCTGCTCGGCTACGCGACCGGCCTCGGTGCCGGCGCGTTGTACGCCGTGGCCGGCCCTCGCCGGGCACCGGTCTGGGCGGCAACCGGGCTGCTCGCCATGCTGGCGATGGCCGGCTCGGACGCGCCGATGACCCTGCTCAAGGTGACCGACCCGCGGCAGTGGAGCGCTGCCGACTGGGCGTCGGACATCGTGCCGCACCTGGCGTACGGGCTGGTCGCCGCCGCCGTGCTGCACCGCCTCCGGGCCCGCGACTGATCTGCCCGGCCACCCCTGACCTGCCCGGCCACCCCTGACCTGCCCGGTCCGGTCAGAACGTCAGCCCGTGGCCGCACCGGAACAACGGGTCCGGGTCGTCGAACGGGGCGTCCGGCTGCCCGGCGAGCACGGCTCGTTGACTGGCCGGCAGATCGACCGGCAGCCGGCCGGTCGGTGCCGGCTCCCCGGCGAGCACGTCGACCAGTGCGGTGTCCTCGACGCCGAAACTGACCAGCAGGGTGCCGACCCGGTCGGCGAGCGGCGTGAGCACCGCCGGCCGGTCCAGGTAGACGTCCACGACGGTGGGCACCGCCGCAGCGACCGCCAGCACCCGGTCCAGCGCACCCGGCGGGAACTCCAACGGCCCGGCGTGGAAGTACGCCTCCACCGGGCCGGGCCGCCGCTCGTACGGCGCGGCCAGCCGCAGCACCGCCACGTCCGCCTGACCCGGCTCCGACACCACCGGCCACCTGCCACCCAGCGTGGCCCGCAGTGGGCCCTCGGCGTACACCCGCAGGCCGGGGGCGAGCGGCAACCGGGCCGGACTGTCCGGCGGGGCCTGCCGCAGCAGCGTCACGCAGGCCCGCTGGGCGGCCAGCCCGGCAGCGCGGGCCGGTGGGCCACCGACCACCTGCGCGGCGTGCTCCGGGTCGACGTAGCGGTGCTCGAACAGGCCGAGCCGCAGCTTGTCGTGCAGGACGCGGCGGGCCGACTCGTCGATCCGGTCCTCGGTGACCTGGCCGCTGCGGACCAGGTCGACCACCAGGTCCGGGCGGGCCTCGCCGCCGAACTGGTCCACCCCGGCGTGCAGCGCGGTACGCAGCCGCTGTGCCGGTTCGAGGTGTTCGACGCCCCAGGCGCGGGCCGGTCGGCGTTCGCTCCGGAAAGAGGCGTCGGTCAGTACGCCCCAGTCGGCGCAGATCACCCCGGTGAAGCCGAGTTGCTGGCGCAGCAGCCCGGTCACCACCTCGTGGTTGAAGGCGAACGCCACCGGCGGCAGTTCGGTGCCGACCGGCAGCCCGTAGCCGAGCATCACCTGCGCGGCACCGGCCCGGACGGCCGCCACGAACGGCGCCAGGTGGGCGGCGAGGCGGCCACCCGGGTAGGCCTGCTCGGCGCCGTACCGAAAATGGGGGTCCTCGCCGGTGCGGACCGGGCCGTCGCCGGGAAAGTGCTTGACCAGCGCGGCGACGCTGTCCGGTCCGAGCGTCGGACCCTGCAACCCGGACAGGTATGCCACCGTCAGCCGGCTGACCAGCTCCGGGTCCTCGCCGAAGGTGCCCAGTACCCGTGGCCAGCGCGGGTCCGTGGCGACGTCCGCCTGCGGGTGCAGCGCGGCCCGGATGCCGACCGCCAGGTACTCCCGCCGGACGGTGTCGGCGTGCCGTCGCACCAGCTCCGGGTCGCTGGTGGCGGCCAGCCCCAGCGGTTCCGGCCAGGTGGAGAAGGCACCGGCCAGCGCCGCCGTGTTGGGGTTGGCGGACCGGGCGTGCCGGGGATCGGTGGAAACCGTCACCGGTACGCCGAGCCGGGTCGACGATGCCAGGTCCTGCAGCTGGTTGTGCCAGCGGGCCAGGTCGGCCGGTGCCGCAGTGCCGACCAGGTTGACTTGGCTGATCCGGCGGTGCAGGACGATCTCCTCGGCGGCGAGTAGACCGGCGTCCGGGTCGGCCGGCGCGAGGGTGCCGCCCGGACCGATGCCGATCATCGGGTGGAACAGCAGCCCGGCCTTTTCCGCCAGGTTCATCCGGCCCAGCAGGTCGTCCGCCTGCTGCTGCGATGGCCGCGATCGGCTGACGGTCGGCTGCTGGGTGGTCACCGGGCCGACGGTAACGGGGTGCGCGCCGCCGGGTAGGCGATTCGGTGGGGATCCGGTGGTTTGTCGGGCCGGCCGGCGGGAAAGGTGCGGGATGCCGCGACGACGGGTGCTCGTATTCAGTATCCCCAACGAGGGACACCTCAACATCCTGAAACGGCTGATCCGCCGGCACCGGGCCGAGGACAGCTTCCGCTTGGTGCTCGTCGACCGGCAGACCACCGTGCCCCGGTTGGGTGACCTGGCCGGGTCGACCGTCGCTTTGCCGGGTTGCCGCGAGTTCCGCAACACTCCGGCGGACCGGGTGTTCGACCGGGCGTACCGGTTGTTCGGCGAATGCCTGGCGGTGGCCCGCGCCTACCGCCCCGACCTGGTGCTGTATGACTTCTGCGCGATCGAGGGCGCGCTGGTCGCCCGCCGGCTGGGCGTGCCGGCGTGGTGCTCGGTGCCGGGACTGGTCGGGCCGATGACGGACGCCGGGTATCTGCGGCACTGCCTGACGGCGTCGGCGAACACGGCGGCGCTGGACGCTCTGGACCGGCGGTACGGCGTCACGCTCGACCCGGCAACGGTGGAACTCGTCTCGAACTGTCTGCACCTGCCGGCCGAGCAGAACATCCTCTGGTCATACCGTGCGGTCACGCCGCCCGACTTCCGGGACAACCGCGCGACGGTCGGCTACCGCTTCGCCGGGTACCTCTCCGACGGCTGGCCGTCCCGGAACCGGCCGGCCAGCCAGGACGGCCGGGGCGCAGGCTGGCAGCGCCGGGGCACCGACCCGGCCCGGCCGGTCGTCTACCTGTCCTTCGGCACCGAGGTGCTGGACAACCTCTGGTACGCCGAGCCGGAACTGGTCGGCGCGCTGCGCCGGTGCGTCGCCGGCCTGGCCCGGCACTGGTCCTCGGCCGACCTGACGGTGGTCTTCCCGACCCGGGGCCGCCGGATCCTGGACCGGTACCCGGCGAACTGGGTGATCCGGCACGCCGTCGACCAGCAGCGGGTGCTCAGCCGGGCCGACGTGTTCGTCACCCACGGCGGCAGCAACAGCTTCCACGAGGCGATCATCGCCGGGGTGCCGATGGTCGTCGTGCCGTTCTTCGGCGATCAACCGCTGGTCGCCCGGCAGGCGGTCCGGCTCGGCATCGGGATCAGCCTCGACGCGGGTGCCCGCACCGGGCGGGACGCCGCGTACCGGTTGTTGGACGTCGGCTGCGCCGACCGGATCGCCGCTGCGGTGTGGCGGGTTCTCGACGATCGACGGTACCGGGCGAACCTCGGCGGCCTGGACCTGACGGCGGTGGCCGCACTGGCACCGACGGACGACGAACGCCCGGTTACCCGACGGGTGGGCCCGGTGGTTGCGACGCCTCCCCGGTCCGGGACAGCGTCCACGCCGCGTTGATCAGGCCGATGTGCGACAGCCCCTGCGGGAAGTTGCCGATCAGGGTGCCGTCGCGGCGGTCCACCTCCTCGGCGAGCAGCCCGAGATCGTTCGCGCACCCGGTGGCCGCTTCGAAGACCTGGCGGGCCCGGTCGTGCCGGCCGGCCAACGCGAGTGCCTCGGCCAGCCAGTAGGAGCAGATCAGGAAGGCTCCTTCGTCCTCGCCGCCGGTCCACCGCTGGACCAGTCCGTCGTGGGTCAGGTCCGCCTCGATGGCGTCGATCGTGGCGACCACCCTGGGGTCGGTGCCGGGCAGGAACCCCATGATCGGCATGATCAGAACGCCGGAGTCGAGGTGGTCGGAGCCGAACGCCCCGGTGAACGCCTGGCGCCGGTCGCTCCAACCTTCGTCGAGGACCGCCGCGCGGATCTGTTCCCGGGTCCGGCGCCAACGGTCGACGTCGCGCTCGGCGTGCAGCGCCGGCGCGAGCCCGACGGCCCGGTCCAGCGCCACCCAGCACATCAGCTTCGAGGTGAGGTAGTGGCGTTCGCCCTCCCTGCCCTCCCAGATCCCGGAGTCCGGCTGGGACCAGGTACGGCAGGCCCGCTCGGCAAGGCCCCGGAGCAGGTGTACCGTGCCCGTCGCCAGCTCGCCGAGCTGGTCGCGCAGGATCCAGGCACCGTGCATCACCTCGCCGAGTACGTCGAGCTGCCGCTGCCGCCAGGCGTCGTTGCCGACCCGGACCGGCGTCGAGCCCTGGTAGCCGCGCAGGTGCTCCAGATCGTGCTCGGTCAGGTCCCGCTCGCCGCCGACCCCGAACATGATCGGCACCGGTTGCTCGGTGGGCAGCTCACCGACCGAGTCGGCGATCCAGTCGAAGAACCGGTGCGCCTCGTCCGGGCAGGCGGCCACCCACAGCGCCTGCATGGTGAACGCCCCGTCGCGCAGCCAGGCGTACCGGTAGTCCCAGTTCGCGCCGCCGCCGACCTCCTCGGGCAGCGAGGTGGTCGGCGCGGCCACCACCGCACCGGTCGGCTGATAGGTCAGCGCCTGCAGCACCAGCGCGCTGCGCCGTACCTGTTCCTGGTAGAGCCCCTGGTAGCTGTGGTGCTCGTCGGCCCAGGACCGCCAGCCGGCGACGGTGTCGTCCACGGTGTACCGCTGGTCGTCGGCCGGCGGCGCGGTGTCGTCGGCCAGCAGGTGCCGCAGCGCGAACCGTACGGTCTGCCCGGCGGTGCGGGTGAGCCGGCCGGCGATCCGGTCCACCCCGGCGGACAGCTCGGCCGGCAGCGGGTCGCCGGTCAGGACCAGCCGGTCACTGCCGCCGACCAGCTCGATCCGCCTGTCGTCGCCGGTGACCACCGGGACGACCCGGCCGTACTCGGGCCGGACCACCAGGTCGACGTCGATCTGCACGGTGCCGGAGAGGACGTCGACCCGGCGCAGCAGTACGTGCGGTGAGGTGTCGCCGATGCGGTGGCCGCGTTCGCCGGGGCCGAGGGCCAGCGCGTCGGTGAGCCGCAGCTCGCCGTCGGCGGTCCGGAAGTCGGTCTGCAGCACCATCGTGTCCGCCAGGTATCGGCGGGCGGTGCGGTGCCCGTCGACCGGGGTGATGGACCAGTGTCCGGCGTCGGGGTCGAGCAGCCGGGCGAAGACGCTCGGCGCGTCGAATCGGGCCGGGCACCACCAGTCGACGGAGCCGTCCGCGGACAGTAACGCCGCTCCCTGGCAGTCACTCAGGAGCCCGTAGCTGGCGATGTCGGGCATCGTCACCGGGTACCCGCCCGCCGCAGGTTCATGCCGGCCGTCCGGGGCGGGTACCCGGTGACGGTTCAGTCGGCCGGTTCGGCGCCGAGTCGACCGACCCGGCCGGAGCGCAGGAACACCAGGTAGTGGGTGACGGTGCCGGCCGCCGCGCGGTCGTCGGCGGGTAGGGCCACCCGCTCGTAGCTGAGCAGCCGACCGGTGGCGGTGTCGATCACGGCGGTGTCCCGCACCGGCCGGCCGTCCATCCCGCCGGTCGCGCTGACCGCGACGCCGGACCGGCCGGCGCGGTCCAGCACCGGACCGTGGGTGACCAGCTCGGCGTCGGCGAGGACGGCCAGGGCGGCGGCCCGCTGGGCCGGGGACAGGTCGTGGAACCGGTAGAGGCCGACGACAGCCCGCAGCGCGGCCTGCGGGCCTTCGTGCATCGGCTGTTCCTCGGCGAGCTGGCCGGCCAGCACCGTCCGGTCGGCGGCGGGATCGGGTACGGCGACACCGAGCGCGCCGGGCGGGTACTCGACCACCTCGGCGGGCCGGTCCGGTTCCGCCGGGTCGACCCGGGTCTCCTGCCCGGACCGGTCGGCGGCCCACCACAGTCGCCGGTCGTACGCTCCGCCGTCCTGCCCGGTGGCGGGATCGTCGCGCCACCAGGCCCGCAGGTGGACATAGGTGTAGCGGTCGGCGGTGGCCGGCTGGTCGGGAACCGGTTGATCCAGTGCTGGTTGGTCGACTGCTGGTTGGTCGACTGCTGGTTGGTCGAGTGCGTGGACGTGCCGGGCGATCGCCGCCAGCTGGTGGCGGGCCGGGGCGGTGCCCGCGCCGGCGGTCAGCGGCAGCGGCTGTTCCGGGTCGGCGAGGACCGGGTCGGTGGTGCCCGGTCCGGCCGGACCGGGCACGCTGTACGAGCGGACGACTTCGACCCCGACGATTAGCAGCACCACCAGAACGACCGCAGGGACCGCGACCCGCCACAGCCTGGGCCGCCACAGCCAGCGGGTCGATTCCTGCGCCGACCGGTGCTGATGCGCGAGGGCTATCAGGTTCGTGACCTCGAGGCGCTGAAACAGTACCGTCCACAGCAGCGCATGATGCTGACTCACCTGTTCCCCGAGCCAGGCATTGAGCTCTGCCGCATCTTCTGCATCCACAATGCTCCTCGGTGCTCGTTACGGTGACGTCGTCGCAATCGGAGCTGCCGGTTCCGGCATCCGTCTTATAAGAGGCGTCAGCGTGCCAGATCGTGCCTGTTGATTTTTGTTGATCATGGTCAATTGTTCCAGGATGTGGAACACGAGAAAGTCGCGCTTTGCGAGGTGGCAGTTGTCGGCCGAAAGTTGCAGCTCAGTCCGGGTCGGAGAGACGCGATCGTGTCCACCTATTCACCGACGTAGATATGGCGATCTCGTCGGTTGATTGGCTACCGTCGGCGGTGTCGTGTTGAGAAGTTCCTAACTGGGCACTGAGGGGTGACGGCGACCTTGTCGGTACGCCCAACCCACTTCTGGACGCCACCCGGAGCAACTGGAGCCCGCCATGACGCCACGCACTCGGATCCGTCGCCGGACCCCACACCTGAGCCGGCGGTTGGTGCCCGCCGTACTGGCCGTCGCCGTGCTGGCCACCGGCCTGCAGCCCGGCGTCGCCGCGACCGGTCCCACCGCCGTTCAGTCGCGGATGGACGCCTACCTGGCGGCCCACCCCGGCGGCACCCAGATCGACGAGACCGACATCGCCTACTCCGGCGGGATGTTCATCGTCAGTGTGGTCCGCACCGCCGAAGCCGGGCCGCTCGCCGGTCCGGACTGCCCCGGCGGCTGGTTCTGCTTCTACGACGGCACCAACTACACCTATCCTCGGGGCCGGCTCAGCGACTGCGGATGGCAGGACCTCGGCCGCTGGGGGTGGCGCAACCGGACCGAGTCCGTGCACTACAACCTCAACTACGGCAGCACCACCTTCCTCGACGAGACCGGCTCGACCGACACCAAACTCTTTGTGGTCGACACGGCCCGCCGGACCGTGCCCGACGTGTCGCCGCACCGCAACCGGGCCGACTACGTCTACCGCGCGTGCAGCTGAGGTTCCGTGCGGTGACGGACTGCCGGTGAGCCGGTACCGCCACCGGGGCCGGGCGGGTAGATGTAGGGAAAAGTCCATGTCCGATGGTCAGCGGGTCGACCTAGCGTCGAGACGTCCAACGTCCAACGTCCGCTGCCCGCCGGCACCGGTACCGCCCAGCCTGCGACCCGGTCGTCCGGTGCGGCCATCCGACAAGGAACCAACTGTGTCCCGTACCCTCGCCTCCCGCCTGGCCACGGCGGCGCTCGCGCTGGCCGTGACGGCCGGCCTCGGCCTGGCCACCGCCGGGCCGGCCGGTGCCGTCGCCAACGGCACGATCGTCCCCGACGGCAAGTACCAGTTCTCGGTGAAGCTGACGATGACCGGCATCCCGACGGCCGACGGTGGCCGCCGCAACAGCGCCTGCTCCGGGGCCCTGATCCACCCGCAGTGGGTGGTCACCGCCGGGCACTGCTTCCGGACCTTCGACGGGGTACGGGTCGACCGCCCGGTCGCCGACCTGACCACCGCGACCGTCGGCCGGGCGGACCTCACCGGCGACGGCGGCCAGGTCGCCACCGTGATCGCGGTACGCCAGTCGTCCACCAACGACCTGGCGCTGGCAAAGCTGGACCAGCCGGTACGCGGCATCAAGCCGATCGCCCTGGCCCACCGGCCGCCGCAGGTCGGCGCAATCGTCCGGCTCACCGGATACGGCGCCGACAACTCGGTCGACCCGGTGCCGTCGACCGTGCTGCGCACCGGGCTGTTCGCCGTCACCGAGGTCGCCGACTCGACCATCGGCGTGACCGGCCGGTACCCGCACCCGGACACCAGCGCCTGCCCGTACGACTCCGGTGCCCCGTATTTCGTCGAGCGGGGTCGCCGCGGTCCGGCGCTGGTGTCGGTGGAGAGCTTCGGCCCGGACTGCCCGCACTCCGACGTCGAGACGACGTCGCGGGTCGACAACATCGCCGACTGGATTCGCCAGGCGATCCGGGGCTGACCACCGTCCCGGCAGGGTGATGGTGACCCGGGTACCGGCGCCGGAAAGGTCGAGCACCAGCCGGCGGGCCATCCGGTTGATCAGGTCGAGCCCGCGCCCCCGGTCGGACCCGTCGTGCGAGTGTCCCCGCCAATGCCCCCGGTCAGTGACCTCGACCCGGACCTGCTGCCGGTCCAGCAGCATCACCCGCAACGCGACCGGGCCACCCGGACGCCCGTGGTAGGCGTGCTCCAACGAGTTGATCAGGGCCTCGTTGCAGGTGGCCAACAGCGCGTCGACCTGATTCGGCGTCAGGTCGTTGCCGGCGGACCGGTCCCGCAGCGCCCGGCGCGCGGCGGACAGGCACCTGGCCGCGCCGCTCGACTAGGGCGTGTATCAAAGTCGGTCACAGCCACTCGTTGATCGCCGCGACCTGCACGGTC
>NZ_JBHMIO010000081.1:0-11331 GCF_048060275.1 Micromonospora sp. LOL_015
GCGACCGCCTCGGCGGCATCCTCCACGAGTACGAACATGCCGCCTGACCTGCCCGGATGACATTCTCGGCAGGTACAACGCTGCTCGGCGCCGATCCCTCGCTGCTGGTGGTGCGGCATGACCTCAGCGGCGTTCGAGACGGCGTGGTCCGTCGGACGGTCCGTACCGGGGTCGGCACCGTGGAGGACCAGCAGGTCGACCTGGCACACGGCTGCGTGTCCTGCACCCTGCGGGAGGATGTGTTGCCAACCCTCGCTCGGCTCGCCCGCAGTAAACCCGGTCACGACCTGGTGCTGGTGCTGCCAGAAGTAGTGGAGCCCGAAGCGGTCGCCGCTGCTTGCGACCACTGCCTGGTCAACGGCGTACCGATCACCGAACTGGTTCATATCGACTCATATATCACCGTCGTCGACGCCGAGTATCTGCTCGACGCCCTCGCTGGCACCGACGACCTCACCTCGCTCGGCATCCAGGCTGCCGAGGACGACCAGCGTTCGCTCGCCGACGTCGTGGTCCGGCAGATTGAGTACGCCGACACCCTGGTGCTGTGGGGACAGTCCCGGGACGGTGCCTTCGACACCAGTCGGTTGTCGGTCCTGCTGCAGCGAATGGCGCCGTGGGCGGTGCATCTGCGAGCAGACAACGACGTCGTCGACGCGGGCACCCTGAACCGTCAGCTGCGGCACACCCACCGGCACCGACCGGAGACTCCCGGGGTGATCGCCCGTGGCCTGCAGGGCTACCCGCTGGGCGTACACGAGCCGGAGTCCGACTGCGGCGTGGCCTCTGTCGTGTTCCGTGCCCGCCGACCGTTTCACCCGCAGCGCCTGTACGACGTACTCGAAGACGTCAGCGCCGAGATGATCCGCTCCCGAGGCCACCTCTGGCTGGCCAGCCAGCCCGACACGGTGGTGGCCTGGGAGTTCGCTGGCGGTGGCCTGTCGATGGGATCGCTCGGGTATTGGCTGGCCAGCCTGCCCGACGAGCACTGGGAACATGTCAGCGACCAGCGCCGGCTCGCCGCCGCCCTCGAATGGGATCCCTACTACGGCGACCGACATCAGTATCTGGTCTTCATCGGTCTCGACCTCGATACCGTCGAGCTGGGTCACACCCTCACCAGCTGCCTGCTCACTGATGCCGAACTCGCCGACGGCGAGGAGATCTGGCGGACCTACAGTGACCCGTTCGCTGGCTGCTTCCCGCTCAACGTGCAGGAGTTGACCGACAGCGACGACCCAGGCAAACCCGCCACCTCGGACGCCGAAGGAGCTCAGCCCTGATGAAGGCCGGCAGGTGAACTCGGGGGCACCCGTCGACTGGTCCAGCCTGGCGTCGCAACTGGTCGGTGCGGCCCGGCAGGATCGGCCCTGGTATCTGGCGATTGCCCGCGAGCTGGTCGATTCCGCCGACCGGCTCGCCGTCGACATCGGCTGTGGTGCCGGTGGAATGACCCTGGCCATCGCCCGGATGATGACCTATGGCCGGGTCGTCGCGGTGGAGGCGAGTCCGGAGGTACTCGACGCTGCCCGCGACCACATCGACGACGAATGGTCCGACCCTCGGGTACGCGTGGAGCTGTCGCGGGTCGACATTCCCGCTGACACGGCATCCTTGCGGGACACGCTTGGCAGACCGGCCGACCTGGTCTGGGCGTCAGCTGCGGTGCACCACGTCGGTGACCAGCAGGCGGCGGTCACCGCTCTGGCCGGACTGCTCGGACCCGGCGGACGACTCGCTCTTGCCGAGGGTGGTCTGCCCGAGCAGCACCTTCCCTGGGACGTTGGTCTGGGCGAGCCCGGCCTGGAAGGCAGGCTGCACGCCGCCCAGGACCGCTGGTTCGCCCAGATGCGGGCCGCGCTTCCTGGCAGCCGGCGGATGCCGTACGGGTGGACCGAGGCTCTTCGGCGCGCTGGTCTGTCGCCGGTGACGACCTGCAGCACCTTGCGCGAGCGGCCACCCCCGCTGAACGACGTCGACCGGGGGATGGTACTTGTCAACCTTGCCCACCGGGTCGGCTGGTTGCGGCCTACCGGCCTTGTCGCAACCGCTGACCTCGAGGCCTGGGACCGCCTGCTCGACCCTGCGGACGAGCACTGGTTGGGTCGCCGTGCCGACCTGTTCCGGCTCTCCGTCCGCAGCGTGCACTTCGGAGTGCTCAGTGCGGTTCCGCCCGATCCAACTCGAACTTCTGATGTGGAGCCGGCCTGCGGATGGACAGCCGTCTCATCGGACCAGGCCGGCTCCTCTCCGCCTGCCGGATCAGCCCTTTCCTTCTGCTGCATCAGCTCCCGTCTGCCTGCTGGATCAGTTCGACGATCGTCTCAAGGTGCTGAGTCTTCTCGACCGGGCCGATCAGCATCCCCTGCCGCCCCGCCGATTCCGTCTTGCTGATCAGGAGTAGGGCAGGCGCTCGGTGGCAGAACCCGATGCATTCGGCGCGGATGAGCACAGCCCGCTGACTACAGCGGACGGCCTCCCGCAGGACGTCCATGAGGTCCGGCGACTCGCCGTCGGACGTGGGGGAGCGGCTGTGGCGGCGCAGAGCGCGGCAGCGGTGACCGTCGCAGCAGACGACCGTGAGCCCGCCGTCGAGCGACGCGGCGGCGCTCATCGAGGGCCGGCATTTCGTCGGAACGCCATCAGGGCGTGATCTGCCCGCTAATAGAGCACCGTCGCTTTGCAAAACCCAACTCGCCGGGCTGTCTCGCGGTGCCAGTCGATCGAAGCAGTGAACTCCGCGCAGCCGACCCCGCTCATCAACGCCGCCCGCTCGTTGAGCAGCGACGCCATCGCCGGCTCGCGCCCGAGCCTGGTCCACCAGGCGGTCCACGGGTCGTCCCCACCGTCGGGCGTCCGCGACGGGGCAGCGGCGGCGTCTGCCGTACGGTGATGACCCCAGCGTGCGTCCGGCATGACGTCGCCGACGAGAAGCAGCCCGTCGGGTCGCAGCAGTTGTCGCGCCTCGGCATACCAGGTCCGAACCCGGTCCTGGCTCAGGTAGTGCACGGTCATCAGGGCCAGCACCAGGTCGTACGGGCCGTCCGCCGACACGGCCCAGCCCGGCGAGCTGATATCGGTGCGGATCGTGTGCGCCTGCGGCAGGGCGGCACCTGCCAGGGCGAGCAGGACCGGGTCGACATCCAGCACCGTGACATGCGTGTCGGGCCACCGTCGGAGGACCGCCTCGGCGGTGGTGCCTGGACCACCGCCGATGTCGAGAACCCGATCGGGCACCCGTCTGAGGACTTGCTCTGTGGCCGAGAGACCGCAGGCGAGCAGCTCGATGCGGCCGGGCTGATAGCGGCGCATCATCGTCTCCCAGCCGCGTCGCCACCGGGCGATGTCGACCGGGTCGGGGGTGGCCTCCATCGTCAGGCAGGAACCGCATCGGCCCGTTGGCGGTTGGTCGTCCGCGGCATCGTCAGCTTCGGTAGGGCCACGGCATCTCCTTCGCACGAGGTCTTGGGTGAGCAGCCTAACAGAACTGGTTATCATTTCGCTTAAGTGCCTCGCTGTGGTTGACTGCCACCCGGGCGGGCCGCTGGCGGGTCGCTATTCACAACGAAAACCGTTTGCGGCAAGATGGGCAAGGGTGCAGACGCGTCCGTTCCGTTGCCTGATGAGAAGATCCTCCGTCTCCTGACAGGAAGATCATCCGTTGGGAACACCGGGTCGAGAGCGAGCGAAGCGTTTCTGGGGGTGCGGCCGTGTGGTCGACGATCAAGCTGTTCCTGTCGCTGCGGCCGCAGGCCCGGGTGGAGATAGCCGGTCTCGTCGGGCTGATGCTGCTCATCACAGCGACCTACGTTGGCCAGGGACTGCTGATCGCGGACCTGCTGGCCCGGGTGTTCTCGCCGGCCGAGTTCGGCGACGTGGTGTCGCCCCTGGTGGCGATCGGCGTGTTGCAGTTGGCGCGCGGTGCCCTGATCGTCGTGAAGGACTCTTGGGCGCAGCGGGTGTCCGCGAGGGTCAAGGAGGCGGTGCGCGAACGCCTCACGCTGAAGTTGATGGAGATCGGGCCCGGGCAGGCGCAGCGGATGCGCACCGGAGACCTGCAGTCGACGATCGTTGACTCGGTGGAACTGCTCGATCCGCTGATGGGGCGGTTCGTGCCGGCCGTGGTGGCTTCCGTCCTTGGAGCTTGTCTCGCAGCGGTCTATGTGATCGCGGTCGATCCGGTAGTGGGGATCGTGGTGCTCACGTGTGCGTTGCTTGCCCCGTTGTCCAAGCTCGCCGGCGAAAAGTGGATCAAGGAACGTGGCGATCGCTGGATGATCTCCTACCGCGGCCTCTACGCCGAGAGCCTGGACGCGGTCCAGGGGATGGCCACCCTGAAGGCTTTCAACGCCAGCGCCCGGCGCGGCCGGGAGTTGGCCCAGCGCGGTGAGGCGTTCTGTCGGGATTCGATCCGGCTCATGGTGGCGTGGTGCGCCTCCTCCAGCGTCGGAGAACTGATGGTGCCGATCGGTACGGCGGCCGCGGTCGGCCTTGGCGCATGGCATGCCGCCACCGGGGCCGTCAGCATCGCAGGGCTGTTCACGATTCTGATCCTGACGCGGGAGACGTTCAGGCCCATGCACGACCTGGAGGCGGCCTATCACGCGGCGTACTCGGCGATCCCTGCCAGTCGCGCGATCGCCGACGTTCTGCGACTCGAGCCGGACGTGCGAGACGACGCGACAACGGCACCGCAGCTGCGGCAGAATCCGCCGAGCCTGGAGTTCGACGATCTCCGGTTCTGCTACCCGACGCGGCGGGCCCCCGCGCTCGACGGGTTCAGCCTGGTCGTCGCGCCGGGGGAGCGGGTCGCCATCGTAGGGCGCTCCGGTGCGGGTAAGAGCACCGTGGTCGGGCTCCTGATGCGCTACTTCGACGCCGACGCCGGGTCCATCCGGGTCGGCGGTCACGACACGCGCATGTTCCCGCTGGCCGACCTGCGGTCGCTCGTCGGAGTCGTGTCGCAGGACACCTACCTGTTCCACGGGACTGTCCGCGAGAACCTGCTGCTCGCCAGACCGGACGCCACCGACGACGAGATCGCTCGCGCGGTGACCGCGGCCCAGGCCACCGAATTCATCTCCCGGCTGCCGCGAGGATTCGACACGGTGATCGGTGAACGAGGTCTGAAGCTGTCCGGCGGCGAGCGCCAACGCATCGCGATCGCGCGCGCCCTGCTCAAGGACGCCCCCGTACTCGTCCTCGACGAGCCGACATCAAGCATCGACGCCGCCAACGAAGCCGAGATCACCCGGGCGCTCGGCGAGTTGACCCGGGGCCGTACGACGATCATCATCGCCCATCGGCTGTCCACGGTTCGGGACGCAGACCGCATCGTGGTGATGGACACCGGACGGATCGTCGAGTCCGGTCGCCACGTCGAACTCGTCGCTCGCGAAGGTGTCTACGCCGAACTCGTCGCGACGCAGACTGGAGCACCGGCATGACCGCGACCACGCATGCGCACCCGCACCCGTCCGAGCACAACGCCGTTCACGGCCACGGGCATGACCATGACCGCCTAGCCGGCCCGACCCCGCGCCGGTCACTGGTAACCAGGCTGAAGAGTCTCATGCCCCTGTTGGGCGCGCACCGCAATCTCATCGCCGTCGCCTATCTGGCGGGGGTGCTGCATCAACTCCTGCTGATCGCCTCGGCCGGGGTGGGCGCCTACGTGGTGGCGCGGGCGGCCGCCGGGGCGTCGCCGGGAGAACTCACCGGCTGGCTTGTCCTCCTCGGATGCCTGATCGTGCCGTTGGTCGTCATGAACGTGGCAGACAGCAGCTTCGCTCATGTCGCCGCTTTCCGAGCGCTGGCCGACATCCGTTCGAAGGTGTTCACTGCCTTCGAACGGCTCTCTCCCGGCTACATGATCGAGCGGCGCTCCGGTGATCTTGGTGCGGCCGCTGTCTCCGACGTGGAAGAGATCGAGATCTTCTTCGCGCACACCCTCAGCCCGTTGGCCGTCGCATCGACGGTCCCGGTGGCGACCACCGTCGTCCTGGCGTCGTTCCACTGGTCGCTTGCCTGTGCGCTGCTGCCCGTACTGTTACTGCTGGCGTCGGTTCCGGCCTGGCTACGGCACCGCGCTGAACTGCACGGACGTGAGCTGCGCGATTCTCTCGGCCGGATGAGCGCCGACAGCGCCGACACCTTCCAAGGCCTGCGCGAACTGGTGAACTTCGGCGCACACGCCCAGCGGCTCGGCCTGCTGCGCCAGCAGAGTGCTCGCCTGGCCAAGGCAAAGACCGCCCACGGCCGCCGCGGAGGCATCGAGTACGCCGCCACGGACACGATCGCACTCGTAGGGATCATCGTCGTACTCGTCCTGGGTGCCCGGCTCGTCGTCGCGGGGGAACTCAATCGCTCGGTGTATCCCGTCGCCGTGGTCCTCGCCTCGATGGCGATGGTGCCGGTGCTGAAGGTGACCGAGGTCGCGCGCGAGTTGTCCGTGGTCGCGTCGGCTGCCGAACGCATCAACGTCCTGCTCGACGAGCCCGCGCCGGTGTCCGACCTCGTCACCCGGGCGCCGGCCGGACCGATCGAACCGCACGTGCGATTCGACGGTGTGACGTTCGCCTACCGCAGCGACCTGCCGCCGGCAGTCCGGGACGTGAGCTTCCAGATCCGTCCCGGAGAGACGGTCGCGCTGGTGGGGCATTCCGGTGCCGGCAAGTCGACGTGCGCGAACCTGCTGCTGCGATTCTGGGACGTCACCGCCGGCTCAGTGACCGTGGGTGGGCACGACGTCCGCGATTTCCCGCAGGAGGACCTGCGTCAGCTGATGACACTGGTGCCACAGAACACGTTCCTGTTCAACACCACCATCCGCGACAACATTCGCCTGGGCCGCGCCGATGCCTCCGACGAGGAGGTCGAGGCCGCCGCGCGGGACGCTCAGGCGCATGAGTTCATCAGCAGCCTGCCGGACGGCTACGACACCTTCGCCGGCGAACTCGGCGCGCTGATGTCCGGCGGGCAACGGCAACGGATCGCTATTGCACGGGCCCTGCTGAAGGACTCTCCGATCCTCGTCATGGACGAGGCGGTGTCTAATCTCGACGCGGCGAGCGAGCAGGCTGTCGCTCGGGCGATGGACGAAGCCCGGCATGGCCGTACCACCCTGGTGATCGCCCACCGGCTGTCCACGATCCGCACCGCCGACCGTATCGTCGTCATCTCCGGAGGGCGGGTGGCGGAGGCCGGCACGCATGAGGATCTGCTCGCGGCTAACGGCGCTTACGTCGAGCTGCTCGCGTCCCAGCTCGACGGGATCCTCGATCCGGATTCGTGAACAGCTCACTGATCGAGCCGCCGAACGTCGAGAGCGCCGACATGCCGAGCATCAGCCGACAGCCAGGTTCCGCCCCCGGTACCTGGGGACGATCTGCCTGGGGTTGTTGGTCCGCCGCGACAGAGCGTTGCTGATCGAGGCCCTCGTGCTGCCAGATTAGGTAGCGGTGCCCCGTCAGCAGGTTCGGCGCCGGTCGCGGCTGTCCTAGCCGGGCCGGGATCTCGTCGGCCCCGGCCCGCCTGCTACCGCGTCGGATGCGGGAACATCGGATCGTTACGCCGGCGACGTCGCTGGGCTGGCACCGACGGTTGGTGCGACGTCACTGGACCTACCCGAGCCGACCTGGCCGGCCACTCGTCAGCGACGAGATCCGGAACCTGATGCTGCGCCTGGCCGGGCACCCGGATCCCACAGTTGATACGCCCGCTGAGGTCGCCTCAGGGTGGGTGATCAACGAATACCACGGAGCAGCCTGAACTGACCTTGAAAACACCAGGTAGCCGCGTTGAACATGTTTTGGTACGGCACACCGGCGTTGCGGTACGCAGTGACTATCGCTTGCATGCGAACGGGCTCGCAGTCAAGCACCGCAGACCTGGCCACCGTCACTGCCCACCCTGCCCGCGGATCGAGGCTTCATGCATGGTGATAGCATCATGTCCCATGAAGATGACAATGATTGTCATTTCTGGTCTGGCCGTTGGGCTGCTCGCGCTGACCAGCTGCGCGGCGGGCACCGACGGGACCACGGGGGATGGCGTTTCCACGTCGGCGGTGGCTGGGGAGGGCGTGACCCAGTATCCGCTGGCGTTGGAGAACTGCGGGTTGGAGGTCATCTACGACCGGGTGCCGCAGCGGGCGGTCACGCTGAACCAGTCGGCAGCGCTGATCCTCATCCGCCTGGGCGTGGGCGACCGGATCGTCGGTACCGGCGACCAGAACGCCGAACCGGTGCCCGACGACATCGCGGATGAGTACGAGAACATACCGCTTCTGGCCGCGAAGGGGCAGGCGGTCCGACACGAGGCGCTGCTAGCTGCTCAACCGGACTTCGTCTACTCGCAGATGGCCAGCTTCTTTGCTGACGACCAAGTCGGTGGGCGCGAAGGGCTGCACGGGCTTGACGTGCCGACGTATCTCAGCGTCTTGGACTGCGTGTACCGGGGAAAGGTCGACAACGTCTCGTTAGACCTGCTGTTCGAGGACTACGCGAACCTGGCTGAGATATTCGACGTGCCCGCTGCGGGGGAGAGGCTTATTCAAGAGCAGCAGGCGATCATCGAGGACGGCCTTGCCGCCGCCAAGCAGATCGAGGGCACTCCGACGGTGATGTGGTTCTACTCCACCTACAACGGCACCCCCTATGTGGCAGGCCCTGGCGGTCTCCCGCAACACGTGACCGACCTGATCGGCGCGAAGAACGTCTTCGACGGTGCATCAACCAAATGGCACGAAACGAGTTGGGATGAGGTCGCCAGCCGCGATCCCTACGCGATCGTCGTCGCTGACGTCTACCGCGGACAGCCGGGCGACACCGCTGAGGAGAAAATCGCAATTCTCAAGAGTGATCCGCTGACGAGAAACCTGGACGCGGTGAAGAACGATCGGTTCATCATCATTCCCGGCCGCGACATGGATCCGTCTTTTGCCTACGCCGTTCCCCGGGTCGCCGAAGGTCTCGTCGCACTCTATAACCAATAGAAAATCGGAAGGACAAGAAAGCAATGACCTATTCGGAGAGCGCCCAGGCTGTTGTCACGGAGTACTGGAGCAAAGCGGGAGAGGCCTACGACGTACATCCGACCAGCGTGCTGCACACCGGTGAGGCGGCCGGGCTTTGGCGTGGCATCTGGGCCTCGGGGCTGCCGAATCCGCCGGCCGATGTGCTCGATGTGGGTACCGGCACCGGGCTGGTGGCGATGGAGTTGTGGCGACTCGGCTATCGCGTGACCGGTGTTGACCTGGCCGAGGGCATGCTCGAATTCGCGCGTGCCAAAGCGCGTCAAGTGCAGAACGCGCCTGTCTTCGCGGTCGGCGACGCCGTATTGCCGCCTTTTCGGGAGGGTAGCTTCGATGCGATCACGGCGCGTTACGTGCTCTGGACCTTGCGTGAGCCTGAACGAGCGCTGAGCAACTGGCGACGACTCCTGCGGCCCGGCGGTCGAATCGCCATCGTAGATGGCGCATGGGGGGATATGTACACGCGCACCTACGACCAGGACACGACGGCTGCCTTGACCTTGGCCGGCGCAACCTCCGCCGAGGCGTACACGGCCGCGATCGAAGCCGCAGGCTATCGTGATGTCGCTGTTCAAGAACTCACCGAACTCTACGAGATTGAGCTTCGGCACAGCGCGGAGACCGATGGTGTCGATTCATCCCAGGTTCGCTTGCAGTATCTGGTCACCGCAGCGAGATGAGACAGCCTATAAAGGGTGTCTCGTGACTTGGCGACGGCGTTGCCGGTCATCGGGTGGTCGTGGCGAAGTCCCGGCTGCTGGGGACGAGCGCGGCGGCGGCCGGCACGAGGAAGCACAAGGCCGCGCAGACGCCGAGCACAGGGGTCACCCCGAACGTTTCGATGGCCGGCGCGATGAGCGCGAGTCCGAGCGGCGATAGCCCGTAGGACACCAGGAAGTCCAAAGAGGATACCCGGGCCAGTTTGTCCGGCTCGACCTCGCGCTGGTGGCGGTGAGCCAGGGCACGTTGAACAACTCGACTCCCAGCCCGGCGACCACGTAGGCGGCGACGATGACGACCCAGTGCAGCGGCAAGAGCAGCGCTAGCGGCACGAATCCGTAACAGGCCAACGCCGCGAGCGCCACCCAGCCCTGGGCGCGGGGCCGCCACCTCGTGACCACGAACGCGCCCAGCAGCGCGCCGACCGTGTAGGCCGTCATGGCGGCGGCCAACACCACCTCGGTGTCGTACCGGTCGCGGCTGACCAGCGGCAGCGCTACCGCAGTCGCGGAGTAGCCTGCGGAGAGCATTGCGGCGAGGGCACCGAGCCCGGCGAGGAACCACGGATGCCGCCGCGCCTCGGCGACTCCATCGGCGAACTCCCGCAGTAACCGCATCCGGGTCGTTTTCGCAGCCGGTATGTAGGAACCCTTCGGCGGCACCAGCGCAGCGATCAGCCAGACGGCGCCGATGCCGAACAGCAAAGCCCTCGTGCCGAGCGCGGCGGCCAGCAACGCGGTGAGGCCCGGCGCGACGAGCGTCGTGGTCCGGTTGGCGAGCGCCGTGGCGGCGTTGGCCGTTTGCCGCCGGTCGGCGTCCACGACCTCGGCGACGAGCGCCTGGAAAGCAGGCCGGCAGGCGCCCTGCCCCGCGCCCATGACGGCCGCCGCGACCATCATCACGGGGACCGACCACCCGAGCCCAATGGCGATCGCTGGGGCGCTGGCGGCGGCCGCGAGCCCTGCCCACAGGACGACGCCGCGGCGGGAGTGCCGGTCCGCCAGTACCCCGCTCACCGGCACCGCGAGCAGGAACCCAACGGTGCGGGCGGCTAGCACCACACCGAGCCCGGCCGCGCTCAGTTCCCGGTCCAGCACTCCCAGTCCGAGCACGAACGGCAACGCCCAGGTGGCCAGCCCGGAGGCCGTCGTCCCCGTCCACAACCGGATGAAGCCCATCTCCCGCAGGATCGACCGGCCTGGCGGGCCGCCGATCGGAGTGGTCGACCTCGATGACGTGGTCATGTGCGTTCCCCCATCTCCGACTCTCACCGCTGATGGTGACTACAGAGAGACATGCACCAGCACAAACCGTTCCCGCTACGGAATCGTTGCCAGTAGAGATCCGCAAGGCGTCCGCAAGCTCCAGACAGCGCCGTATTACAAGGCGCAACCGCACTAGAGGAACGGCAGCGCCGGTTCCGTGGCCGGTCTGGAGAACCGCTAGTAACGGAGGCATTCACTGATGCGTTCGGAGTATCGGCAGGCAGCGCACAGGAATGCATCGCCCTTACTTCTGAGGGGCCTCGCGTTTTCCGGACAGTGGTTCGGCCGGTTCTTTCACGCCGCGATTTGAAG
>NZ_JBHMIO010000082.1:0-10194 GCF_048060275.1 Micromonospora sp. LOL_015
TCACTGCATCCATACTGCGATTCGGACATCACCCAACCAGGCAGGTCCACGGATTGAGGCTAAGGACCTAGGCCGCTTCTTCGACGGCAGTCTCATGTCTCCCTACATGACCTACGCGTACACCGCCAAGGCGGAGACTACGGACCGAGCCCCGGCCATCGTCCACGTGGACGGAACGAGCCGCGTGCAGACCGTCACCCCTGACCAGCACCCGTTCCTTCACGCCGTGCTGAGCGGGCTAGAGGAACGGGGTGAGGCGCCGTTGCTCGCCAACACCTCGATGAACGTGGCCGGTCAGCCCATGGTCGACACGCCAGCCGACGCACGACGGTTCCTCGCCGAGACTCCGGTCGACGTGCTCTACCTCGGCGATCAGCGCCTCGTCCGTCCGTGACCCTGGGTGTAGCCGATCCTCGGCCGGCCTCGCCGCCTGAACCTACGGATCAGAAGGTTAGGGGTTCGAGTCCCTTCGGGCGCGCGAGATCAACAAGGGCCTGACCTGCGGAAACGCAGATCAGACCCTGTTGCTGTTGATGGAGTGTGGACGTTCGTTGCCACACCTGTGTCACGTCTGCGCCATCACTCTCTGTAGTTGCTCAGTGATCATCATGGCCTTGACCTGGGGTTCGGCGGTCCTCCGGCTGGTCCGGCTCCGCTGAGCCTCCTGGTTTTTTCGCCGTCTTGGCGGCCTTGCGGGCGGCGCGCCCGATGGCGGCGCGGCGTTCCCGGGCTGCATTTCGGACGAGTTCAGCGGTGGCTGCGGCGGCCTGATGTTGGGCTGCTGGTAGCACGCTGGTGTACACGTCTGCGGTGGTGTCGATCCGCGAGTGGCCGAGTTGGGCTTGGATGGTTTTGAGATCCGCGCCGGAGTTGTGGGCGAGGGACGCGGCGCCGTGCCGCAGGTCGTGTAGCCGGATGGGTGGCAGGGTGGATTTCTGGACCAGAGTTGGGAACCGTTGGGTGAAGTAGCCGGGGTGGTAGGGCTGGCCGTCGGGTCGGGTGAAGACGTAGCCGGTGTCGCGGTAGGCCTGCCGGGCTTCGATCCGTCGGGCGGCCTGCTGCTGTTGTTGCCGGCGGTGGTGGGCCAGGGCGGTGGCGGTGGCCTCGTCGAGAGCGACGACCCGCTGCCCTGACGCGCTCTTGGGTGGCCCCTCGTAGACGCGGTGTCCGGCGGAGGTCCGCTGCTGGTGGATGGTCAACTCGTTGGCGTCAAGGTTGATGTCGGACCAACGCAGGCCGGCGACCTCGCCCCTGCGGAGCCCGCGCAGGCCGATCAGGCGCCAGAGGGCGTGGAGCGGATCGTTGGCGGTGAAGTCGAGGAACGCGGCGAGTTGGGGTGCCGTCCAGACCGAGACCGCCGGCCGGATGCCGGTTTCCTGCCAGGCCGCGACGTTTTCGTCGGTCCAGATGTGCGCCCGGGTCTGGGCCGGGTTGGGCAGTTCGACGCGACGTGCGGGGTTGTCGGTGAGCAGGTCTTCCCGGATCGCCGCGTTGAGGGCGGCTCGGAGCGTGGCACGGACGTGTCTCAGTGTCGATGCCGAGTGGGGCCGGTCGTACTTGTTGCGTTGCCGCGCGATGGCACGGAACACCGCGTTGAGCTGGCTGGAGGTCAGCTCCGACAGGAGCGTCCGTCCGACGTGCGGGATGAGGAACCGTTCGATGTCGCGGGCGTAGAGCAGCTTGGTGGTCGGGCGCAGCCGTGTCCGGGTCTGGATCCAGTGCTCAAGCCACCGCGCCACCGTCCAGCTCTGCGCGGTACGGCGCTCCGATGACATCGCCAGCAGTTCGTCACGGGCGCGACGGGCCGCGGCCTGCGACGGGAACCCGCCCCGGCGAACCCGTTGCGGACGGCCGAGAATGTTCATGGTGGAACAGTGGAAATACCAACTGCCGTGACCGCGATCCTTCAGCCGGGAACAATGACCGCCTCGGTTACCTCCTGTCACGTAGTCGGAGCATGCGCAACGCTTGAAGACGCGGCCTCTGGATTTCATGGCTCCCCGATCCGATGAAAGATTCCCGCCTATCTGGCATCCACTGGACCTGCGGGAATGTGGGTACTCGGGTGGCCAACGCCGCCGTGGCAACGCCTGTTCCCGACAGGAGTCACCCCGAGAGGCCGCTGGTGTCGGCGAGACAAACGAGAACACGGAGAGTTATGATTCGATTGGTTGGTGAATCACGCCATCATTCGATCATCACCAATCCCCAATCCCGGTTGTGGTGTTCCTGACGGCGCACCCGGGACTCGCACACGTCGGGATCGCGTGTATCGCGCGCCGGGGATGCGGTTACCGCAGGCGATGGTCTGTTGGCGTGTCGTAGTGGGTGCGGTGTTGGGCGGTGCGTAGCCTCCATCAACGGCGACTCGTTGCGGACGCGACCGCCTCGCCCCATCACCTGCCGGAGGAGAGCGCCAGTGAGGCAGACCAGCGAGCTTCCTGACCATGCGGCGTCGCCGGTGCCTTCCGAGATGACCGCCGAGGCCGTCGACGCCGTCCTTGCGGACCTTGCTGCGGTGGCCGACCGTCTCATCGAGGAATGGGCCGTGGCCCAGCGTGAAGTCGATGAACGCAACGACGACAACGAGCGCTGGCTTATCCAGACCGGGACGCCGGCCGGCTATCGAAGTTGCCCGAACCCGCGGCGGGCGCTGTCCTCGGTGCGCTTGGACCACGCCGTCCACCGCGCCCGCCTCCTACGACAGTCGAGTCGGGAAGTCGTCGCGTGGTGGGCGGACCTGGCAACCCATGCCGCGTTGTCCGCCGCGGCGGGTCAACCGGTCAACCCTGTGCGCGCTGCCGGTGCCGATCCCAGCGCCTATCTCATTGAGGAGGAGCTTCGCCACCTGCCGGGATGGTCCGACGAGGACAGGGCGTTGGCCGAGCTCGTCGCGCTGTTCACCGTCCCGCCCATGAATCCGGAAGCCACCGACATCTCCATGGATGCGGGCGAGTTCGCCGCCTGGGCGGGACCGATGGCGCAACGCTCCCCGTCGGGAGAGCTGATCGTGGATGACGAAACCTCGCCGGGTGCCCGCCTGCCGCGCATGTGGGGTGACACGTGGGCCGCCTACCAGATGCCGGCGCTGCCGCCTGCGGACAGACTCGCCGCAGCGTTCACCACCGCCGGTGTGCCGCCGACCGTTGTCGAGGCCGTCCGGGAAGCGACCAGGGCCGTCGACGACGCACTCGCCGCCGCGGTCCGGGTCGCCGAGCCGGAGGACGCCGACGCCCTCGCCGACGACCCGGAGGTGGTCGCGGAGGAAGAGGCGCTGTGGGACCACGTCGAGCGGTCAACGGAAATCCTGGCCGCACATGCCCGGACCCTGACCAACCACCTGCCCGCGATCCGCACGGCGGCTCAACACCGCGTCCGAACCTGACGGCCACCCGAACCAGGTAGCAGATCCGGGTGTAGGACACCGGCCCAGCGCGCCGTGCGCCCGAATCCGCTCGGACCTCAGACACACCCCGCAGTCTCCCCCGGCTCGGGAACAGCCCTAACTCCGTCACCGAATCGTCGGCGGTTTTCCGGATCCGCTCCTTGACCTAGGCTGCGGTCAACTCATCACTGCAGCTACCCGAGTCGCCGCTCGATCTTTGACTCTCCGGTGGACGCGACACCACGACGCCGTCATCCACTGCCTGGCCGTCAGAGGCCTTCGGGCCCGCTGCACGGGCTCCAGGCATGGCCCAGGTTTCGTGACCGGAGGCTCAGGGACGCGGCCTGCGATCCATCTGCTGCCTGACCTGCGCGCCCGGCCTGCCAGCCGCGAGGAGAAACGAGGCCGTGGCCTCGGCCGCCTCCCGCGCCGTCGTCGGCAGGACCGTGGTGTAAACGTCGGCGGTGAGGCGGATGTTCGCGTGCCCGAGCTGGTCCTGGACGGTCTTCAAATCCGCGCCCGCGGCATGCGCGAGCGTTGCGGCGCCGTGCCGCAGGTCATGCAGCCGGATCGGTGGAAGCCCTGCCCGGTCGACCAGGAACCGCAGACGCTGGGTGAGGTAACCGGGGTGCAGCGGCAGCCCGTCGGCACCGGTGAACACGTAGCCGCTCAGGTGGCACACCTTGCCCGCGCCGACACGGCTGGCGTGCCGTTCCCCCTGCCGGGCGTAGTGGCGCCTCAACACCTGCACGGTATGCGTGTCGAGAGCGACAGTGCGGCGACTGGCCGCGGACTTGGGCGGGCCCTCGTACACGTCGTACCCGGCCGTGGTCCGCTGCCGGACCACCGACAACTGCCCCTCGTGCAGGTCGACGTCGACCCACCGCAGCCCCGCCGCCTCGCCACGGCGCAGCCCACGCAGGGCGATCAGCCACCACAACGCGTACAGGGTGTCGTCGCGGACGTAGTCCAGGAAATCGGCGAGCTGCGCCGCCGTCCACACCGCCACCGCGGGGCGCGTGCCACTGACCCGCCATTCGGCGACCCTGGCCTCGGTCCACACCAGTGCCTGCGGCCGCTCCCTAGCGGGCAGTTCCACCCGGCAGGCCGGGTTGTCGACGATCAGCCCGTGGCGGACCGCGGCGTTCAGGGCCACCCGCAGAGTGCTGTGGATGTGCTGCAACGTGCACGCCGTCTGCGGCTGACCGACCCGGTTACGGGTAACGGCGATCCGCGCGAACGCCGCGTTGAGCTGCCGCGAGTTCAGGTCACCGAGCACCAGATGCCCGATGTGGGGGATCAGGAAGTTCTCGACATCGCGCGTGTAGTGCATCTTCGTCGTGGGCCGGATCCGTTTCCGGGCCGACAGCCAGTACCGCATCCACCGGGCGACCGTCCACGCCCGGCCTGCCTGTTCCTCCCGAGACAATGCCAGCAGGTCATCGCGCGCCTGACGGGCCGCCTCCTCGGACGGGAAACCACCCCGCCGGACGCGTTCGACCCGCCCCAACAGGTCTCTGGTCGAACAGTGGAAGTACCAACTCCCGTGCTCGCGCTCCGGCAGCCTCGAACACGCCCTACCCAGAGGACGCCCGGTTGCCGAACTCAGGCAACCACACCGCTTCACGACCACACCCCGACTCTTCATTCTCCGTCTCCCCTCCAACTGCTGATAGGCACACCCTGCCGCCGCGACACCAACTGGACATCCGATCTGGGAAACATTGAAGGAATATGACGAAATACTCCGGTATCGAACTATGCCTCGTGCAATATCTGGTCGGGCTCAGAGGCCTTGCTAATGTCCGGAGGGGACGTCGTTGACGGTCCGGGCCGCAGGGAACGGCTGCGATGCCGGGCATGCCCGAAGCCGATCTTCTAGCGGCAGATCCGCTCCGGCCTCACCCCCGAGGCACGCTGAGGTAGCCGGCAGCCGGCCTGCGGCGTTGTCACGGCATGGCCGCCATGCCCTTCCCGAACCCGGTCTGCCGGTCAGCACGCCAGGTGCGTCGGGGCGCGGGACGTTTGAGCCTGGCGGAGAAGCCTCACATGAAGTTGCGGGTGTGCAGCGCGGACAGTTCGGCGGCTTCGTCATCGGGGAAACCGAGGCGGGCCAGGTGCCGGCGACGTCCGGCTTCCATGTCCGCTTGCAACTGCTGCACGGCGAGGTGGCCTCGGGTGAGTGCCGCAGGAGCCCAGTCTCCGGCTGCCAGCAGCAGCAGGGCGTCGAACACGTCTTGGTTGAGGCCGGCGGTGCCGATGAGCACGTCGTGGCGGCGTTCGATGGCACCCCGCAGCCGGCCGAGCATTGTCGGGTCCAATGCCGATTGATGTTCGAGGTGCGCCAGACCGAACGCCACATGCCGGGCCTCGTCGGCGCGGGCCAGCCGGGTGACCGCCCGAGTAACGGGGTCTGGCGCGTGTCGGTAGAGGAAGTTGAGCAGGTGCACGAACGTGCCCTCGCCGAGCACTGACAGAAGAAATGAGGCCAGGGTGAAGTCCGGTTCGGCCAGCAGCGACGCGAGGGACGCCCGGCCGCCGGCCGAGGAGGTGCCCATCTGACCATCGGTGTGCAGCGCCCGGCGGGTGAAGACATCGACGTGGCGGGCCTCGTCAGCGGCCTGCACCGCGAGCAGGCCGACCACCTCCCGGAAGTGCGGGTGGATGCGAGTCAGCAGCCGGGCCGGGATGACCAGGGCGGCCTGCTCGTTCTCAACCAGGTAGGTCATGATCTGCACGACCGCCGCCTCGATGTCAGCCGGCAGGGTGAACGGCGAGTCCCACGGGACCGCGGTTGCCGGGTCCCATTGCGCGGCTGCGGCGTGGGCGTACAGGCGGGGCGCCAGGTCGGCCCAGACGATGTCCCTGTCGGCCAAGTCGTAGGCCGGCTCGGGCCCGCCGGCTTCGAGCAGTGCGCCACGGGCCGCCAGTCCCCAGTGTGCGGGAGGCTGGCGGGCTACCGTGCCGGGTTCGCCGGCTCGTTCCGCATGTTTCCAGCGGCCGGCATCCTGACGGCCCTTGACGACCTCGACCCGGCCGTCGTCGCCGGCAGTCGCGCGGTGGCCGGCCGCCCGGCACCAGGCCCTCATGTGCAGGGTCAAAAAGGGGTCGCGGCCGGTAACCGTGATTGTGCTTTCTGGTGGCAGGCCGGCCAGGGTCTTCTGTACCAGCAGGCGGCCGCCGGTGTCGAAGGCCAGGCCAGCCAGGTCCAAGTTCACGGCCGGTACTCGGCGGCGGTCACCGTGCCCGTCCCGTCGTAGAAACCGGAGGCGGTGACGGCTGACTCCAGCAGGTCGTATCCGTCGATACGGCCGCCCTTCCAGGAGGTCAGCCCTTCCAGGTCCAGCAGCGGGCGCACGGTCGGATCGGCGTACGACATCGAACGCAGCAGTTCCTCGAACCGCGCTACCAGGGACGGGTCGGCGGCGCCGGTGACGGTCATGTTGCAGTGGTCGTAGAGGCCAGTGGTGGTGAGCAGCCGGGTGCTCCCGGGGGGCAGCACGCCCTCCTTGGTGAAGAGCAGGTGGTTGCCGTCGAGCACGCAGGCGGCGTCGACCTCGCCAGCGATCAGGGCTCGGGCGGCGTCGCGCTCCCCGCCGACGTGGTCGCCGTGCAGGCCGACCCCGACGTCGAAGCGGTGGACCGTGAAGTCTGTGCCGGGCTGCAGGCCTTGGCTGCGAAGGTGCTCCAGCGGCAGCAGCGTCGCCTGCGGTGAGTCGACTGCTCCGGTCGCGACCGTCCGCTCCCGCAGGTCATCGACGGAGGCGATGTCGCTGTCAGTGCGGACGACGACTGCGGTGGTCAGGTCGCGGTCGGTGTCCCGCATAACCAGTGCCCGGATCGGCAGGCCCTGCGCCTTGGCGAGTCGGCGGGCCCGGATCCAGGCGAGTGGGGAGTTCCAGGCCGCGTCGATGCGCCCGGCGATCAGGTCTTCGACCTGCCGCTCGTAGTGGGAGTAGAGGACGTAATCGAACGGCAGTCCGGCAGCGGTCAGCCAAGATCGGAAGCCGTCCCAGATGGTCACGACCTTAGGGTCGTAGGTGACCGCGCCCATCGTGAAGGCGGTCATGCCGGCACCACCGGGGCATCGAACAGCGGCAGGCCGAGGACCGCCCGGCCGGTGAAGTCATGTAGCGCCTCGGTTGTCGGCGCCATCACCCGGGCGGCCAGCGCGTCCCTGAAGTGCCGTTCGATACTGAGCTCCTTGCGGAACGCCGAGCCGCCAGCCAGGCGCATCACCTCGTTGGCGACCGATACGGCCGTCTCTCCGGCGACCGCCTTGACCTGTAACACCCGCAGCTGGGCGGCGGGTTTACCGGCGGCCAGCGCGGCCAGCGTGGCGGACACGAACGCCCGAGTGGTGTCCACGTTTGTCCTGATCCGGGCAAATGCCGCCCGAGGGACCGGTTGCTCGGCCAGGGACTGTCCCAGGTGATCGAGGCGGGCGTTGGTGAGGTGCGCGGCCGCCAGAGTGACCAGGCGTTCCGACACTCCCAGCGAGAACGCCGCGCTGAGCACGGTGAACACCGGTAGCACCACGCCCAGTGCGACGTCGAGGCCTACGCTGTCCTTGCCGAGCAGCGCGTCGGCAGGTACTAGCGCGTCGGTCGCGGTGATCGGGCGGGAAGCGTTGCCCCGCAGGCCGACACCGTCGAACGGCCCGGCCACATCCAGCCCAGCCGTCGCCGACGGGACCAGCCACAGGGTCATCCCATTCCCGGCCAGTGGCAGGCTCGACCAGACGTAGCTGTCGGCTTCGCCGGCGGACGTCACCCAGCTCTTGCGGGCGTTGAGGAGCACCTTGTCGCCGCTAGCGGTGGCGGTGGACTGCGGCGCCCAGAAGTGGCTGCGTGAGCCCTGTTCGGAGAAGGCGAGCGTAGTGACATGCCGGCCGGCGGCGATCGCGCGGCGGACGTCCTCCGGCCCGCTCTGCTCGATAGCGGCGGTCGCCGTGTAGTGCATCAACGTCACCATCGCGGTCGATCCGCACACCCCGGCGAGCGCCTCAATCACCTCGGCGGCCGCGTCCAGCCCCAAGCCTGCGCCGCCCACCTCGCGGGCACTCGTCAGGCCCAGCAAGCCAGCGGTGCCGAGAGCGGCTATCGCGGAGCGAGGGTACCGCCCCGATCGATCGATGTCCGCCGCGTGTGGGCGGACATCTTGGTCCAGCACCGCCTGCAGCGCGGTCCGATACTCCGGCACGCTTCCCCCGTACAAGTCTCGACGCCGATCGAACACGGTGAAGATAGCGCGGCAGGACCGTAATGGTCCATAGCAGAGACTTGTCACCGTGAGTCTCACCGAGTTGGCACCGGGGTACGAGTACGTGGCACGGTCGAAAGTACTGTGGATGTTGCGGGCTACAGAGGGCTGAAGGTGGAACCTGGTCAGTGCTGCTACTGAACCAGCCCCGTGATCCAGCAGCGTGCAGACCCGCTGAGGTACAGCCGCATCGGTGGCATCCGGTCTACATTCGGTCAGTCAAACAGCCTTTCGGGCGCCGACCTTGTACTTGTCAGGAGCGCCAGTTTGCAAGCTTCAGCGAGGAAGATCGTGGGCCGCAAACGCGGCATCATCACCGACACCCTCGGACTGGCTGTGACAGGTTCATCTGGCCCCACCAAGACGGCTTGGTTTGGCCCCACTTCGGCCCTGAACCGGCCGACGGTCCAGTACACCGACGGACCTCCTTGTCGCTGCCAGCACTTGGTTCGCGATCTGGGGCATCGACGGATCGGCGTTCCCTGACCGCCGGTGGGGCCGAATGGAGCCGTCACGGTGGGGCCGAGTCAAGCCACCAGAGCCATCGGACTGCTCCTCGCCGTCATCGTCACCGCGGCCAGCGCCAGTGACAACGCCATCGGCATAGACCTGCTCGACCAGGCCACCACCACCTACCCCACCCTCACCAAGACCTGGGCCGACGCCGGCTTCAAGAACCGCGTCGTCGAACACGGCGCCGCACTCGGCGTCGACGTCGAGATCGTCACCAAGGACCCACAGACCAAGGGCTTCAGCGTCGTCAAACGCCGATGGGTCGTCGAACGCACCCTCGGCTGGCTCATGCACCACCGCCGACTCGTACGCGACTACGAAGCCCGACCCGACAACTCCGCCAGCATGATCACCATCGCGATGATCGACAACCTCGCCAAACGACTCACCACCGAAACCACCCCAACCTGGCGATACGGCTAAACCCACATTACCGGCAAAATACGTGAATCAGACGTCCTCTGAACTCTCGCCGACGGTCGTCGCCCACCACATCGCACCTATGTGGCACCCGGAGCAGGTATCAATGGCGATGAGGTCGTTCACGGACTCCGATGTCGTCGCCAAGCTGCACCGGCCACTCTCCCAGCAAAAGGTGGGCCCAGCTCCTTCAGATCATCGGCCACAAGCTCACCGGTCGGAACGAACGCGAACTGCTCGGCACCGTCCAGGCATTCCCCAGGCCAGCCCTTCCAGCTGGCCAAGGAGGCTGGGATCAGGCTCCAGCGAATCACGAACTAGTGTCGCGTGATCCTGATGGGTTTACTTGGTGTTGTTCGCGACGAGTTTCTTGATGTTGGTCTGGACGAGTTGGACCTTGGCGAGGATCTCGTCGGCGGTGGCGGTCCAGGTGAAGGGTCGGGGGTTGGCGTTCCAGGTGGTGATGTAGTCGCGGATGGACCGGATCAGGACCTGGACCGAGGCGAAGGTGCCGCGTCGGATGGCCTGGCGGGTGATGGTCCCGAACCAGATCTCGTCGGGTAGCCCCGGCGCATTGCTGCGCCGGGGCCCCCTCAGAACCGGCCATGCCCGCT
>NZ_JBHMIO010000083.1:0-9970 GCF_048060275.1 Micromonospora sp. LOL_015
CGTACCGGCATCCCCGACAGGGTCGAACCGACCTCCGCGTACGGGCTGCCCTGATGATCGGTTGCGACCGCCGCCAACTGGACCGACGCCGACCCGTAGGCGTACCGCAGCATGCCGCCACCCGGCACCGGGTAGCTGCGCTGACTGTTGACGTTCACCCCACCAGCGGCCACCGTGACCACCGCGTCAGCCAGGTGCAGCGTCGCCCGCCGGTCCTGCACGGTCAGCAACCGCGCCCCGTCCGGACCGCGCCACCGGCTACGCCAGGTGCAGTGCTCGAACAGCGGCGGCTACTGCTACGCCGGGATCTCTAGCAACGGCTCGACCCTTAGGTCGGCAGCGGACGTCGATGATGCGGCTGCGGTCAGCCGAGGCCCTTGGCGCCCGGATAGGCCACATCCGAAAGAACCTGTACGGCGGTGCCTGTGGCGGAGGTGGAGGGATGGTAGATCCGTAGTTGTCCGTCCGACGTCCACCGGGCCCACATGTCGGGTATGCCGTCGCCGTTGACGTCGGGGACGCCGATCACCAGATCGACGCTCGCGGCCGACCAGCCGGTGCCGAAGGAGACGTCACCGTCGCGGGAGTTTACTGCCAACTTCAACGAGTGCAGATCGACGCTACCAGCGACGGTGCCGGGTAGGCCGTGCCGCACAGACATTCTGCCGTTGTCCAAGTCGCGCCACAGTAGGTCCGGGGTTCCGTCCTGGTCGATGTCGGCCACGTTGACGATCTCCCTGCGGGCCCAGGCGGTGCCCTCCATCAGGGTCGCCTGCTGGAAGCTTGCTCCGGTGTAGCCGCTCAACGTCCAGAATGCGGTGCCGGCCCGCAGCGCCAGGTCGGGGTGCCCGTCTCCGGTGATGTCTCCGACGGCCTTGAGCTGGGTCCAGGTGGCCGGGTCCGGCGCGCCAGCCGGCAACCGCACCCGGATCCGGTCGTCGACGTCGAAGCTGCCGTACCCGTCGCCGGGGTAGATCCAGAAGCCGCCGTCGGGGGTGCGGACGAACAGGTCGGTGATGCCGTCGCCGGGGAAGGCGTCGCCGTACTTGGTGAGCAGCGCGACCTGGGAGGTCGCCGGGTCGTACCAGTGCCCGGCCGGGTCGAGCTGGCCATCGGCGCTGTACGACGCAGCCAGGGATCCGTACAGGGCTCCGTCGGTGTCGCTGGGATAGGTCCGCAGATTGCCGTCGGCGTCGATGATCGTCAGATCGGGTCGTCCGTCGCCGCCGGTGTCGCCCGGCCCGTCGGCGGTGTCGCGAGGCGGTACGTAGAAGGTGTGGTCGGTGCGGGCGCTCCGGTTGCCGGCCGCGTCGTACGCGTACACCTGCAGGGTGGTCGGGCCGGAATGTCGGGGTCGCAGATCGGGCACGGTCGCCGTGCCGGAGTTGGCGGTCACGTACGTCAGCTCACGCCCGCCGAGCGCGTAGCTGAACTGGGCGGCGTCGGCGGCGGTGAAGGTGACCGGACCGGTCTGGCCGAACTTCACCGTTGCCCAGGTCGCTCCGTCCGGGGTGGCGGCCAGGAACACGTCGCTGGTGACGGCCGGAGCCGGTGGCGCGCTGGCGTCGATCGTGATCCGACAGGGTTGATCACCTGGCGGGAAGTACCACGATGTCGCGCCGTCGGTGTCCTCGGACCGGACGTCCCAGGAGTAGGTGACGCCGTCCACCAGGCTGGTGGCGGGGATCGTCACGCTGCCCCGGCCGCTGCTCAGACTGGTGACGAGGGTGCCGGCGGGCACCGTACCGCCGGTGGGCCAGAAGCGGAAGCGCAGCCCGCGCAGGTTGCCGTCCGGGTCCGAGCCGGTGGCGGCCAGCACCAGGTTGGTCCGGGCGACGAGGGTGCCGCCGCCGGGCCCGGGGGCACAGTTTCCGCCGGGTGTGACGGTGCCGGCGGTCGGCTCGTTGGGGCTGCGGTTGTAGACCACGGTCAGCTCGGTCGCGCTGACCTGGAACTTGCGCCAGGTGTGGGTGTCGTCCTCGTCGGTGGCCCGCATGACGAAGGTGATCTGGGACCAGCCGTTGGTCGCGCCGGCCTGGGCACCCTGCTGCACGTCGAAGCTGACGTAGGCGTCGGCGCACTGGTTGCTGTAGCCGTGCGCGAACGACCGACGCTGCTGCTCGGAGATCCAGTCTGGCTGCTTCTTCCAGGTGGTGCCGGAGGAGATCGCACCGGTGAGCCACAGCCGCATCTCCCGGGCCTGGCAGCTCCACGAATGGTTGTTCAGCAGCCGCAGGCTGGCTGAACTGACCGTCGCGCCCTCGATGTTGCTGTTGAAGCCCATCCGCCAGAAGGTGCGGGCGCGCAGCGGCGTCTCCTCCTCGTAGCCGACCCGAGCGACGGTGGTGCCGTTGTTGAAGTTGGTGCCGTTCCAGGTGTTGGTGTTCGGGTGCTGGCTGTAGATGGTTGCCCACGCCTGGGTGGTGCTGCGCATCGTCGGGTCGAGGAAGACCGGGAACCGGACCTCGGCGTCGTCCAGCAGTCCGCTGGCCGCCGCGTCCAGCCGCAGTCGCGCTTCACCGGTGCCGTCGCCGTCGAGTGTGCTGGGCAGCTGGCCGATCTTGGAGCCCGGCTCGGCACCGCTGAGGCCGGACAGGCGCAGCACGTCGGTCGTGGTGGCCACCGAGGTACGCGGGGGCGCGTCGGGGTCGTCCGTGTTGCGTCCGGAGGAGTCCCAGCCGAACGGGGTGGGAATGGAGCTGATCTCCTCGTCGTCGGCCGGATCGAGGATCCGGACCCCGCCGGTGACCGGATCGTGCTGGAAGACAGCGGTCGCCGACCGCAGGCCGTAGTTGATCTGGCGGACCGAGTCCACCGTGGCCGCGTCGGGCGTCTTGACGATCAGCAGTTGGCCGACGCCGCCGTCGTCGCGTACCACCATCAGCAGGTCGACGCCGGGCAGCACGTCAGGGTAGAGCGCCCGGGGGCCGTCGAGCACCGGCTCGGGTAGCGGACCGGGCCAGGTGTACGTGATGGTGTGACCGTCGAGGTCCAGCTCGGCCAGCACCCGGTCAGTGGTGTCGGTGGTGTCGGCAGGTTGGTCGTCCGCCGCCGCGTACCGGTCGGCGGCCGCTCCGCCGCTGGAGAAGCGGACCGGTGCCGGAGCGTTGACCGGCCGTACGCCGAGACCGTCGGCGTCGTCGGCGACCCGGCTTCGGCCGGCTCCGTCGGCCCGGCCCTGCTCGGCCGCGCCGGTGCGGGTCAGGGTGGTGTCGAGTTCCGCCCACTGCCCGGTGGCGTCGCGGGCCCGCTGTGCGATGGCGTGGCTGGTGGTACGCAGTTGCCCGTCCGGTCTGGCCCAGGTGAGTGAGGTGGCGGTCGTCGCGGTGTCGATCAGCACCTCCTTGCCGGTGCGGCGGGCCTGGGCCAGGGCCGCTGAGTCGTCGAGCGGGCCGGCCGACGGTGCCGGGTCCGGGGCGACGAGTCGGTCGATGGTGGACCGCAGCCAGGGCAGCGTCGCGGCGACGAGCGCGACCACCAGCAGACCGATGGTCAGGGTGAGTCTGGTGCGCGTACGCGTGAATGGGCTGAGCAGGCGAGGCGCGGTCACTGCGGTCTACTCCCGTGGGACCCGGTGGGCAGGAACGATGTGGACACCACTGCGCCCGCTCGGCGGACACGGGGCAGAAGTCCGCACACGATCGCACGGACACCACCATCGACGCGCCCCTCTTTAACGTTATTAACCTGTTATATCCCACTGGTGCGCATCGCCACCCGCGGCGGAATGCGAGCCTTTGTCGGCTTTTGCTAGTGGCAACTCATCCATGTATTGCGATTTCAAAATCTCTATGCCTTGTGTGCAGATTGCCACCACAGGTGGAGATTGACCAGTGACGCAGTTCACTCAGATCCCTGCTGTCGGCCTGCCGCTCACTTGAGTGTCAGATCAACTTGACGCAGAGTGCTCACGACCGTGCCCCACACCCGGCGTGTGCTCTCGCGGTCCGTCCGCACCTTCTCTTCGCGCCTGGGAGTCAACGCGCATGCGTGGAACCGGTCCACAGTCCTGGCAGCTGGACCGCCGAGCCGCCGGTGACCGAACCGCCCGTACCAGAGCACGCCGGCTCGGCCGACGGCTTGCCAGCCGGGGCGGCACGCTCCTGCTGACGGCGGTCATGGTGGTGACGGTCCTGCCCGCGCAGGCGTGGGCGATACCCGGCCCGGGAATGAGCCGCGAAGCGATCGAGGTCGACCTGCCGGACATCCCGGACGCCGAACTGGTCGGCCAGGACGAATCTGCGGAATCCGACCTGACCACCGCCGACGAGGTGCCGGTGGTGCCGTACGAACCGCAGGCCGTGACCCCGTGGGAGTCCGGCGACGGCACCGTGGACCTCACCGGTCTGGCCGCGGGTGAGACGCTGCCCGTCGACGACCTGCCGGTCGCGCTCGGCGTACCGTCCGATGGCGACCCGGCCGATCTCGCCGGCAGCTGGGCTGTCGGCCTCGCCGCCCCCGAGGCGTCCCAGGCCGCCGGTGTCGCCGGCCTGATCATGAAGATCACCCCGCCGGCCACCGCCGACCCGGCCGCCGAGGTCGCGCTGACCGTCGACTACACCACCTTCGCCGACCTGTACGGGCCCCAGGCCGCCGACCGGTTCGGCTTCCTGCTGCTGCCCGAATGCGTCTACGACGCCCCGGACAGCGGCGACTGCGCCACCGCCGACGGCAGCACCGGCCGCAGCGCCGGACCGCAGGCCGGCGGTGCCGGCATCACCGGGACCGGCGAGTTCACCCCGGCACCGAGCCAGGTCTCGGTGGCGTCGACACGGCGCGTGGTCAGCGGCACCGTCCCGGTCAGCGCGCTGCTGGCGGGCGAACCCGCAGCGGGCCGGGCCACCACGTCCGCTACGTCGTCGAGTGTGGTCGGCGTCCTGGACACCGGCGCGTCGGCGGCCGGCGACTACACCGCCACCCCGCTGCTCTCCTCCGGATCCTGGGCGGCCGGTTCCTCCTCCGGTGCGTTCACCTACGGCTACCAGGTGCAGGTACCGGAGACCTCCGGCGGGCTGATGCCGCAGGTCAACCTGTCGTACTCGTCGCAGTCGGTGGACGGGCGGACCTCGGCCACCAACAACCAGGCCTCCTGGATCGGCGACGGCTGGGACTACGCCGCCGGGTCAATCACCCGCAGCTACGCCAACTGTCGGCAGGACTCGAAGAAGGCCGGCTCCAACAACGCCAGCCACCGCACCGGTGACCTGTGCTGGGGGTCGAACAACGCCACCCTGTCGCTGGGCGGAACGACCACCGAACTTGTCTTCGACGACGACGAGCAGACCTGGATCACCGCCAACGGCGACGGCTCCAAGGTGCAGCTACTCAAGGACTCCGGGCTGGCCAACGGCGACGCCGACGGCGAGTACTGGGTGGTCACCACCCGCGACGGCACCCGGCACCACTTCGGTCGGCACCGGCTGCCCGGCTGGTCGTCCGGCGACCCGGTGACCAACTCGGTGCTCACCGCCCCGGTCTACGGCAACCACCCGGGTGAACCCTGCTACCAGGCCGGCAACTGGGCCGGGTCGGCCTGCACCCAGGCGTGGCGCTGGTCCCTCGACTACGTCGAGGACGTCCACGGCAACGCGATGAGCCTGTGGTGGGCCAAGGAGACCAACTACTACGCCCGCAACTTCAACTTCAAGGACCCGGTCCGCTACGACCGGGGCGGCTACCTGACCCGGATCGACTACGGCCAGCGCGCCGACAGCGTCTACTCGGCCGCGCCGCTGGCCCGGGTCTCCTTCACCGTCGCCGAACGCTGCTTCGCTGAAGGCTCGCTGACCTGCACCGAAGCCAACTTCACCAGCACCGACCCGAGCAACTACCGGATCTGGTACGACACCCCGGCCGACCTGCACTGCACCGCTGGGCAGAAGTGCTGGAACGCCTCCCCGGCGTTCTTCACCCGCAAACGACTGGACCGGATCACCACCTCGGCGCAGCGGCAGCCCGGCAGCACCGCGCTGCAGACCGTCGACGAATACCGGCTCAAGCAGTCCTTCCCGATCCTGCGGACCGGGCTCAACACGGCACTGTGGCTGGAGTCGGTCACCCGTACCGGCTACGGCCGCAGCGGGAACCCCGACGACAAGATCGCCCTCAACGCGGTGCGGTTCGAAGCCAACCCCGACGACATGCCCAACCGGGTACGCCGCGACGACCGGCCCAACTTCTCCCGGCTGCGCATCGGCCGGGTCATCAACGAGTACGGCGGCGAAACGATCGTCACGTACAAGCAGCCGACCGGGGCCTGCGCCACCGGCACCGGCCTGCCCGGCAAGAACGACACCGCCGCGCTGAAGGCCAACACCCGGCTCTGCTACCCGTCCTACTGGCACCCCGACCCGGCAGTCGAGGACATCGACTGGTTCCACAAGTACGTCGTCGACACCGTCGAGGAACTGCCCGCCGTCGACGGCGCCTACCCCACCGTCACCCGGTACTCCTACGCCGACGCCGGCTGGAAACTCGCCGAGCAGGAGTTCACCAAGAAGTCCACCCGCACCTACTCGCGGTTCGCCGGCTTCGGCCAGGTCACCGTCATCACCGGCGACGACGACCCGGCCATCGGCAGCCGCCGGAGCAAGTCCGTCACCCGGTACTTCCGCGGCCTGGGCGACACCGTCGACGTCCACGACATCGACGGCGTGTTGATCGCCTCCGACGCCGAGCCGTTCGCCGGCCGGATCGCCGAGGAACTCACCTACACCAGCGCCGACGACGCCGACACGGCGTGGCTGACCCGCAGCGTCACCGTGCCGGCCGCCACCGAACTCGCCCGGCGGAACCGCGACGACGGACTCAGCCCGCTACGCGCCTGGCGGGTCACCGAACCCCGGCAGATCACGTACACCCGATCCTCCGGGACCGGCGACGACACCCGCACCCAACGGGTCGTCGAAGCCCGCACCACCTACGAGGCGACGTACGGGCTGCCCACGCACGTCGAGTCCCGAGGCGACACCGGCCGCCCCGGCGACGGGTCCTGCACGTACGTCGACTACCTGCACCGAGCCGACCAGCACGTCATCGGGATGACCCGCCAGCTGCGGACCAGCCCGACGCTGTGCGCGGACGCCGACTTCGACGACCTGACCACACTCAGCTCGGCCAGCCGGGTCGGCTACGACGGCCAGCCGTACGGCACCGCCCTCGCGGCGTCGACCCGGGCCCTGGTCACCGGCTCCTGGTCGTTGAAGGCCGACGGGTCCGGTTTCCAGAGCGACGGCACCGTCGCCTTCGACGCGATCGGTCGGGTGGTGTCCCGCACCGATCCGGACGGTAAGACCTCGACGACCACCTTCGAACCGGCCACCGGGCAGGCCTACGAGGTCGTCGAACGCAACTCGCTCGGCCACGAACAGACCGTCGAGGTCGACCCGGGTCGCGGTGTCGCCGTACGCAGCACCGACCCGAACGGGCACGTCAGCCAGTCGACCTACGACCCGCTCGGCCGGCTCGTCGAAGTCTGGGCGCCCGGACGTACCCCGACCGCCGGCGCGGTCCCGGACTTCAGCGCCGAATACCACCTGCCGGCCGGCAAACCGCCGTACGTGGTCACTCGCAGCCGCGGCCACGAGAACCGGGTCGAAACCGCCGTCACCCTCTACGACGGGCTCGGCCGGGAACGGCAGAGCCAGCAGGATGCCGTCGGCGGCGGCCGGCTGATCAGCGACACGCTCTACAACACCTCCGGTGAGGTGTGGCAGACCAACAACGCCTACTACGTCGAGGGCGTACCGAGCGGCGGGCTGTTCACCCCGCTCGCCGACACCGCCGTGCCGAACGCCACCCGCTACACCTACGACGGTCTCGGCCGGGTCGTCACCGAGATGCCGGTGCTGCGCGGCACGGAAGCACCGGAGCGGGCAACCCGCTACGAGTACGGCACCGACCACTCCACCGTGATCAACCCGGCTGGCTCGCCGTCGTACCGGACCTACTCGGACGCCATCGGCCGCACCGTCCGGGTCGACACGTTCACCGACGCCGCGCGCACCGAGTTCACCACCATGCGGTACGGCTACCACCCGCGCGGCCAGCTGGCGTCGGCCACCCACTCCGCCGACCCGGACCGCCCGTGGACCTGGAGCTACGACCAGCGTGGCCGGCTCGTCACCGCCAACGACCCGGACTCCGGCAGCACGACGCTGACGTACGACCACCGGGACCGGCCGCTGACCTCGACTAACGCGCGTGGCGTGACGGTGTGGAACGGTTACGACGAACTGTCCCGGCCGACGCAGCAGCGGCTCGACGGGCCGAGCGGGACGTTGCTGGCCGAGTACGGCTACGACACCGCGCCGGGTGGCATCGGGCTGCCGGCGGCCGCGACCCGCTACACCGACGGGTTGGCGTACACGCAGCAGGTCGGTGGTTACACCGACGACTACCAGCCGACGTCGACGACGTTGACGTTGCCGCAGTCGGTCGCCGACATGTGGGGTCTGGCGGAGTCCTACACGTACGGCTACGCGTACACCGACACCGGGCTGCCGGCGTCGGTCGACCTGCCGGCGGTCGGTCGGATGCCGGCCGAGCAGGTGCTGGTCCGGTACACGGCCGACGGGTTGCCGCTGTCGGTGTCCGGGCAGGACTGGTACGGCGCGGAGACGGTCTACTCGCCGTACGGGCAGGTGCTCCGGTCGACGTTGGGCACTCAGCCGCACCGGGTGTGGACGACGACGTCGTACGACGACGCCAGTGGCGCGTTGACCGATCAGCGGGTGTTCCGGGAGCAGACCGGTGATCAGGCGGTCGTCGGCGGGAACCTGGTGTCGCACCGGTCGTACGGCTACGACGCGGCCGGTAACGTCACCGCGATCCGGGAGCACGCCGCCGGTATTCAGGAGCGGCAGTGTTTCGGCTACGACCCGCTGGGCCAGCTGACCGAGGCGTGGACGGCGGCCGACCAGACCTCGTGCGCGGTGGCGCCGGCTGCCGCGTCGGTGGCGTCCGGTGCGGACGGGGCCGGCTACTGGCAGGAGTACTCCTATGACCTGCTCGGTAACCGGTCGGAGCTGGTGGAGAAGGACCTCGGTGGTGACACCGGGAAGGACGCGACGACGACGTACGGCTACGGCGGCGCGGACGGGGCGCAGCCGCGGACGTTGACGTCGGTCCGTAAGGATTATGTGACGCCGGCGGGTGCGCAGGTGACGGCCGAGGCCGAGCGGTTGTACGAGGCGACCGGTGAGACGCGGTCGGTGCGGTCGGTGTCTTCCGGTGACGTGCAGGAGCTGACCTGGACCTACGACGGTCAGGTGGAGCGGATCGCCGGTCAGGGCGGTGGCGGCGAGACCGCCTATGTGGGTGTGGTGGGCAAGTGCCTGGACCTGCAGGCGGGGTTCGCGGTCTCCGGTCAGCAGGTGCAGTTGTACGAGTGCAACGGCACGACCGCGCAGCGGTGGTCGTTCACGGTGGTGGACGGGCAGCCGGATTCCGATCTGGGCACGTTGCGGGTGTACGACGACTGGTGTGTCCAGCCGGACGGGGACACGACCGGGTCGGCGGTCCAGCTGCGTGCGTGTGACGGCACCGCGGCGCAGCGGTTGACCCGTACGGCGGTCGGGCAGTTGCGGCACACCGGGTCCGGTCTGTGTCTGGCGGTCGATGGTGGTGCGACCGTGAACTCGACGCCGGTCGTGTTGGCCGTGTGTGATGCTGCCGCGACCGGTCAGGTGTGGTCGGCGCAGGACGAGACCCGGCACGTCTACGGTCCGGACGGGGCGCGGTTGCTGACCGTGCAGGACCGGCGGGCGACGCTGCACCTGGCCGACGCGGTGGTCACGGTGGCCGCTGGTGGGGTGAACGTCAACAGTCAGCGCAGCTACGCGGTGCCGGGTGGCGGCGTGCTGCGGTACGCCTACGGGTCGGCGTCGGTCCAGTTGGCGGCGGTCGCGGCCGATCATCAGGGCAGCCCGTACGCGGAGGTCGGTTCGACCCTGTCGGGGATGCCGGTACG
>NZ_JBHMIO010000084.1:0-9860 GCF_048060275.1 Micromonospora sp. LOL_015
CAGAGGGCACTTTCTACATCCGGGGTCCTGCCGGTCCAACCTTCATCGGTGGATCGAGGCTCAGAGACGACAGCGCGCTCATCGCCACGCAAACCCCTGCCCGCTCATTTGCACCGACCATTCGAGACGATCGAGCAGCGGCCCTCGACCGGGATCGACCCCGCCCTTCTTCGGAGCCACACTCCCCATATCCTGCCAGCACATTCTACGAAACTCGATAATTGATTCACTGTCAAAAGTTTGTATTCAATCCGAACCGTCGCTCCCGCCGCTTATTCCGCAGATCAGCAGTGGCCCACCCAGTTACCGACGGATTGTTATCCAGGTCTATGAGGCGAGATGCGGCGACCTGCGAGCATGGGCCCTCCGCCGGGCGTCCTTGGGCGTTGCCGCCGCAGGTCAGGGGCTCTACCCCCGGGATAACCGGAGGTTCCTCGTCATACCTCGCATCTCGGGCCAGCGAGCGCGGTGTGCGCTTTGCCGTACCGCCAGCACATATACCTGATTCGGTGGCGATACCGTCGACAATGGAACAGCTGGAATGGCAGCACCGCCCCCAGACACCCCGTGCGAGATGTCCGAAACATCCCGTACGGGGATGTTTTTCGTTCGCGGCAGACCGTCGGGTATGGTCGAGTGCAAACCCCCACCACAGACCTGGTTTGACTTGCCCACCGACCGTCCGACGACTCGATTTCGGTCGATGAACACCTGCCGTGTGCGTCGATTGGGACCAGCGTCACGACATTCGTTGGAATGGAGATCGTGTCCGCAATCGTCGTGAAATCGTTGTACAAAATTTTCGGCAAACGTGCTGACAAGGCGCTCGAGCGCCTCAAGACCAGCCAACCCGATGCTCCGGCGAACCTGGGCGGCGCCACCGCGGCCGTCGTCGACGCCAACTTCGAGGTCCGGCCCGGCGAGATCTTCGTCGTGATGGGGCTCTCCGGGTCCGGGAAGTCCACCCTGATCCGGATGCTGAACGGCCTGCTCACCCCGACCGGCGGCTCGGTCGAGATCGACGGCGTCGACCTCACCAAGCTCAAGCCGGCCGCGCTGCGCAAGCTACGCCGCGAGAAGGTCAGCATGGTCTTCCAGCACTTCGCGCTGCTGCCGCACCGCTCGGTGCTGGAGAACGCCGGCTACGCGCTGGAGGCGGCCGGGCTGCCCCGCGCCGAGCGGCGGGAGCGGGCGATGGAGGCACTGCGCCTGGTCGGTCTGGACCGCTGGGCGGACAAACTGCCCCAGGAGCTGTCCGGCGGGATGCGTCAGCGGGTCGGCCTGGCCCGGGCGTTGGCGGCCGGCACCGACATCATGCTGATGGACGAGGCGTTCTCCGCCCTCGACCCGCTGATCCGCCGCGAGGTGCAGGACCAGTTGCTGGACCTGCAGGCTCAGCTCGGCAAGACGATCGTCTTCATCACCCACGACCTCAACGAGGCGATGCGCCTCGGTGACCGGATCGCCGTGATGCGCTCCGGCCGGATCGTCCAGCTCGGCACCGCCGAGGAGATCCTCACCGACCCGTCGAACGACTACGTCGCGCAGTTCGTGGCGGACGTCGACCGTACCCGCATCCTCACCGCCTCATCGGTGATGGAGCGACCGCTCGGCGTCGTCGACGTCAACTCCGGTCCCCGGGTCGCCGCCCGGATCCTCCGGGAGACCCAGACCTCCGCGATCTATGTCACAGGTAAGAACAAGCAGTTCCTCGGTACGGTCTCCGACGACGTCGTCGACCAGGCGGTCCGCGACGGCCGGCGGAACCTGCAGGACGTGGTGACCACCGACCACGTCCGGGTCGCCGGGGAAGACACCCCGGTCGCCGAGTTGTTCACCCCCTGTGCGGAAAGTTCGCATCCGCTCGCGGTGACCGACACCACCGGCCGGCTCGCCGGTGTGATCCCCCGGATCACCCTGCTCACCGCGCTCGGCAGCATCGGCAGCGACGCCGGCAACGGGACCAGCGACGGCACCGGCGACGACGCCGAGCCGGCCAGCACCAGCGAGGTGGGCACCATCACCGCGACAGTCCCCGATCAGGCGGCCCCGGCTGATGCAGTGTTGAGCCCGGAGGGAGACCGTTCATGAACGCCGCTGACGGCATTGACAGCATCCTCCCGTACGTCAAGATCGGCTCGGCGTTCGAGGCCGTCGTCGACTGGACGACCGAGTACCTGGGTGCGCTCTTCGACGGGATCTCGACATTCGTCGAGTCGCTGGTGGATCCCCTGGTCGACGTACTGCTCGCACCGCCGGCGATCGTCGTGGTGCTGATCTTCGCGGCGCTCGGCTGGTGGCTGCGCGGGTGGAAGTTCGGCATCGGCACCGCCGTCGGGCTCGGCATCGTCGCCGGCATGCCCTACTGGGAAGAGACCATGAGTACGCTGGCGTTGGTGCTGGTGGCGAGTGCTCTGTCGCTGGCGATAGCGGTCCCGCTCGGGATCCTGATCGCGGAGAACCAGCGGGCGGCGGCGGTGACCCGTCCGGTGCTCGACCTGATGCAGACGTTGCCGGCGTTTGTCTACCTGATCCCGGCGATCTTCTACTTCGGCATTGGCGCCGTTCCCGGGGTGATCGCTACGGTGGTGTTCAGTATGCCGCCGGGGGTCCGGCTGACCCAGCTGGGTCTGCGACAGATCGACCGCGAGGTGATCGAGGCCGGTGAGGCGTTCGGCGCGTCGCCCTGGGCGGTCCTGCTCCGTACCAAGCTGCCGCTCGCCCTGCCGACCATCATGCAGGGGGTCAACCAGGTGATCATGCTGGCGTTGTCGATGGTCGTCATCGCCGGGATGGTCGGGGCCGGCGGCCTCGGCGAAGTGATCAACACCGCACTCGCCCGGCTCCAGGTCGGCCAGGGCTTCGAAGGCGGCATGGCCGTGGTGATCCTGGCGGTGGTGCTCGACCGGCTGACCGACTCGATCGGGGCCCGTACCCGGTCGGCGAAGGCCCAGCGGGCGCTGCAGGAAGCCTGACCCGCAAGTCCGACCGGGCCGGCCCGAGACCGGGCCGGCCCGATACCGAACCAGAGCTGCACCGTATCCGAACCGAGATCCCGCAGGGAGGGTCACCGGTGCCGGCGCCCTGCCTCGCTGCCGCGAGTACGCCGGTGTAGGGCAACACGATGGAAGGACGACAACGAATGTTCCGCAACAACCCGCTACGCCGGGCCGCAGTGGCGGCCACCGCCGCCCTGGCCCTGGGAGTCGCCGCCTGCGGTAGCGACGCCGACAGCGACACCGGCAGCGACAACGGTTCCGACGCCGTCGACAAGAGCATCACCATCGGCTACATGGCCTGGGACGAGGCGATCGCCGCCTCCTACCTGTGGCAGAACATCCTTGAGGCCGAGGGGTACGAGGTCGAGCTGACCAACGTCGAAGCCGGCGTGGTCTACTCCGGTCTGGCCTCCGGCGACATCGACCTGTTCCTGGACGGCTGGCTGCCGCAGACGCACGCCTCCTACATGGAGGAGTACAGCGGCGACCTGGAGACGATCGGGGTCTGGTACGACAACGCCAGCCTGAGCATCGCCGTCCCCGCCTACGTGGACGGGGTGGACTCGCTGGCGGACCTGGCCGACAACGCCGAGCTGTTCAACAACGAAATTATCGGCATCGAGCCGGGTGCCGGTCTGACCGCCGCCACCCAGGACAACGTCATGCCGACCTACGGGCTGGACGACTACGAGCTGCGGACCTCGTCCACCCCGGCGATGCTCGCCGCGCTGCAGAGCGCGATCGGCGACGAGGAGCCGATCGTGGTGACCCTGTGGCACCCGCACTGGGCCTACTCGAACTACGAGCTGAAGGACCTGGCCGACCCGGAGGGCACCCTGGGTACCGCCGAGGAGATCACCACGCTGGCCCGGACCGGGTTCAGCGCGGACTTCCCCGAGGTGACCGCGATGCTGGAGAAGTTCCAGATGGACGACCAGCAGCTCGGTTCGCTGGAGGACCTGATGTTCAACGTGCACGAGGGTGACGAGCCGGCTGCGGTCGAGGCGTGGCTGTCGGAGAACCCGGACTACCTGTCCACCCTGGGTGTCTCCTGACCCGGAACGACTGACCGAAACACCGCGGACCGGGGTGTCCGGGCTGGCCTGACGGCCGGTCCGGGCACCCCGGTCCCGTCTGTCGTAAGCCCGGCAGCAGCCTCCGGCAGGCCGGCAGCAGCGCTGCTCGGTGGAGAAGTTCTTGCTTCCGATACGCGGTGCGCAGTAGATTTTCCTGCATGAAGCGATGATGTCTGGAATTTTTTGCCACCCCTCACCGGGGTGCCGTCCCGCCGAAAGGAGTTTTCCGTGGCCGCACGCTTCCGGGTCACCTACGCGACCCTGTCCGCTGACAACGAGGACCTGCACACGGCGTACGAGGACGGCGCGGACCGGGCGCGGGCCTGGCTGGGCCAGCGCCTCACCCCGGTGGTCGACGGCACCGCCCGGCCCGGGGTCGACCCGGCCGAGCTGGTCAGCCCCGGCGACGTGACGCTCAAACTGGCCACCGTCACCGCCGCCACCGACCAGGACGTCGACGCGGCGGTCACCGCCGCCCGCGCCGCCGCGCCCGGCTGGGCCGCGACCCCGTGGCCGGACCGGGTCGCGGTGCTGCGCCGGGCGGCCGATCTGATCAGCGAGCGCTCCAACGAGTACGCCGCGCTGATGAGCATGGAGGTCGGCAAGAACCGGCTGGAGGCGCTCGGCGACGTCGAGGAATCGGCGGACCTGATCCGCTACTACTGCGACATGTACGACAAGCATCACGGTTTCGACCAGCCGATGGCGACCATCGCCGCCAACGAATCCACCCGCAGCGTGCTCAAGCCGTACGGGGTCTGGGCGGTGATCAGCCCGTTCAACTTCCCGATGGCGTTGACCGCCGGGCCGGCCGGCGCGGCACTGGTCGCCGGCAACACCCTCGTCCTCAAGCCCAGCCTGCAGGGCACCTTCTCGGCCTGGAAGTTCTTCGAGTGCCTGGTCGACGCCGGGTTACCGACCGGTGTCGCGCACTTCCTCCCCGGCGGCGACGACCCGGGCCGGGCACTGGTGGCGCACCCCGGCGTCGGCGGCCTCACCTTCACCGGATCGTACGAGACCGGCATGTCAATCATCCGGACGTTCACCGGCGCGTACCCGAGGCCCGTCGTCTGCGAGATGGGCGGCAAGAACGCCGCCATCGTCTCGGCCCGGGCCGACCTGGACCGGGCGGTCGCCGGCGTCGCCCGCTCCGCGTTCGGCTTCTCCGGCCAGAAGTGTTCGGCCTGCTCCCGGGTGTACGTGGCGCGGGAACTCCACGACGAGTTCGTCACCCGACTCGCCGAACGGGCCGAGTCGCTGGTCGTCGGCGACCCGTTGGCCCGTGACACGTACCTCGGTCCGGTCATCGACGCCGCCGCCGTACGCCGCTACGGCGAGGCCGTCGCACACGCCGCGACCGTCGGCCGGGTGGTCACCGGCGGCCAGGTGCTCGCCGGGGTCGACGGCCGCCCCGACGGCTACTACCTGGCACCGGCCGTCGTCGCCGACGTACCGCCCGACGACGACCTCTTCCAGCGCGAGCTGTTCGTGCCGTTCGTTGCGGTCAGCCCGGTCGACTCGGTCGACGAGGGCCTGGACCGGGCCAACAGCGTGCCGCTGGGCCTGACCGCCGGGTTCTTCTCCACCGACCAGGGCGAGATCGACCACTTCCTCGACCGGATCGAAGCCGGCGTCGTCTACGTCAACCGGCCGGCCGGCGCCACCACCGGCGCCTGGCCCGGGGTGCAGCCGTTCGGCGGCTGGAAGGGCTCCGGCAGCACCGGCAAGGCCGGCGGCGGCCCGTACTACCTGCAGCAGTTCCTCCGCGAGCAGTCGCAGACGGTGGTGGCCTGATGACGACGACCCCCGACTGGTTCGACCCGGACCGCCCGCAACCGCACCTGGTCACCGAACTGCCCGGACCGCAGGCCCGCGAAGTGCTGGCCCGCGACCGGGCGGTGACCAGCCCGTCGCTGCCCCGCGCCTACGCGATCGCGCCCCGGCGCGGCCACGGTACCGTCGTCGAGGACGTCGACGGCAACCTGTTCCTCGACTTCAACGCCGGGATCGCCGTCACCTCCACCGGCCACTGCCACCCGAGCGTCGTCGAGGCGGTGCAGCAGCAGGCCGCGACCCTGCTGCACTACTCGGCCAGCGACTTCTACCTGCCGATGTACGGACAGATGTGCCAAGCGCTGGCCGAGACCGCACCGATGGACGGCCCGGTGCGGGTCTTCCTGACCAACTCCGGGGCCGAGGCGGTCGAGGGCGCGCTGAAGCTGTCCCGGTACGCCACCGGCCGGCAGTACGTGATCAGCTTCTACGGATCGTTCCACGGCCGCACCTACGGGGCGATGACGCTGACCGGGTCGAAGTCCAAGTACCACAAGGGATTCGGCCCGCTGCTGCCCGGCGTGCTGCACGCGCCCTACGCCCCGGCGTCGCTGGACTTCATCGAGGAGGTGCTGTTCGAGCACCAGGTGGATCCGAGCGAGGTCGCGGCGATCTTCGTCGAACCGATCCAGGGTGAGGGCGGCTTCATCGTGCCGCCGGCCGGCTGGCTCGCCCGGCTACGGCGCATCTGCGACCAGCACGGGATCCTGCTCGTCGCCGACGAGGTGCAGTGCGGCATGGGCCGCACCGGCCGGATGTGGGCGATCGAGCACACCGGCGTACAGCCGGACATCCTGATCAGCGCGAAAGGCATCGCCTCCGGCCTGCCGCTGGGTGCGTTCCTGGCCCGGTCCGAGCTGATGGAGGCGTGGGGTCCGGGCGCGCACGGCTCCACCTACGGCGGCAGCCCGGTGTCGTGCGCCGCCGGCCTCGCCACCCTGCGGGTCATCCAGGAGGAGGGCCTGCTGGACAACGCCACGACGCAGGGTGAGTTCCTGCTCGCCGGGCTGCGCGAGCTGCAGCAGGCGTATCCCCGGCTGGTCGTCGACGTGCGCGGGGTCGGCCTGATGATCGGCGTCGAGTTCCCCACCGGTGAGATCGCCGGCCAGGTGCAGCAGGCGGCGTTCAGTCGCGGTCTGCTGGTGCTGGAGGCCGGCCCCAACGCGGTACGGATGTCGCCGCCGCTGGTGATCACCCGGGCCCAGGCGCAGACCGGTCTACGGCTGTTCGGCGCGGCCGTCGCCGAGGTCGCCGACAACGTTCAGGCCGCCGACAACGTTCAGGCCGCCGGCGACGGAAAGGTCGCAGCCGGCGGAGAGATCGAAGCCGGCGGGGCCGTCGCCGTACCGGGATGAGCCACGTCTTCGGCCGGGTGTCCGACGACGCGCCACGGATCGCCTCGGCGTCCGGCGCGCAGCTGTGGGACACCACCGGCAAGCGTTACCTCGACGCCGCCGCCGGGGCGATCGTCGTCGGCGTCGGTCACGGCGTCACCGAGGTGGTCCGGGCGCAGGCCGAGCAGGCCGGCGCGGTCGCGTACGCGCACGGCTCGATGTTCCGCGCCGACGTGCTGGAGGAGTACGCCGCCGAGCTCGCGGCCGTACTGCCGATGGACGATCCGTTGGTCTTCCCGGTCTCCGGCGGCAGCGAGGCGGTGGAGACCGCGCTGAAGATGGCCCGCGCCTATCACCTGGCCCGGGGCGAGGACCGGCACCTCGTCGTCGGCCGGGTCGGCTCCTACCACGGTAACTCCCGGGGCGCGTTGGACGCCTCTGGCCGGGCCGGGCTGCGTGCGCCGTACCTGCCGTGGCTGGGGCAGGCGGTGCACACCTCGACCCCGTACGAGTACCGCTGCCCGTTCCCGGACATCCATCCGGTCGGCTGCGGGGCGCGGCACGCGGCGGCGCTGGCCGAACTGTGCCGGACCCGGCCGGTCGCGGCGTTCATCGCCGAGCCGATCGCCGGGGCCGGGCTGGGTGCCTGCGTCCCGCCGGACGACTACTGGCCGGCCGTCGCCGAGGTCTGCCGCCGGTACGGGGTGCTGCTCATCGCCGACGAGGTGATGACCGGCTTCGGCCGCACCGGCACCTGGTTCGGCGTCGACCACTGGGGGGTACGCCCGGACATCCTGGTCGCGGCGAAGGGAGCCAGCTCGGGCTACTGGCCGCTGGGGCTGGCCGTCGCCGCCGGCCCGGTGCACGACACGATCGCGCGCACCGGTTTCACCCACGGGTTCACCTACTCGCACCACCTGGTCGGGGCGGCCACCGGCCGGGCGGTGCTGCGGGTGCTGCGCGAGCGGGACCTCGTCGCGGCCGGCCGGCGGGCCGGCGAGTCGCTGCGCCGGGCCCTGCGCCGGGAGCTGGCCGACTCACCGTACGTCGGGGACATCCGCGGGCGCGGTCTGCTGGTCGGCGTCGAACTGGTCGCCGACCGGCAGACCGCGCGGCCGTTCAGCCGTACCGCCCGGGTCGCCGAACGGGTCGTCGCCGCCGCCCGGCACGCCGGTCTGCTGCTCTACAGCGGAACCGGCTGCGCCGACGGCGTCGACGGTGACGTGATCCTGCTCGGCCCGCCGCTGGTCGTCTCGGCCGACGAGGTCGAGGAGATCGCGGTCGGCACGGCGGCGGCGATCCGCACCGTGACGGAGCGGGCCGAGGCGGGGTAGCCGACCTTCGCGGAACAGCCGGCCCCGCCGGCCCGAGCCGGGACGCGGGTCAGAAGTCGTCGTCGAAGGTCACCGAGCCGGTCACCCCGACCTGGTACGCCGACACCCGCCGCTCGAAGAAGTTGGACAGCTCCTGCACGTCCTGCAACTCCATGAAGGCGAACGGGTTACGGCTGCCGTACATCGGCTCGATGCCGAGCACCGCGAGCCGCCGGTCGGCGACGTGCTGCAGATATTCCCGCATGTCGGCCAACGACATCCCGGACACGCCCTGGTCGAGCAGATCCGCGGCGAACTGCACCTCGCACTCCACCGCCTCGGCCAACATGTCCTTGACCTGCTGCTGCATCTCGGCGTCGAACAGGTCCGGCTCCTCGGCGCGGACCGTGTCCACCACGTCGAAGGCGAACGCCATGTGCATGGACTCGTCGCGGAACACCCAGTTGGTGCCCGAGGCGAGACCGTGCAGCAGACCCCGGGACCGCAGGAAGTACACGTACGCGAAGGCGCCGTAGAAGAACAACCCTTCGATGCAGGCGGCGAAGCAGATCAGGTTGAGCAGGAAGGCCCGCCGGTCGGCGCGGGTACGCAGCTCCCGCAGCTCGAAGATCGAGTCGATCCATCTGAAGCAGAACTCGGCCTTGCGGGCGATCGACGGGATGTTCTCCACCGCCGCGAACGCCGCGAACCGCTCCCGCTCGTCCGGCACGTAGGTGTCCAGCAGGTTCAGGTAGAACTGGACGTGCACCGCCTCCTCGAACAGTTGCCGGGACAGGTAGAGCCGGCCTTCCGGGAGTTGACGTGCTGGTAGAGGTTGAGCACCAGGTTGTTCGCGACGATGGTGTCGCCGGTGGCGAAGAACGCGACGAGCCGGGACACCAGATGCCGCTCGGCCGGCGACAGCCTGGCCAGGTCCGGCAGGTCGGAGTGCAGGTCGACCTCCTCCACCGTCCACGTGTTCTTGATCGCGTCCCGGAACCGGTCGAAGAACTGCGGATACCGCATCGGCCGCAGGGTCAGATCCATGCCGGGGTCGAGCAGCAGCTGCCGCCGATCCGCGCCGGTCGTCGCGTCGCTGGCGGCGGCGGTCGCGGTGGCGGTGGCGGTTTCGGAGACGGTGGCGGTTTCGGAGACGGTGGTCACTGGCAGGCCTCACAGGTTTCGGGGTTTTCCAGGGAGCAGGCCGACGCCTCGTCGTCGCTGGTCGCGATGACTGGCCCGGGGGTCGGCCCGGCGGTCGGCGCGATGCCGACGGTGGCCTGCTGGATCCGGGTCGCCGGGCGC
>NZ_JBHMIO010000085.1:0-8867 GCF_048060275.1 Micromonospora sp. LOL_015
AGCCATCGACATCATCACAAACACTTGCTAACCATCCACCCGCCCTAACCGAGCGGCGTTGCGTCTAGTGCGGGAGGCGAGGGCGCGTTGCCGGCTGGCGGACGCCTTGCGGGAGACCGGCGAGCTGGAGCTGACTCTCCGGCATGCCGACTGGCGGCCGGTCACTGTGAGCGGCTGGGCGACCAGCGAGATCAGGCCTACGCCTACGCGGTGCTCTCCCGGGTGCTGCACGCGCTCGGCGCCGACCGGGAGTCCCGCGAACAGCTGATCCTGGCCCACGACCTGTTCACCGTGCTCGGCCTGCGGAGGCCGCCGAAACCGGACGGCAACTCGCCCGGCGTCCCTGACCGGCCGCAAGCAACCGGGCTAGCCGCGCAGGACGACGGTGTCGAGAACGTCGAAGCGGGTCGGGGCGTCGCGGCGGCTGCCGACCAGGAACGCTACCTCGCGGCCGGGCTGGCACAGCGGCCACCAGAACTCGCCGACCAGCGCGCGCCGCAGCGGCAGCCCGCAGTAGCGCTGCCGCTGGCGTTGGTAGGCCACCACGTCCCGGTCGCGCAATTCCTGTACGTGGCTACGGCAGACCGGATGGTGACAGTGGTAGCGGTAGGCGACGGTGAACGGCGGTCGGCGTAGCAGGTCGTGCACCACCGGACGGAAAAGGTCGGGCTCGGTGCGGCGCCAGGTGGCGGCGGACCAGCGTTCGGCGGGCGGTGCCACCGGGGTCCGGTTGACCCGTACGTAGCGCAGCTCGGCGACCCGGATCAGGGCCAGGGACTGGGCGTCGGGACGCCGCGCCGCAGAGTCTTCCAGGTCGCACATGGACCATTCGGCGTGGCGGTGCAGGATCGCGGCGCGTCCGGGCCACCGCCGGGCTTCGTGGCGGACCCGCAGAGTTGCGGCGTGGATCCGCCAGCTTTCCGGGCGGGGGTCGTCCGGGTTTGGCCGAGCGACAGCCGTGACGATGTCGTAGCGCCGCACCGGCGCAGCCTGGCTGAGCGGGTGGGCGGGGATCTCGTCGAACCGGATCCAGTGCTGGGGGCCGTCGAGGCGGAGACCGACGAGGGTGGTCATCGCGCCGTGTGCCGCGGACGGCACCGGCGGGGTGACACCAGTGACCAGGACCTGCATCCGGGTCGCACCGCTGTCCTTGCCCGGTGGTGGTTCGTAGTGTGGCGTCCGGTACAGCTCGCTCACGCACGCCTCCGGCTGGGGGGTAGCCATTGGTGATTGGGCGACTACTCATTGCGAACAGGGTTGCACGGGTGGCGCCTCCAAATCCAGAGCTGATTTCGCGGACCGGGTTGGCGTGGTATCGTGTTGGGCATTCGCCCAATACGAACGTTCAGGGCGACCGCCCAACGGCTGCTGCCCCGGAGGTGGGAGATGACGCAGACCGCCGCCGAACGCGGCCGGCAGGTGCGGGCCCGGCTGCGCGCCGCCGCAGTCGAGTTGATCGTTGAGCGCGGCTGGGCCGCGGTCAGCACCCGGCTCGTCGCAGACCGGGCCGGGGTCGCCCCCGGGCTGGTCCACTACCACTACGCCTCGGTGCGGGCACTGCTGATCGAGGCAGCCACCGGCACGATGACCGACCTCGCCGGCGAGCTGGACGCTCTGCTCACCGGGGCGGTGAGCCCCGAGGCCGGAGTACGGGCCCTGCTCGCCGCCCTCGACGGATACTCCGGCACCGACCCGACTTCGCTGCTGTTCGTCGAGGCGTACCTGGCCGCCGCCCGCGACGCCGAGTTGCGTCAGGTGCTGACCGGCATCCTCGACGGGCTGCGCGGCCGGATCGCCGACTGGCTGGCCGGCCACGGCGTCGCCGACCCGCCGGGCAGCGCCGCCGTGCTGGCCGCTGCCCTCGACGGCCTCATGCTGCACCGTCCACTGTCATCCGACCTCGCCTCGGACGCGGTCGCCGGACCGCTGATCCGCCTGGTCGCCACCGACACCACCGACACCACAGCATGAGCACCACCGACAACGCCACGACGGAAGGGGACCGACAGTGAAGGCGGTCATCTGCGGCGCCGGGATCGCCGGGCTGGCCCTGGCCCACCGGCTGGACGCCGCCGGCTGGGCGGTGACCGTCCTCGAACAGGCGCCGGCGCCGCGAACCGAGGGCTACATGATGGACTTCTTCGGGCCGGGCTACGACGCCATCGAACGGATGCGGCTGCTGCCGCAACTGCACGAGTCCGGCTACCAGGTCACCGCGCTGACCTACCGGGACGACCAGGGCCGCCGCCGGGCCAGCCTCAGCTACTCCCGGTTCGCCGACATCGTCGACGGTCGGCTGGTCAGCATCATGCGTCCCGACCTGGAACGGATTCTGCGCGAGGCGCTGCCCGGCCGGGTCGCGCTACGCTACGGCAGCCGGCTGGCCCGCATCGACCACCGCGCCGACCGGGTCGACGCCACCACCGTCGACGGCACCGTCCACCGGGCCGACCTGCTGGTCGGCGCCGACGGCATCCACTCCACGGTCCGCCGGCTGACCTTCGGCGACGAACGGCACTTCCTGCGCCACCTCGGCTTCCACACCGCCGCCTGGGTGTTCGACGACCCGGCGGCCCGCGACGCCGTCGGCGACGAGTTCGCCCTCACCGACAGCACCCGGCGCCAGCTCGGCTGCTACGTGCTGCGCGATGGGCGGATCGCCGTCTTCGCCGTGCACCGCACCACCGACCCGCAGCTGCCGGCCGATCCCCGGTCGGCCCTGCGCCAGGAGTACGCCGGCCTCGGCTGGATCGCGCCGCAGGCGCTCGCCGCCTGCCCACCCGCCGACGACATCTACTACGACCAGGTCGCCCAGATTGAGCTGCCGGCCTGGAGCCAGGGCCGGGTGGTCCTGGTCGGCGACGCCTGCCAGGCGGTGTCCCTGCTCGCCGGGCAGGGCGCCTCGCTGGCCGTCGCCGGGGCGGAAACCCTGTCCGCCGAGCTGACCCGGGCACTCGACCCCGCCGCCGGCGCCGACCCCGGCATGCTGGCGATAGCGCTGCGCCGCTACGAGACCGCGATGCGACCGGTCGTCACCGACAAACAGCAGGTGGCCCGGCGGGGGGTCCGCTGGTTCGTGCCGGAGCACCGGTGGTGGCTGCACGTACGGCGGGCCGCGCTGGCCGCCGCCGGGCTGCCCGGCATGGACCGGGTCATCGCCGGAGCCATGGTCGGCAAGTCCAGCACCTGACCCGCGGCAACGGCCGCCGGGCCCAGTGCCTGACCTGGGTGCGCGCGCAGCATGCCGGTGCCGACTCCGACCCCGCCGAGCTGGGTGATCCGCGGCCGCGGGCTGCTGGTGGCGGCCCCGCTGCTCGCCCGCCCAGCTACGCCGGCGTCGGCGCGGAGGCCGCCCGGGAGGCGGTGGAGGCGGTGGTCGTCAGCTACCCGTTCGTGACGTTCGTCGACCGGGCAGCGTACGCCGAGGCGCGTACCGGCACCGTCGACACGGTGCTGCGGTTCGTGCTGGCGCTGCTGGCCCTGGCGATTTTCGTCTCGCTGCTCGGGCTGGCCAACACCCTGACTCTGTCGGTGGTCGAACGGATCCGGGAGCCCGCCCTGCTGCGGGTGTCGGTGTGACCCGGGCCAGTTGCGCCGGATGCTCGCCACCGAGGCGGTGCTGACGGCGGTCAGTGGTACGGCGGGTGGCATCGCAGTCGGAGTGGCCGGGGCGGCGAGCGCGCTCGCCGTGTTCAACCGTGCCGAGGACGACGTCTTCCAGCCGGACCTACCATGGCCGCAGCTCGGGGTCGTCGTCGCGGTGGCGGCGGTGGCCGCGCTGGTCGCCTCGGTGCTGCCGGCCCGCTGGGCGCTGCGCCAGCCGGTCGTCGAGTCGCTGGCGGCCGACTAGGTCGGCGACTGTTGATCGCTGATTGCCAGGTCAACGCTTTCCTGGATCGGAAACTGCCTGGATCCGCTGCGGGGGGCGACTTCGGGCAGTCCGACAAGACAGATATCTATAGACGATCATTGATATTCGGACCAATGGATGCGATAGTCGGGTGGAAGCGCTCCCGCACCCGTTTGAGCGCCCAGGAATGGAGGACGAACCGTGCGTTCACGCAACCTCGACCAACCCGGTCGGCGATCCCGGCCGCCCGCCCGCCAGCCTGTTCGAGCGCTTGTTCTGCTGCTCGCCCTGATGGCCGGCATGCTGCCGTTCACCGGCGCGGCGCAGGCTCACGGCACCATCGTCAACCCGGCGAGCCGCGCCTACCAGTGCTGGCAGGACTGGGGACACCAGCACATGAACCCGGTTATGCAGCAGCAGGACCCGATGTGCTGGCAGGCCTTCCAGGCCAACCCGGATACCATGTGGAACTGGATGAGCGCGCTGCGCGACGGGCTTGGCGGCAACTTCCAGGGCCGCACCCCCGATGGGCAGCTGTGCAGTAACGCGCTGTCTCGAAACAACAGTCTGAACCAGCCCGGACAGTGGAAGAAGACCAACGTCGGCCGCAACTTCACGATCCACTTGTACGACCAGGCCAGCCATGGCGCCGACTTCTTCCGGGTCTACGTGAGCAAGAACGGGTTCAACCCCGCTACCCAGCGGCTCGGGTGGGGAAACCTCGACTTCATCACCCAGACCGGCCGGTACGCGCCGGCACAGAACATCAGCTTCAACGTTTCGACCTCCGGCTACACCGGACACCACATTGTCTTCGTGATCTGGCAGGCGTCCCACCTCGACCAGGCCTACATGTGGTGCAGTGACGTGAACTTCGTCTGATCGGCAGGCCGACGAACGACGGCACGGCACGCCCGCCGGCCCCGGACATCCGCGTCCCGGGCCGGCGGTCCTGCACACTCGGGGGCTGTCCGACCCCCACCCGCACCGGTACGGTGTGCCGGGTCTGCCGACCCGGGGAGCGTGCACATGGCCGACATGTCAGCGGAGATCGCCGCCGAACAGGCGTACTTCGACGCCGCCGCCCGGGAGCGCGACCGGCGGGTGGCCGCGCTCGGCTCGCTGGCGAGCAGCGGGGCCGACCGGGCCACCGCCGCCCGGCTGCGCCGCCACGCCGAAGCCGTCACCCGGGCCCTCGGCGGCGCTGCCGACGCGGTCGCGTTCGGCCGCATCGACGACGAGTCCGGCGAAGCGTACTACCTCGGGCGGCACCTGATCGGCTCGCCCGACGGCGGTGACCCGCTGGTGATCAACTGGCAGTCGCCGGCCGCCGCCCGCTACTTCACCGCAAACCCGGACGACCCCCAGGGCCTGGTGCGTAGACGCGGATTCCAGTGCACCGGCAACGTCATCGACGATTTCGACGACGTCCTGTTCGCCGAAATCGCCGCCGAAATCGCCGCCGGGATCGCGGGCGGGATCGCGGGCGGGTCGGCCGACGGGTCGGGTCGGGCCGACGTCGACGTACACCTGCTCACCGAGCTGGCCCGGGGCCGCACCGGCACGTTGCGCGACATCGTCGCCACCATCCAGGCCGCCCAGTACGAACTGATCCGCGCCCCGCTACAGCAGGTCCTGGTGATCGAGGGCGGCCCGGGCACCGGCAAGACCGCCATTGCCCTGCACCGGGTCTCCTGGCTGCTGTTTCAGCATCCCGAGCTGACCGCCGACGACGTACTCGTGGTCGGCCCGCATCCGACGTTCATGCGCTACATCGGCCAGGTGCTGCCTGGGCTCGGCGACGCCGAGGTCGAGCTGCGCGACATCAGCCGGCTCGCCCCGACGGTACGGCGTGGCCGGGCCGAGCCGGCGGCGGTGGCCCGGCTCAAGGGTGACGCCCGGCTGGCCGGCCTGCTCGACCGGGCGCTGCGCAACCGGATCGGCACCCCGGACCCGGCGGAGCGGCTGCTGCTGGGCAGCCGGTTCGTCACCCTGCCCGGCGAGCAGGTGCAGCAGGCGCTCGACGCCGCCGCCGGAGCCGACCTGCCGTACAACGATCGCCGTCAGCTGTTCCGTGACCGGCTCGCCGACCTGGTCCAGGACCGGTCCGGTGTCGACCCGCGCGGCGAACCGGCGTTGGTCAACCTGGTCGAGCGGCTCTGGCCGCAGCAGAGCCCGGCGGCGTTCCTGCGCGGCCTGCTGGCTTCCCGGCCCCGGCTGCGCGCCGCCACCGGCCCGGCCGCCGACGGGTTCACCGCCGACGAGTTGGCGCTGCTGCACCGGCGCGGCGCCGACCGGATCTCCGAAGAGATCTGGTCCGCCGCCGACCTGCCGCTGCTCGACGAACTGGAACAGTTGATCGACGGCGGGCCGCCGCGCCGGTACGGGCACGTGGTGGTCGACGAGGCGCAGGACCTGTCACCGATGCAGCTGCGGGCGGTGACCCGACGCAGCCGCACCGGCTCGTGCACGGTCATCGGCGACCTGGCCCAGTCGACCGGCGGTTGGGCCCGGGACAGCTGGGACGAGGTGACCCGACATCTGCCGACGACCTGCCCGGTGCGGGTCGCGCCGCTGCGGTACGGCTACCGGGTGCCCCGCCAGGCGTACCAGTTCGCTGCCCGGCTGCTGCCGGTCGCCGCGCCCGGCGTGACACCACCGGAAGTGGTCCGGGACGGTCCGGCCGAACCCGGCGTGCACCGGGTCGGGCTCACCGAGCGGGCCGGTCGGGTCGTCGCCGTAGCCGGTGAGCACGCCGCGCGGGGCGCGTTCGTCGGCGTCGTCTGCCCGCCGCGCTGCCGCCGCGAGGTCGAGGCGGCGCTCGCCGACAACGGACTCGCCTGGAGCAGCGCCCAGCAGGGCGACCTCGGCGCGGCGATCAACCTGGTCAGCCCGATCGAGGCGAAAGGCCTGGAGTTCGACGCCGTGGTGGTCGTCGAGCCGGAACAGATCGTCGCCGACGACGAGCGCGGCCACCGGATGCTGTACGTCGCGTTGACCCGAACCACCGGCCACCTGGACGTGGTCTGTGTCGGCGACCCGCTGCCACTGACCACGCGGTACCGCCCGGATCCGGGTTCGGCCGACGAACAGCCCGACTTCACCGAACGGTCCGCCCGCCTGCTCGCCGAGCATCTCGCCGGTCAGCTGCGCGCCGGTGCGCCGGCCGCGCACTGGGCGGAAGTCCTCGACGAGGTACGCCGCCAGCTCGCCGACTGACCACCCGCAACCGACTTGCCACAGTGCGGAGCTACTGGCTGGCCGGTGCTGCGCTGTCGTCAGGCGCTGCTGGCGGGGCGGCTGAGTACCGCCGAGGTGAGCCGTCGGCCGACAGTCGCCTGGACGATGTTCTTCTGGATGACGGCCTTGGCGGCCCGGCTCGGCAGCGCCACCCCGAGTTCGACGGCCAGGGCCCGTAGCTCGGCGACCTTCAGCCCGAGATCGTCGAGGTAGCGTCCGGCGGCCACCCGGTCGTCGATCGCCGCCAGGTCGGCGCGGATCCGGTCGGTGTCGACGACGACCGCCGGCTTCGTCGCCTTGGCGGCCCGGCTCCGGCGGGCTGCTGCCGGTGCCGCAGGCTGCTGCGGCCCGGACGTGGCGGTGGCGACGGTCAGCTGCGCGGTGCCGTCGGCGAGCGCGGCCAGTTGCTCCGGCGGCAGGGTACGGAGGAAGTCCGCGACCCGGATCAGGACGGCGTGGGACAGGTCGGCGGCGCTGGTCACGTGACTCTCCTACGGGCGGATCTTGGCGAGGAACTCGCTGGCGAGCTGTTGCAACTCGTACTGGACGTTGACGTTCGCGTCCGGCATGAGGACCGCGGGCAGGCCGTGCTCGCCGGCTGAGGCGAACACCGTCTTGTTGTCGCGGATCATCTGCTGGAAGCGCGGGATCTCGATGGTCGCAGGATGGCCGATGAAGTTGCGCAGCGCCAGCAGCGGCCCGTGCCCGGTGTACTGGACCATCGTGAAGACGATGCCGAGGATCTCCGGGCTGATCTGGTCGGCCCGGCCCGCCGCGACCCGGTTGTAGTCGGTCACCAGCTCGGAGACCTTCTTGCGCAGGTAGTCGATGCCGAGCGTGGACAGGTAGTCCGGCCGGGCCGGGATCAGGATGTGGTCGCTGGCGACCACCCCGGTGCGGGTGACCATGGTGAAATTCGGTGGGCAGTCGACCAGGACGACCTGGTAGTCAGTGAAGGCGGGCGCGGCGAGCGCCTCGGCGAGCGCCCGGTGCAGGGACAGGAAACGCGGGCTGCCGTGCTGGAACCGCGATCCGCCCAGGCTGGCGGCGAAGTCGAGGTCGGCGTCGGTGAGCATCAGATGGGACGGCACCAGGTCCAGCCGACCTGTGCTGTGCTGACCGATCACCTCGTTGACCGTGGGCGGGGTGAGCAGGTAGCGGTCCAGCGGCGCGGCACCGCCCCGGTCCAGCACCTCACCGAACCACTGCAGGATGGTCCGTTCGTCGGCCAGCTCCCGCTCCCACATGGTCGGTTCGACGAAGGAAAAGGTCAGGCTCGCCTGCGGGTCCAGGTCGATCAGCAGCACCCGGTGCCCTCGGTACGCGAGTTCAGCCCCGATGTTGGCGGTGACGGTGGTCTTGCCGACACCACCTTTGTAGTTGATGACGGACACCACGGTCATCGGACGCTCCGCACACACATGGTCAGCAGCATGCCACGTGGATGTGTGCGGTGAGCTTGATGCCCCACGTGCGCAAGATGCGCCTGTGGCGTCAGCCGCGCTCAGATCGACCGCCCCTCAGTGGGCTGTACGACGGCTCTCAGGCCCGCGCGGAATGATGCGGCGGGCAAGGTCGTTGTGCATGGTCGCGCCACGCACTCCGGCCCGCGGCCGCCAGGCACATGCCGCCCGGGCCACCAGGCCCAGGCCCGTAGCCGGTAGGCACCGGCCGGGCGGCCCGGCGGGTGGGCCCGGTCGGGAATCGTCGACGGGCCGGCGTGGTTGTACATGGTCACGGCGCGCGGCAGCGCCCCCCGCGCCACCGCGTCTGACCC
>NZ_JBHMIO010000086.1:0-8775 GCF_048060275.1 Micromonospora sp. LOL_015
ATAATCGTCAAGTGTCGATGACTGCCGTCAAGTCCTATTGAGTCCACGGATTGAGGCTTAGCCCGGACCACCGGCGCGATCGGCCGGTAGGACTCGCGCCGCTTAATCTGCTCGCTCACCCGCACCCGCACCTCGTTGCTGCGCGGTACAGCGAGGATCGACCGGTTGCCCAGTGCTCTTGGCCCCGATTCAGAGGGCCCGGTGTAGAGCGCGACTACGCGGCCCGCAGCGAGGTCGTCGGCCACCGAGGTGACAGAAACCTTTGTCGCCTCGATTCCGAAACCGCGGCCCAGGTACGGGTTCGACGTCACGGTGTCGGGATAGCGGTTCCACAGGGCACCCAATGATTGTCCGGCGTCGGAGGGCATGGCGGGGATAAAGAGGTCGCTGTAGAGACCGCTGTTCGCCAGACGGCCGTTCGCCACCACGTTCATCGCGCAGCCGCCGACTAGGGCCAGGCGGGGCGAGAGGGAACGGAACCGGTCCGCGACCTGTAGCAGTTCCTCCTCCCACTCCTTCTGCACGGTGGCAGCGAGGTCACGACGTTGGTCGTCGGGCTCCCGGGAGTAGACGTCGCTGAGACCGTAACGCCGGAGGAGGTCGTCGACACCGTCGAAGTTTCCCCGGTTGAAGACGTCGACCTCGGCCCGTATTCGAACGGCCAGATCGGGGTCGTACCGACCGAAGGCCGACAACCCCAGCATCTTCCCCGAGTCGGAGGAGTTGGCGAGCATGTAGTCGGGTTGGACCGTCATCTGGGTGGCGGTGCCGTACACCCGCCCGGTCAGGAAGGTGTGTTCGAGAACGGCGACCCGGTCCACCCGGCCGTGGTCGTAGAGGTACATCGACGTGGCCCCGTCCTCCGACCAGCCATCGGCACAGAGCACCAGGCAGTGATCGAACGCCGACGGCAGGGCGGTGCCGATGTGGTTGAGGTGATGACCGGTGATCACCGGAGTAAATTCTCGACGGCCGATCCTGATCGGGCGGGCCAGGTCGTACTTGGCACTCCACTTGGCGACGAGGACCTCGTCGACGGCGTCCTCGTCGGCGTCGAGATAGCGCAGCGCGGCCGAGACCACCTCGTCCATCTGCTCGGCGGTGGCAGCCACGTGCTTGATCCCGAGCACGCGCTCGGCTTCGAGATGGAGCAGCAGTCGATTGGTGGAGGCGACGGTCACGTTGGAGTCGTGATCGCCGAAGAACATGGATACGACGAGTCGACCCGACCGATTCAGCATGTGGGGAATCCTTAGCAGTTGATCAGGCATAACTGGACAGACAGAACCGTGCCGCCGAGTCCGCGTGTGACAGCACCACACTCCCTCCGGAGATCGCACCTGCGATCAACGAGTTCTCGGCACCGACCTCGCCCCTGCCTGCGCCGACGGAAGTGGAAACGCGTACCCCTGGGTCACCAGACGCATGAGGAGGCTCTCTGACAGACGGCACGTGTCCATGGAGGGGCACATCATGACTTTTCGTGGATCGGAGATCGTCGCGTCGAGACGCAAACGTTGATGCCCGCGATGCGGATCGGCGACGCGCAGCACCTGGTTGGCGTAGCTTGTCCAGGGTGCGAGCAGGTAGGAGGACTCCTCCTCGAAGGTGAGGGCTTCCTTCATCCCGTATGCCTCGAAGAAGACCTGCGCGATGGAGTCCTCGTAGTTCTCGTAGATCTTGCGGGTACCGCCGAACCGGGACCTCCGTTCATCGAGGGACTTCTGGATCGGTGACTTACTCAACGGCACGGGATCGCCATCGGGTCGCGCGAGCATGTCGAGTGTCCTCATCGCGACGGTGCGCCTCGTAAACTGGGCACGTGCCCGGTCGAGGGCGGCATCCTCCACGGCCACGGTCGCCAGTCTTTTTACTGCTTCCAGGATGGCGTTCGCCAGCAGGATGGGGTGCACGACCGGACCCATGGTCGACCGGTGAACGGGCACCAGGGTCAACTGTTGGGGGAACCCGTCCTGAAACTCGAGGTGGCCACCCCACGCTGTGGTCACCACCTGGTGGCCGTTGACCAGGGAGGCCAGGATCGACGAGCCGAAGTTCTCGTCCGAGTGCAGCGTCGGTGAGACGAGGATGTGCGGCTCGGGGTGCAGGTCGTAGAGGAGCCAGTCTCGGGGTTTGGGTCCGTGCCAACGCACCACGCCTCCCAGGCCCAACGACTCAGTGAGCCGGCGGAGGAAGGTGCCGTAGTTCGGAAACTTGAGCCCCATGTTCGGGCTGCCTAGGTTGTCCTCGCCGCCGTACACATCCAGGGTGAGCCTCGGCGCGTGGTCGTGGAAGGTACGAAGAATCCACAGGGCGAACAACAGGGTGTGCAGGTTCTTTTGCTCGGAGACACGCCCCACATAGGCCAGCCGGATGGTCGTGCGTCTGCCCTCCCACGTCCTCCCGTCCGCCTTGAACTGGTCCACCAAGGGAAAGGGGATGAGGCTGATACGGGCGTTCGGGAAGCAGTATCGTGTCGCGGTCGCTTCCGCTTCGCAGGACACTACGAAGGTGTCCCTCTCGGTCAACACGTCCGCGAGGGCGCCGAAGGCGTGAAAACCCTCGGTGGAGTCGCCGTGCACATAGAGGGTCATCGGCGTGTCCGCCCTCAGCCGTGTTCGCAGAAGCAGGGCAGCCTTCACGGTCTCGGGCGTCACGGTGGTCAGGACGACGCGTTTCAAGCGCGACGCCGAGTCTAGAAGCCACCGCTCGATCTCCGGTGGCAGGGGCACGCACAGGATGCGGACCTTCTCCTGCTGGGATCGGCCGATACCTGCCCAGACCCCCTCCACCGCCGGGATGATCTCCTGGAGGCTCCACCACCAGTCCTTCTCTCGGGTGGTGAGCACGAGGATGCTACCGCCGCTCGACACGGGCCTGCCTCACAATCCCCGCTTGGGTGCGGCTGGCGAGAGTCGCCCTCACGGACGCATCGAGAACGTGCAGGGCCCGGTCGAGGTCGCCCTTGGCGACGGTGAGGGGCGGCATGAGCTTCACGACCTCGCCCTCCGGGCCACAGGTCTCCACCAGAAGACCCCGCTCGAACGCCGCCAGGCTGATCCGCCTGGCCATCTCGCCGCTGGCTGCCCGCAGGCCCCAGGCAAGGCCACGCCCTCGGGTCGTCAGCGCCGCCTCGGGGTAGGAGAGCCTGATTTGCTCCAGGCCGGTGGCGGTGTGTTCTCCTTTGATTCTGATGGCCTTCTCCAGCCCGTCGTCGCTCCAGTAGGCGCGTATCGCCTCGGTGGCGGTGACGAAGGCCAGGCTGAACCCGCGGAAGGTGCCGTTGTGCTCAGCCGGCTTCCACACGTCTAGCTCAGGCCGGATCAGGGTGAGTGCCATCGGGAGGCCGTAGCCGCTGACGCTCTTGGACAGGCACACAATGTCCGGCTCGATCCCGGCGTCCTCGAAGCTGAAGTAGGGGCCGACGCGACCACACCCCATCTGGATGTCGTCGACGATGAACAGGAGCCCATGGCGACGGCACACGGCGGCCAGTTCCCGCAGCCATCGAGTACGGGCGACGTTGATCCCACCTTCGCCTTGCACTGTCTCTACGATGACGGCTGCCGTCCCGGCGAGACCACCGGCGGAGGCCGCCAGCAGGCCCTCAAGGTCCGCGACATCGGTGTGGTGCTCGTCGTAGGGCAGTTCAGTGCAGTACGGGAGCGGGACCCCGGCGCTGCGCCGGATCGCTGGATTGCCGTTCACTGACAGAGCGCCCAGGGTCATGCCGTGGAAGGCATTGCCGAAGTAGGCCAGCCACCGCCTACCAGTGACTCTGCGGGCCAGTTTGAGGGCCGCTTCCACGGCGTTCGCCCCCGCCGGGCCGGGGAAGACGACCTTGTAGTTGAGCCCTCGCGGAGCAAGGATCCTTTCCTCCAGGGTCTCAAGCAGGTCCGCTCTGGCCTCGGTCCACATATCCAGCGCGTGCGTCACCCCGTCCCGTTCGAGGTAGTCGATAAGCGCCCGCTTGAGAGCCGGGTTGTTGTGGCCGTAATTGAGGGTGCCGGCACCGGTGAAGAAGTCCAGATAGGGGGTCCCATCCACCCCGTAGAGCCAGCTTCCCGCCGCCCGGCCGAACACTGCCGGCCACCTTCGGCTGTAGCTGCGCACCTCTGACTCACGCCGCTCGAAGATGCTCATGAGAGAGTCCGCCTGTCGTATGTCGCGGGTGCTGCCATGGGACAGTTACGAAAAGTAGGTCAGGTACGCGCGCTTAGGGCAGGCACGGGCCCCGGTGACGGCACGGTAAAGACGCTGTCGTGCGGGGGTGTGACCTTGGGGCTGCGGGCGTGCCTACGAACCCGGTCGACGGTGCCCTAACCTCACGGCTTTCTCGCTGCCCAGAGCAACGCTGCCGCAGCAGCGGACCCCTTGTGGTAGGCCTGCCTGGGCACAAGGGAAGTTGCGCTGGTCCTGTCCAGGACGTCGGAGGTCACTTCCTGACCCCGGACCGCGGGCAGGTCGTGCATGAACACCGCTTCGGCTGGTCCGCTGAAACGACTCATCGTCTCCTTGGTCACAGCGAACTGCGTAAACTGTGACAGCCATTCCTTGTCATGACGGACATTGCCCATGGAATTCCACCGGGTCGTGTAGACCACGTCGACCGGATCCGGTGACCAGGGAAGCTTGTGATGTTGGCGGACACGGTCTCCGCCACGCACGGCGTTCAGGGACTCTAGCTCTTCTGGCCGGAAGCCCAGCCCGTCCGGACTGTAGACATCGAGACCCGCGAAGGGCAGCTTGCAGATGAGCAGGGCCAGTGCGCGGGCGGTGTTGTTCACTTCGCCCAGATACGCCACGCGGAGACCCTCGACACTGCCGAAGTGCTCGAACATCGCACACAGGTCCGCGATCGCCTGGGTGGGATGCTCCTCGAACGTCAGGGCGTTGATCGTCCCTGGAACATGGACGGCCAGTTCGGCCAGTTCGCGTTGCGGACCATTGGTGCGGGCAACGACGAGGTCGAGATGGTTCGCGAACATCGCGCCCGTGTCGCTCCACGTCTCACCAGTGGAGACTTGGAGATCAGCCAAACCCATGGGCAGCACGTCACAGCCGAGATTCAGCGCGGCGCTCCAGAACGAGATCCTGGTCCTTGTCGATGGTGCCGTGAACACCAGACCCACCCGCGTTCCGTCCAGTCGGCCCGCGAAGGTCCGCGGTGCCTGCCCGTACCGAAACGCGACCTCCCCGAGGCCGGAGATCTCCTCCCTGGTGAGGTCCGCCAGGCTTAACAGTGTTCTTGGGCCCGAATGTCCAGCATCCACTAAAACCACCTTGAGGTATAAGCGCCTATCCCGACATGCCTTCTGGTCATCCCAGGTATTTCTCGGGTCCGCCGTCGCGCACCGTGTCAAGGGTGACGCAGTGGAATCCCCCGCCGAGCACTCGTGAATGACGCAGTCTATGCGGCACGACCTCGATGCCGCTAGCTTCCAGGAGACGGATGAGCTTCCGCTGGTTTTGATCGACCACGGCCAGTTGCGGATTGACCATCAGGAGGTTCATCCCCACCCAAGGAGTGCTCAGCCGGTAGGGAAGGAGGGGTGGTTCCGATTCCTCGATCGGGGGGCACCAGATTACATCCCACCTATGCAGCACCTCCGGAATTGTGTCCGGCCGGACTCGTTCGGGATTGAGGAGAACAAGTCCTGGACGTAGAAAACAGATCGTGCTGTCGATGTGCGTCCCCTGGTAGAGACCACGCAGCGGGTGGACGCGGATATCACCCAGTAATCGCAGGGTCGACTGGAGCCAGTGCATGCCGATCTCGTTGCCACTGCGCGACACCTGGTAGAAGACGTCACGTCCTAGTCGGAGAACGTTGGCCGCTTCGAACGCCGGTTCGGCCTCACCCAACAGCGGGCCTCCGTCCGCATCCGTCAGGTAGAGCTCGTCGCGAAGCAGGGGACGGGGGGCGGATAGCCACTGCCCACCACGCACTAGGTAGTCCCGGAACAACTCTCGCAGGCTGGAAAGCTCGAAGTACCGGGCACGCGATGGACTGGGCGTTTCGATGATGGTCGAACCGATGACCAGGGCAAGGTCACGTGGGCAGTACGAGTGGCGGCCCTGGCTGCGCCAGCCCGGACCGCTGAACTCTTGGTCGTGGTCTGCCGCCGACGGTTGGTGGACGACGACACCCAGGTCACGAAGGGTCGTCACCAAATCGGCGAGGTCCTCGTTGGTCTCCTCGACGACCCGCTGTGGGAAGGGCCCGCCGACGCGTTCCCGTTCGGCGGGTGAGAGCTCAGGGAAATCGTTCAGCCAGGCCGATGGGTCGGTCTGCGCCGGGATCCTCGCGTGAGTGGCGTTCCCGACGATGATCTCCCGAAGCCGCGTAAACTCGTCCCAGGAGTTCACGGCCTCCAACCGGTTCTCCTGCGAGCGTGGCACCGCGTGTTCCACGGCTAGGTCGGCTGTAGCCTGCGCGCCTGGCAGAACCACCATCTGATGTGCTCCTGTCGACTGCACGTCCGGACGGCGGGAACCTTCATCGGATCCGCCGTAAGGGAACTCCTGCGACAATCGCGAGTTCGCCATCGGCAGAAAGTTTCTGGACTGCCGTCGACGGTCACGATCTCGGGATGTCTCTACGTTGCCATGCCGATCGTCAACCAGATCTCCTGTCACCTGACGCGACTAGTCTGGTACGCGGTGGCCCCAGCGGCGAAAAGTCAGCGCGGATCCGCAGATCATTATGCGCATCAGCCAACGGTCCGTTCCGTCGAAACGTGCTATGAAGGGCGTGCGGGCGTGCACGACCCGCTTGTTGTCGAAGATCAGCAGATCGCCGCGTTCCATCACATGAGATATGGCGACCTTGTCGAGACAGGCGCCGAGTTCCCGAAGCGCCTCTGCCGCTTCCGTATCGGCCTCGTCGATCGGCTCGATGTGGTGCGTGTCGTAGGCGATTTCCAGTGCCGACTCCGTTCCCGACAGGATAGCCAGTGGGCGCATCGACAGCTCGCCGGGCAGAACGTGTGCGGGGTCCGGTCGCACGTAGAAACGCTGCTCCCGAAGGATCGCCACCTGATCGGGCGAGAGCCGGACATCCTTCACCTGGGCGTACTTTGACGCCGCAGAGGGGTCGCCCCGGAGGCACAGGAGTCCGGCATAGTCGCAGCGGTCCTCGCGAAAGCTGTCCTCGCAGTGCCAATCGAGCATCCCGGTGCTACTCTGGCTGGTCTGCGTGAATTCCATGCTCCGGACGGGGACCATGTTCTGGACGATTCGGCCACCGTAGAGGGTCGAATAATTGAAAGGCTCGCCCAGGTTGACCATCACGCCGGCCAGTAGCAGTGCGGCGCGTTGCGCCGAGCCGGATGGTGACGCCGAAGGAGACGTCGCGGTGGCGGGGAAGGTCACGCTACTCGACAGGAGTCCGCGCAACAGAATCACGTCCCCGTCCGGCGCGTAGCGCCGGAACTCGATGACGCGGCGACGCAGGTCGGACGGGAGGAGCGGGGCCACTTCGAGCGCCAGATCGACGAACTCGTCCGGCGTGAGCAATTCCAGGTCCCTGTCGTCAGCCAGTCGACCGACCGCAGCCCATAGTTCTTCAGCTTCGTATCGCTGCATCACGACTGTCGAAGTGGACGGCTTCGTGGTAGATGCCACTCCTGTCCCTCTCGTTCGGTGTTCGCCTCCGAGAACAAAGACGTTCACATAGTACCCCGTCGATCAGTGTGCACCAAGAGGTCGGCGCGACCCGAGTCGCTTGCGAGCGCCGAAGGACCTCGGCCGCACTCGTACGCCGCCACCGCGTCGACGACACCGTCAGCCGAGCCCTCGCCCTGACGACCAGCGCGACGGCGTGGGGTGTTGCGAGGAGGTAGGGCAGCACCGCGCCGAGGGGCACGGCAGGCAACCGGCCTCGACCCAGCGGCTGCGCATCGCGTGCGCTACACCCGAGCGTGTACCGTGCCAAAACCCCTGTACATGGTTGTGAGCTGGCATTTTAGAGATCTTTCGGCTGCCCGGTGGTACTCGTTGATCACGCCGCCGAGTCGTTGTCGGCGTCGTATCGGGACGTCCAGGGCGACAGGGCCGTTGCGTAGTCGGTTGAGGGCTGGTTGAGCTGGGAGTTTGGAGCGTTCCGGGGGTCTACGCAGGACGGGCACGGCCCGTTGGTGATCATGAAGTTGCGAAGCCACATGATCACGAGGAAGACCGCACCCGCCGATGCCATCATCACCCACCGAGATTCTCCTGCCGCACCGACCCACCGATACGCCTCTGCCGGTAGCGGTCACTGACAGCGAGCATCGTGGCCTGTTCGTCGCGTTGAGGGCGGTGTCCGATCCGCGTGACCCACGTGGCCGCCGCTACCCCCTGGCCAGCATGCTCGCCGTCGCGGTGTGCGCGGTGCTGGCCGGGGCGTGCACGTTCGCCGCGATCGCCGACTGGGTACGGGACCTGGACCGCACCGCATGGGCGAGGCTCGGGTTCACCGACCGGGTCCCCGCCGTGACCACGGTGTGGCGGTTGTTGATCCGCGTCGACGCGCAGACGCTGTCGGCGTGTTGGCAGGCTGGCTGCGGGCACGCACCACACCGGGCGGCGGGACCGGACGGCGGTGGCGTCTCGTCATCGCCATCGACGGGAAGGTTGTGCGCGGCGCCCGGCTCGCCGACGGACGTCAGGTCCATCTGCTGTCGGCCTACGACACCAGCACCGGCATCGTGCTCGCCCAAGTCCAGATCGCCGCGAAGTCGAACGAGTCACCCTGTGCCGAGCACGCCGCTATGGCGTGAAAAACTGCGGTAC
>NZ_JBHMIO010000087.1:0-8481 GCF_048060275.1 Micromonospora sp. LOL_015
GACGTCACGCCGCACCCCCTTCGATGAGTGTCGCTGTACTCATGCGACTTGCGTGTCGCACCACCATGTTCAGCCAGGACGCGTGTTTCGGGGTGTAGGTCACGCTGAACCTCGGGTGTGCGGCCAGCCAGGCCCGGGTGGCTTTCGAGGTGTGACTGGACCCGTTGTCCAGGACCAGGTGAATCCGCAGGTGGGCAGGGGTTTCGAGGTCGATCTCGGTGAGGAAGTCGAGGAAGGCGTCGGAGTTGTTGCGGTCGATGATCTTCGGCCGGACGGTGCCGTCGGCGACGTCGAGGGCGGCCATCAGTGAGACGGTGCCGTGTCGGCGGTACTCGAACTCGCGGCGTTCCGGGCGGCGGTGCCCCGCGCGGCGGGTCCGGTATCGGCGTGACTTGGCCTGAATACCGGTCTTCTCGTCCACGCTGAGCAGCACCGTTCCGGCGGGAACATGCTGGTAGAGAGTGCAGATCTGCTCGGCACGGGCGAAGAAGCCGGGCTCGTCGGGCCGGTTGAGCCAGCCCCGGACCCGGTGCGGTTTGATGTCGACACCGGCCAGGATCCGCCCGACCTGGCTGGCGGAAATCGCGATGCCGTGCCGCTGCCGCAGGTGCCCGGCGATCAGCGGGGTCCATTGGGCGTCGGTGTCGGGTGGCTCACTGGTCGCGGTCGCGATGATCAGCAGGTGTACGTCGATGTCGTAGAGCGGCGGGCGTCCCGGGCGGGGCCGGTCGTTAAGGGCGCGCATGCCCCGGGTGCGGTAGTCGCGGCGGGTCTTGCGCACGGTGGCCACCGTGCAGCCGACCTGCCGGGCGATCTGCGCGTTCGGGACCCGGTTCGCGGCGGCGAGCAGGATCCGGGCCCGGCGGACCTGCCGGAACTCTGCGCTGGCCTGCCCGGCGATCCGGGTCAGGGCCTTGCGGCGGCGCCGGGTCAGCCGGACCCGGTCGACAGGTTGCAGCCTGGCCATCAGCGGCAAGCCCTCATTCCATGATCGACAACGGTGACGATCATGGACGATGCCGCAGGCACGGGCGTGTCGGCAGGTGACGACACGCCCGGAGTTGATCACACTGGACGCCGTGCCCGTACCCAGCAAACGCGTCAAGGACGACCTCGCCGCCGACCTCGACCACCACGCCTCACAGGTCTGGCCCGGCCTGGAAGAAGTCACCATCCGCTGGCGCGGCAGCCACGGCTACGTCACCGCCTGGACCAGCGAAAACGACGGCGTACCCGTCTGCCGCCTCAAATACCTCGGCTTCGACGACGTCTACGGCTTCGCCCTCCACGACCCCGCCACCGACACCTACACCGACAGCCTGCTCCCCGACGGACACCCCGAAGGCAGCCCACAAGACGCCCTCGATTGCGCCGTACGACTGCACCTGACCGGCATCGCCGATCAGCCCCTCAACGACGAAGACGACTGACAACCCAACCCCGTACAACCCGTCAAGAACTTATGCGCGGGGCTGCACTAGTTGCGTCGGCCTGGAGCGCGTTGCCGCTGGTCCGTCCCTCCAGGCCGCTCGCCGAACCCGCTCGCACTGCCTTCTGCGGCTGTACGGGTGCCGGACCGGCCCTGCCCACCCCGCGCGCCTCCGATGCACGGGGCCCGGCCGGCACGGCGTCGGCGACCCGTCCTCACCCGATGACCACCGGTACCGCAGGCGTGGACCGGCCGAGCGGTACCTGGGCGACGCCAAGGACTGTTCCGCTGCCGGTCTGGGCCTGCGAGGCCGTGCATCAGCCCCTGACTATTAAGGCGCGCTGACCTGCTGCGGTCCGCCGCGCCGACCCGCCGGCCTCCCCTCTGCGGCCGGTGGATCCCCTCCACCTGATGTCACCGGAAGGACCACCCCCTGCCATGACCAGCTCCGACCACCAGTTCGCCGACCGCCCCGGCCCGGACAGCGAGCAGCCCGACGACACCGTCTGGACCGTCGACCGTATTCGCGCCCTCGGCCCGGTCACCGACATCGCCACCGCGGCGCGGATCTTCGGCCTGTCCCGCGCCGCCGCCTACGAACTCGCCGCACGCGACCAGTTCCCGGTCGCCGTACTGCGCTTCGGCAGCCAGTGAGCTGGTTGTTACAGGCGGGTTGTACTACACGGTGAACACGTGACCGGCCTGTTTGGTCTCGGTCAGCCAGCGGCGTGCTCGCGTTGGGTGGGTGACGCGTCGGCGGTGACGACCGTCGCGGTCAGGCCGAACGGTGCCAGCAGCAGTTGGAAGCGGGTCAGCTCGTTGGTCTTGCCGTCGACCTTTGCCGGACCGTCCCGGTGTGCTGGTCCAGCACGGCCAAAGGCCACGCCCCGTTCCGATGCCGCCATGATTCGGAGTGTCCGACCCTGATGCCTCATCACGGTCGTATCGCCACCCCGCCGGTGCCCTGGCGGGCGACCCGGGTGGGGTTACCGGTGGATCCCCGCCTTTGCCGGTCAGTTCGTGATCGAGAGGGCAACGGCGGGGCAGTTGTCCACGGCGTTCTCGATGTCCGCCGTCACCGCCGCGGGCGGCGTGCCGCCGCGGAAGATTACCAGGCCATCCTCCTCGTCCTGATCGAACACCTCGGGTGCCATCGCCAGGCACTGGCCCGAGCCCAGGCAGCGCTCCCGGTCGATGGCCACGGGGCCGGTCCCGGCCGGCGCGCTCACCAGGTCACCTTCAATTCCTCGATGCCCCACACCAGGTTCCGGTACTTGAACGGCAACTCCTCGAACGGGGTGACCAGCTTGAGCCCCGGCAGCCGCCGCAGCACGGTGTCGAGGGCTATCTGCATCTCCACCCGCGCCAGGTTCTGCCCCATGCACTGGTGGATGCCGTGGCTGAAGGCGAGATGGTTGCGGGCGTTCCGGTGGATATCGAACTTGTGCGGCTCGGGGAAGATCTCGCCGTCACGGGCGATGGTGTTGAGCACCAGCAGCATGCTCTCCCCCTCGCGGACCAGCTCGTCGCCGACCTGCAGGTCGGCCATCGCGATCCGGGACACGGCGATGGCGACGCTGAAGTAGCGCAGGAACTCCTCGACCGCCGAGGGCATCAGCGAGGGGTCGGACCGCAGCTCCACGGCGATCTCCGGCCGCTCCAGCATGGTCGCGGTGGCGAGCGTGAGGGTGTTGGCGGTCGTCTCGTGCCCGCCCACCAGCAGCAGCAGGCCCAGGGCGACCAGCGCTTCGTGGTCGAAGGCCTGCGCCTCGCGGTTGCTGACGATCAGCCGGCTCAGCAGGTCGTCGCCGGGATGGCGGCTCTTCTCCTGGATGAGCTGCTCGAAGTACGCCAGCAGGTCGTCAATCGCCTGCTTCTGGTCGGCGACGGTCACGTCCCGCCGCAGCTGCAGCGCGGTGCGCTCCTGGAAGTAGTCGTGGTCGGCGAACGGCACGCCGAGCATCTCGCAGATGACTGCCGACGGGACCTTCATCGCGAAGTTGCTGCTGAAGTCCGCGCCCGGGCCTGCGGCGATGAGCTGGTCGAGGTGGAAGTCGACGAGCTGCTGGATGCGGGGACGCATCGCCTGCGCCTGCCGCACGGTGAACTCGCTGATCAGCAGGCGCCGCCGCTCGGTGTGCAGGGGCGGGTCGTCACCCAGCAGGATGTACGTCCACCGGGCCACCTGGGCGACGACCGCGTCCGGGTTCGGCACCGGATACGGGAAGTTCGGGTGCTTGCGATCGACGCTGACGCGGGGCTCGGTCAGGATCTGGCGGGCCAGCGTGTGCCCGGTGACCAGCCAAGTCGGCCGGCCCGACGGCAGCAGCACCTTGGCGATGGGCTTCTCCGCCTGGATCGCGAGATAGTCGGCGGGCGGGAGCAGCGGGTCGGCGGGATCCCGCAACTTCGGGTATGTGGGCAGAGCCGGGCTGGACACGGGACATACTCCTGACTGCGGCGTCGCGGAGGGCGCCAGCGGTTGTGGTTCGGTCGCCGTGGCCGGATCGCCGGGCCACGGGCTTCGGTCGTACAGACGTGCTTTGCCTTGTCTCAGTGGCCCGCGAGGGCGAGCTCTGCTCCCGCTCGCCGTCGTGGGTTGAATCCGCGCCCTGGAGTGGCGCAGGATGGGCGGCGCCATCACCGAGGTGACCACAGCGATGAGGACGACCACCGTGTACATGGCCACGGACAACACCCCGGGCGCAGACCGGCGGTGGCGACCACGACTACGCCGCGCGCGTTCATGCCGGCGCCCAGCGCGCACAGCGTCGCCCCCGCCACCGTGAAGCGGACGCTCTCCCAGCGGCCAAGCTGGTGCGGGCCCCGAGATAGGCGCCGGCGAACCTGTCGGCGATCGCCATGGTGACGAGCGCGACCGCAGCGGCCAGAACCGAGCAGGATGTACGGTGCGAGGGCGGGCAGCGGGCTACTCACCGCCGCCGCCGAGGGCCGGGCGCGAGGGTCTATCTGTCAGAAGACGTGTCAAGAGCGATCCCCGCATACCGTTGTGGATGGTTTGATGCGTTCGCGGCCCTCACGATGATCCTGACTGCCCTGACGGCGCGCAAGACTCGGCCGGTCCTGCGGCCACGGTCCGTAAACGGTTCCTGAGCTGGCCTTTCGCCGTCAGTGCCGGCGTGCCGATGGGCGCGCGGTTGCCCGCTCGTGGGTCCGGTAATCGCGGGAAGGGACCCGCCGTGCCGACGCCGACCGGGCAGGGGTGACCGCGCCGACCAGGGTGGATTGGTCCCAGCCGACGCGCCTCCTGTATGGACTGTCTACGCGGGCAGGCAAGAGACGACATGCGTGACGGCCATCCGCGGCGAGCGATCTGCCGATGTCAGCGCTTGTATCGAGCGTGGGACAGAGGTCCGGCCCGGAGACGTGATCTCAGCAAGGATTTGGTAGGTGTCGGTATTCGAAGTGGGTGAGGTGGAGGCGGCGTAGGTGATGTTGCCGATCTCTCGTGGACTGGCGGCGGTGTGTCGAAGTGTCCGTCAGCCCGGTGAGGATCATGAAGCCGCGTTTTCCGGTAGTTGCCGCGTCAGATTGAGACGGTTGGTCCTGCTGGGTTGGCTGGTTGATCTAGGCCTGGTCGGGCAGTCTCGGTGCGCGTGGGCGGCGGTTGAACCGTTCAGCGTGAGCGGCGTGGGCGGCGTCGAGGGCGCGTTGGCGGTGCTCACGGACCTGCTCGGTGGTGCTGTAGCGCACCGACGCCGGGGTGCGTCAGCCGATCCCGGAATGCCGATGTTCATGATCGTAGGCGGTGAAGAATACGTCCCAGAAAGCTCTCGCGTCAGCGAGGAACCCAAACCTGGCCGGGAAGTCTGGCACATATTTCATCGCCTTTGAACTACGCCTCGAAATACTTGCTGTCATTCGACGTTCGGGGTCGGGAATGCGACCGGAGGACACCGGAGGCCGACGAGCATCTCCGGCACCAGATTCGACACCGCGGTGATGTCCCAAAACCACACCCGACCAGGCCCGGTCGCGACCGGCTCAGGACGTACCCGGGGCGGGTGGGTCGCCAGCCGGCGCCGCTCGGCTCTGCCCGGCCACACGCGCGATCTGGTACATCGTGGACACGGAGCAGTGCAGCAGCCCGTGTCGAGTTCCCGCGCCCACGCCTGAGGAATCGCCAGCGTGAGATGCGCGCCCCCGGCGGAGTCCATCAGCATGACACGAAGTGCGTTGTTCTTTGAGGCGAACCGACAGCTTCAGCCCGATAAGTGTCAATCGACAATTCTTCATGTCTGCCGAGTCGACCGGCGGTACGGTATTCGTGTCCTTCGTCCGCATTCTCAGGAGGGTCGATCACGTGCATTTCCGGCTTCTTGGTCATCTTGAGGTCGTCAACCGCGAGACCAGCCTGGCGCTCGGCGGAATCCGCTCCCGGGCGACACTCGGCTACCTTCTGCTCAACCACAACTCGTTGATCCCGGTCAGCCGGCTGATGAAGGCGCTGTGGCCCAGTGGCACCCCGGCCACCGGTCGCAAGATGCTGCACAACGCCATCTCCCACCTGCGCGGTGTCATCGGCATGAACAGCATGACGGCCGGGGCGCCGGTGCTGCTCACCCACGCGCCCGGCTACTTCCTGCGCGTGCAGCCCGAGTCGGTGGACATGATTTGTTTTGAGCAGCAGGTGGAGGCCGCCCGGGATGATCTCGCCGCAGGGAGGTGGGAGCAGGCAGCCGGCACTCTGCGCGACGCGCTCACCCTCTGGCGCGGGCCCGCCCTGGTGGACCTGGTCGAGGCGGGGGTGAACTGGACCGAGCTGACCGCCTTGGAGAACGTCCGCCTGACGGCGATCGAGTGTCTCGTCGAGGCCGATCTGTCGATGGGCCGGCACGCCCAGGTGATCAGCGAGCTGGAGACCCAGTTGCAGACCGGTCCGCTGCGGGAACGGATGGCCGGGCAGCTGATGCGGGCGCTCTACCACTGCGGCCGACAGTCCGACGCGCTCGCGATCTACCAGCGCACTCGGACCGCGCTCATCGAGGAGTTCGGCCTGGATCCCAGCCCGGAGCTACAGCAGCTGGAACGCGCCATCCTCAATCACGACCTGACCCCGGGCGCGCCGGCGACCCCGGGCGCCGAGCCGATCATCCTGAAGGAGCCGGCACCGCCGCCGCCCGTTCCACCGCCTCCGGCTCTGGTGCCACCGCCGGCCGTTCCAGGTGCGCCGGACGCCCCGGACGGCCCAGCGGGCCGGCCTCCCCAGGCCGGGGATGCCCCCGAGATCAAGCAGATCAGTGTGGTGCTGGTCCGCGCCATCGAGGAGACGGCTCAGTCGCCGGACCCGGCCCCGGGGGCGCTGACGCACGAGCACATCACCCAGGTGGTCGAGGCCGAAGCTGCGCGGTGCGGCGGCACGATGGCCGGCATGCTGGGATCACTGTGGATGGTTGTCTTCGGGGTGCCCGCCACCGGGGAGTTCGACGCCTGGTACGCGACGCGCACCGCCCGGGCCATCAGTGACCGTCTCGCCTGGCAGTCGCCGGACGGCGGCGACCGGGTCGGCACGGTGGTCGTCGCCACCGGCAAAGCCCTCATCCGGCCGCTGGAGGGGGCTCTGCCTGCGGTCACCGGGGCGGCGTTCGACCGGGCCATGGCCCAGCTCATCGCGGCGCGCCCCGGCGAAGTGTCGATCTGCAAGCAGACAACCGCCGCGAGCCGGGCCACCGAACGCCGTACCCTGCCGCTGCGGGACACGCCGTCCGGCGCAGCCGCCGAGCCGTTCGTCGGGCGCGACCACGACATGCAAATCCTCCAGCACTCCTGGTCCCAGGCACGCCGGCTCAACCGCCCGCACCTGACCACCGTTCTCGGGTCCGCCGGGATGGGCAAGACCCGGCTGCTCGCCGAGTTCATCGCCCGCGTCTCGGCGGCGGACCCGGCGGCCGAGTGCCTGGTCGGCAGCTGCGACCCGGCTGCGCCGGATGGCACCGGGCTCGAGGCGCTGGGCGATGTCGTCAAGGCGTGCTGCGGGATCGCCCCGGACGAGGACGAGTCCCGCACCCGAGCCGGACTGGCCTCGGCAGTCGCCGGACTGCCCGGGCTGAGCCAGCCGGACCGGGTGCTGGGACACCTCTGCGACCTGGTGACCGGCACGACGGACAGTGGCAGGGACGCCGTCGCCGCGTGGTGCTCCTTCCTGGAGGCGGCCACGGCCGGGCACCCGACCGTGCTCATCGTGGAGGACGTGCACCGCGCCGCCGACTCCGTCCTCGACCTGGTCGACAGGCTCGCCGGATCGACCGGGCCGGCAAGCCTGCTCACCATCGTCACCGCCCGTCCGGAGGCGTTGCTCAACCGGCGGCCCGGCTGGGGCGGCGGCAAGCGATATGCCAGCACCACGGTCCTGCAAGCGCTGGACGACTGCGACATCCGGGACCTGGCCGCTGCTCGCCTGGGCCACCGCAGTCGGGGCGTTGCGCCCGCGTCGGTCGACGCGGTGGTCGCCAAGGCCGGCGGGAACCCCCTGTTCGGGCTCGAACTGGCCGGTATGCTGGCCCATGCTCCGGATCGGCCCGCCGGCACAGTACGGCAGGCGACCGGCAGCACCTCGTTGTCACTCCGGCTGCCCCCCGCCGTGCGTACCGTGCTGGACGCGCAGATCGACGCGTTGCCGCCGGTGGCCAGGACCGTCCTGCTCGACGCGGTGGTCCTCGGTGCGGCCTTCTCCGAGGACGCCGTCGCCGCGCTCGGCTCCGTCAGCGCCGCGGACGCAAAGCACGGTGTGCAGCACCTTGAGAACCTCGATTTGCTGGTCCGCACCGGCCAGGTGTCAGCGTCCGGCCGGCCGGAGTACGAGTTCCGGATCAGCGCGCTGCGCGACGCCGCGTACGAGCGGCATGTACCTGCCGTACGCGAGCAGAAGCAACGGATCGCAGCCGAGTGGCTGTGCCGGCTGCTGGAGCTGGACGAGCCGGCCTATCAGCGCTAACAGCGAAGCGGCGGGGCCGGTCGGCCCCGCCGCTCACTAAGCCTCAATCCGTGGACTCAATAGGACTTGACGGCAGTCATCGACACTTGACGATTAT
>NZ_JBHMIO010000088.1:0-7928 GCF_048060275.1 Micromonospora sp. LOL_015
TGCATCCATACTGCGATTCGGACATCACCCAACCAGGCAGGTCCACGGATTGAGGCTAAGGTCGACCCATGGCCAGCATCTCCTGGGCGGATTCGTACCTCGGGCAGCTACGGGCGCTGGCCGGCGACCGTACCCTGATGTTCGTCGGTGCCCGCTGTGTGGTCCGCGACCCCGACGACCGGGTCCTGCTGATCCGGCGGTCGGACAACGGGCTGTGGGCGCTACCGGCCGGCGCGATGGAGCTCGGCGAGTCGATCGCCGGCTGCGCCGCCCGGGAGGTCTACGAGGAGACCGGGCTGCGGGCCGCCGGGGTCACCCCGTTCGCCATGCACACCGGGGCCGACTACACCTTCACCAACATGTTCGACGACACGTACCAGCTCTTCGTGGTCTGCTTCCGGGTCGACGGCTTCGCCGGCGAGCTGCTGACCGTCACCGACGAGACCACCGACGCCGGGTTCTTCGCACACGCCGAGATGCCGGCCCCGTTGGCCGGCACCGTCGGCGAGACCCTCACCGATCTGGCCGCCTTCGAGCACTCCGGCCAGCTGGTGTTGAAGTAGACCCGGACGCCTGCGGGCTATCCGGCGAGGTCGGCGGAGGTGGTCTGCGACTCGACCTCGCCGCGCAGCTCCCGGTCCGGCAGCACCAGCGTGATCAGCACGGCGACAACCGCGACCAGGCCGGTCACCAGGAACACCGTGTGCAGCGACTCCACGAAGGCGTACTGGATGGCGTCCCGGACCGGGTCGGGCAGCGCCAAAATCACCGCCGGCTGGTCGATCGAGATCTCCGCGCCGCCGGCGGCGGCGATGTCGGCGGCCTGCTCCGGCGGCAGCTGGGCGATCGCGGCCGGCATCCGGTCGGCCAGCTCACCGGTCAGCCGGGCGTTGAGCACCGCGCCGAGGATCGCGACCCCGAACGAGCCACCGAGCGTCCGGAAGAAGGTCACCGTGGAGGTGCCGGCACCCAGGTCGCGCAGCGGGATCGCGTTCTGCACGGCGAGCACCAGCGACTGCATGGACAGCCCGAGCCCGACGCCGACCGCCACCATCACCAGGAACGCCTGCCAGAGCGGGCTGGTCACCTCCAGCTGAGTGAAGAGCAGACCACCGGCGACCAGCGCCCCCGAGCCGGCCACCGGGAACCACTTGTACCGGCCGTACCGGGTCATCGCCCGTCCGGCGGCCACCGAGGTGACGATGATGCCGGCCATCATCGGCAGCATCAGCAAACCACTGGCCGTCGGTGAGGCGCCCTTGACGATCTGCAGGTAGAGCGGGATGAAGATGATCGAGCCGAACATGGCCAGACCGAGCACGAAGCCGGCGGCGTTGGCCAGCGCGAAGGTCGGTTCCCGGAACAGCCTCAGCGGCAGGATCGGCTCGGCGACCCGGGACTCCTGGACGAGGAAGAGCGCAGCGAGAACCACGCCGACGGCGAACAGGCCGATGATCACCGGAGAGCCCCAGGCGTACTCGCCGCCGCCCCAGCTCAGCGCCAGCAGGATCGCGCTGACCCCGGCCACCAGCAGGGTCGCGCCGACCCAGTCGATCGCGTGGTCCCGGCGCCGGAACGGGATCAGCCGCATCACGTACCAGCAGATGACCATCGCGATGATGGCCAGCGGCACGTTGATGTAAAAGATCCAGCGCCAGTTCGTCTCCGCGAAGTAGCCACCGGCCAGCGGCCCGGCCACCGACGACAGGCCGAAGACCGCACCGAACAGGCCCTGGTAGCGCCCGCGGTCGCGGGGCGACACCACGTCCGAGATGATGGTGAACGCCAGGGTCATCAGGCCGCCGGCACCGAGCCCCTGCAGGCCCCGGGTGACGATCAGCTGGGGCATGTTCTGCGACATGCCGGCCAGCAGCGAGCCCAGCAGGAACATGCCGATCGCGAACAGGAACACCGGTCGGCGGCCGATCAGGTCGGCGGTCTTGCCGTACAGCGGCGTCGACGCGGTGGACGCCAGCAGGTACGCGGTGACCACCCACGAGTAGTGGTTGATTCCGCCCAGTTCACCGACGATGGTGGGCAGCGCCACCCCGACGATGGTCTGGTCGAGTGCGGCCAGCAGCATGCCGGTCATCAGGCTGGCCATCAGCAGCAGGATCTGCCGGCGGCTGAGTGCCGGCGCGACCCGCTCCTCGGTGGTCGTCATTGCGGTGTTTCCCCTTCCCCCCGCGGACAGCGATCCGCCGGATCGGTGCCCCCGTAGCGGGTGGTGATCGTCTCGTTGAGCCGGGTCAGCAGTCGCCCGAACTCGCTTATCTCGGCCGGTGTCCAGTCGGCCAGCAGGTCCCGCATCGCGCCCACCCAGACGGCCCGATTGCGGGTGTAGATCTGCACGCCGAGCTCGGTCGCCGCGATCACGCTGGCCCGCCGGTCGGTGGGATCCGGCGTCCGGGTGGCCAGCCCGGCCGCCTCCAGTGCGGCGACCTGGCGGCTCACCGTGGACAGGTCCAGGCCGAGTCCGTCGGCGAGCACGCTGAGCCGGGCCGGCCGGTCGCCGGCGATCCGCACCAGCAGGGTGTACGCCGCCCGCTCCAGCGGCGGGTCGAACCGCAGCCGTTGGTAGAACATGTGCACGGACCGGTGGAAGACGCCGAACTGCTTGCCGAGGGCGATGAGCTCCGCGTCGGGACCGGTCGGCGGGTCGGTATGCACCGCCGATCTCACCCCATCCGATAGTTGCTTGCTACAAGCATTCTGCCATGCCGGGGCGGAAAGCCAACCGATTTACCTGTGATCCCCGACATGTACCGACCCGCACGTTTGACCGCGCCCGTCCCGGGCACCCGCTGCCCCATGCGGCCCTCGTCCAACGACCAGCGGCACCGCACCGGCAACGACCAGCGGCACCGCACCGGCCTGGCTGGCCTCACCGGTCCCGCTGGCCCCGCCGTCCCGGCTGACGGCACCGGCCCTGCCGACCTCGTCGAGCGGTGGTCCGGCCGCCCCGTCCTGGTCGTCGGGGACGCGATGCTCGACGAATGGCGGTTCGCCACCTCCACCCGACTCTGCCGGGAGGCACCCGCCCCGGTGCTCACCCTGGACCGGCGCCAGATCGCCGCCGGCGGTGCCGCGAACACCGCGGTCAACCTCGCCGCGCTCGGCGCCCGCCCACTACTGGTCGCCCCGATCGGCGTCGACCCGGTCGGCGACCAGGTGGCCCGCTGCCTGCACCAGGCAGGCGTGCAGGACCGGATGGTCGCCCAGCCGGGCACCCGTACCCCGGTGAAACGCCGACTGCTCGCCGCCGACCAGATCCTGCTCCGCGAGGACGACGGCGGGCCGGCCGGTCCACTCCCCGCCGAACAGGTCGAACGGCTGCTCGCCGCGCTCGTCGCCAGCACCGAGGAGATCCGCCTCGACCACGCCGAGCCGGATGTCGACGGCACCGGGGCGCATCCCGACGGGGCCCGGCCCGACCTGGTCATCTGCGACTACGGGCTCGGCGCGCTGCCCGACCGGATCCGGCAGTGGCTGATCCGGCACCGGGACCGCTACGGCACCGTCGCCCTCGACACCCACGACCTCACCCGGTGGGCCGGGCTGCGGCCGACGCTGATCACACCCAGCATCGCCGAGGCCGCACCGGCCGTCGGCCAACCCACGCCCGACCGCGACCGGGTCGCCGCCGCCCGGCGACTGCTGCCCCGGCTGCACGCCGCCACCGGGGCGGACCTGGTGGCAGTTACCCTGGACACCGACGGCTCGGTGGTCGGCGACCGTAGTGGCGCCACGCACCACTGCCGTACCGAACCGGTCGCGGCCAGCCGGGCGGTCGGCGCCGGCGACGCCTATCTGGCCGCTCTCACCCTGTCGGTGGTCGCCGGTGCCACCCTGCCGGTCGCCGCCGGACTGGCCCAGCTCGCCGCCGCGCTGACCGTACGCGACTGCGGCACCTGTATCTGCCACGGTGACGCGCTGACCGCCGCGCTGAGCGAGTCGTTCCCGGCCGCAGCCTCGGGCGGCGGCCGGCGGGTCACCACCCCGGCTGCGACCCCGGCCGCCGGGACCGACCCCGCCAACCTGGTCGAGCAGGTACGCGTACAGCGTGCCGCCGGAGCCCGGATCGTCTTCACCAACGGCTGCTTCGACGTGCTGCACCGCGGTCACGTCGGCTACCTGGCGGAGGCCGCCGCCCTCGGCGACCTGCTGATCGTCGCCGTCAACTCGGACCACAGCGTGCGGCGGCTGAAAGGGCCGGACCGGCCGGTCAACCCGGTCGAGGACCGGGTCGCCGTGCTCGCCGCGCTGACCAGCGTCGACCATGTGGTGGTCTTCGAGGAGGACTCCCCGGCCGGGCTGATCGAGCGGATCCGGCCGGACGTCTACGTCAAGGGCGGCGACTACCCGCCGGACATGGTGCCCGAAGCGCCGCTGGTCCGCCGGCTCGGCGGGGCGGTGCACATCCTCGGCTACGTCGCGGACCGGTCCACCTCGGCGGTCATCAACCGGATCCGGTCGGCTGCCGCCCCGGCCGGCCCGGCCGGCGGGCGGGCTGGCCGGCCCGGAACGCACCCGACACCCGAAGCACACCAGGAACTCGAAGCACATCCGGAAGGAGCCCGATGAGCCGACCGCTGCCGCCCGGGGACCCGGTCGAGTTCCGCCGCAACCGGCTGCTCGACGTACTCGTCCCGACCCGCAACCGACCCGCCGAGCTGGCCGCCACCCTCGCCGGGCTCGCTGCACAGGACGCCCCCGACGGGTTCGGCGTAGTGATCAGCGACCAGTCCGACGGCGGACCGGCGTGGGCCGACCCGGCCGCCGCCACCATGGTCCGGGCGCTGCGGCACACCGGTCACCCGGTGCTGCTCACCCGGCGGCTGCCCCGGCACGGGCTGGCCGAGCACCGGGCGTACCTGCTCAGTCTCTCCACCGCCCGGCTGGTGCTGATGCTCGACGACGACGTCTGGCTCGCCCCCGGCACGGTCGACCGGCTGGTCACCGCGATCGCCGAACTGCGTTGTGGCTTCGTCGGCAACGCCGTACACGGATTGTCCTACCTGGATGACGTACGGCCGCAGGACCACGACGGGTACGTCGAATGGGACGGCCGGCCGGAGCCGGAGCGGATCCGCCCCGGTACGCCGCAGTGGTCGCGCGCCCGGCTGCACTCGGCCGCCAACCTGCTGCACGTCACCGAGCGGCTCCAGCTGGGCGAGGGCCAGTGGCGGGCGTACCGGGTGTCCTGGATCGGCGGGTGCGTGCTGTTCGACCGGGCCAAGCTGGTCGCCGCCGGCGGTTTCGACTTCTGGCGTCGGATGCCGGTCGACCACCAGGGCGAGGACGTCGCCGCCCAGCTGGCGGTGCTCAGCCGCTACGGCGGTGCCGGCATCGTGCCCAGCGGCGCGTTCCACCTGGAGTCGCCGACCACGGTCACCGACCGGCGGGTCGAATGCTGGCAGCTGCTGCTCGACGAGGAGGACGCGGCCGGGTGCGCCCCGGCGGCGGCCGACAGCGGGTCACGGCATCAGCGGCAGGAGGTCGGACCGTGACGGTACGGCTGGTCCGCCCGACCACCACGATCTGGCAGTTGGACGTGGCGGTGCTGCGTACCCTCGTCGAACTGCTGCCCGACGGCGAGGCGGCGCTGCTGGTCGACGCGCTGCCGCCGCTGCTGGCGATGGCGGCCCGTCCGGACCCGGAGCACCGCCCGGACCCGGAGCACCGCCCGGAGGACCCCGAGCAGCGGCCGGAGCGGTTCGACGCCGCCGAGCTGGTCCGGCGGGTCCGTCGGCGGACCGGCCGGTACGACGCCGACGACCGGACGGTTCGCGACGGTGTGCGGTCCGCGTTGGACCGCGTCGCCGGCTACTGCCCGGCCGGGGTGCTGTACCGGGTGCAGCTACCGTTGCCCGACGACGTCCGGAAGTTGTTCCCCCCGCCGGTTCAGGTGCACGCCGCCGGTGCCGGCTGACTCCCCCCAGCCGCCAGACACCGCAGGGGCCAGCTCCAGCACCGCGTCGACCACCTCGGCGACCGGCACGTCGGTCACGAACGACTCCTGATGGCCACAGCTGTCCCCGCCGCCCCGGGCCGGGAAGCCGACCGTACTGACGTCCATCCCGCACACCGGGCAGTGGATGGTGAACGCGGCCAGCGGGCGGTGCCGGCCACGTACCGGCGGGGCACCGTTGAGCAGGTTGCCGATCCAGTAAATACCGACCGTCGGCGCGCCGACCGCCGCCGCCAGGTGCAGCGGGCCGGTGTCGTTGGCGACCAGCACCGCGCAGCCGGCCAGCAGCCCGGCCAGGCCGCCCAGGCTCAACTCGTCCACCACGGTCCGCACCGGCCGGGCCGTCGCCACACTGACCTCGGCGACCACGTCCCGCTCCAGGCCGGTGCCGGTCACCAGCACCTCGAAACCACGGTCGGTCAGCGCGTCGGCGACCGCCGCGAACCGGTCCGCCGGCCACCGTCGGCGCGGGTCGCTGGCCCCCGGATGCAGCACCGCCCTGGGCTGCCGGGCCGGGCCGAGCACCCGGTCCGCCTCGGCCCGGTCGGCGCCGGTCACCGGCACCGTGGGCTGCAGCGTCACCGGTTCGGCGCCGACCAGCCCGGCCACCTCCAGATAGCGGAACACCTCCGGCTGGTAGTAGACGTACCGGATCCAGCGGTCCAGCGGCGGCGCGTCGGCCGCCCGCAGCCCGGCGGTGACCCGCGCCCCCAGCGCCGCGACCAGCGGATTGCTGTTGCGGCCGCCGCCGTGCAACTGCACCGCCAGGTCGAACGACTCACGCCGGGCCCGGTCCAGGAACTGGCTCATCGTGACCGGCTCGTCGTCGGGCTGCGCCGCCCGGATACCGTCCGCGGCCGGCACCACCAGCACCCGGTCCACCGGGCCCGGCCGGTCGGCCACCGGCCGGGCATCCAGCCAACGGGCATGCCAGGGCGCGCCGAGCAGCACCAGCTCCGCCTGCGGGTACGCGGCCCGCAACGCGGTCAACGCCGGTACGGCGAAAATGAAGTCACCGAGCGCATTGGCGCGCAGCACCGCGATCCGGTGCACGTCCGGCACCAGCCGGTCACCGGCCGCGTCGGCGGTCAGGCCCAGCGTGGCCGGCCGGGCCGGTTCGGCGTCCAGGTCCGGCGTGGCCGGTCGGGCCGGCTCGGCGGTCATCGGGCGGTGCTGGCCTGCTGCCGCTGCGGGTCCGCCTCACCCGCGTACGGATGGTGCATCTCCCGGTCGGCGGCCGGATCGATCTCCTCGGCGGCGATCCCGGCACCGTCCGTGGTGATCCGGACCTGTTCGGCGCGGCCGGACCGGGCAGCGGCCGAACCGGCGGTCGGCTGCTGGTGCTGCGGCCGGCCCACGGTGATCGACCGGCGGCCGCCCGGCTCGGCCCGGGGCATCGTGACGGTGAGCAGTCCGTGGTCCATCACCGCGTCCATCCGGTGTACGTCCACCCCGCTGGGCAGGCGCAGCCGGTACTCGAAGCCGCGCTCGGTCGAACCGGTGTCCGGTAGCCCGTTGTCGACGTTGACCTCCTGCTCGGACCGGCCCCGCAGGCACAGGTCCGCGCCGTCGATCTCGACCGCCACCTCCTCCGGTGCGACGCCGGGCAGCCGGGCGACCACCCGCCAGCCGTCGTCGGTGTCCAGCAGCTCGACCTCGGGTACGCCGGCGTCGCCGCCGAAGACCCGGCCCAGCTCCGACCAGAGCGACTGCAGACTGCCGATCGGATCCCAGCCGCGTTCCTGCATCTGGTCGCGGGGTTGGCTCATCGGACACCTCCCGTGCGGTTCGGCCGGGCGGGAGGGTGGACCCGCCCGGTCAGTGGGGCAGCATCCCCGGCGCGTACCCGCGGATCGGGGCGGCAAACCCGGTGCGGCGCCGGCGCTCGGCGGCCGGGGCTAGGGCGTGTATCAAAGTCGGTCACAGCCACTCGTTGATCGCCGCGACCTGCACGGTC
>NZ_JBHMIO010000089.1:0-7908 GCF_048060275.1 Micromonospora sp. LOL_015
CCCGCACCCAGCCCAAAACCAGCAGTATTGCCAACAAAACGACCAAAGTTTAGGTCAGTGGCCCTTGAGCACGCGGGACTTGATGGCCTCACGGCCGGTTTCGAGCATCAGCCGGCCGAGCTCAGGATCGGCTTCGGTGCGCGCCCAGCGAGCCATGCGGAGGAACGTCTTCGGGTTCGGGCTGATGAACCGGATGTCGCGCTCGGCGAACCCGAAGCCCTTCGGCCAGAAGTCCGCCGCCTCGATCTGCCCGTAGAGGTCGTGGGCGACGCCGGTGGCGTCCGCCCGCCCGGCCTCGACGGCGTCGACCTGCTCGACCATGCTGTCGTACGCCTTGGCGAAGCCGTCGTTGAAGCCCCAGTAGTGGCCGAGATGCGGCACGTCCTCCAACTCTTTGAAGTGCCGATCGTCCTCGTCCTGCGCGAATCGGGTCAGGGCACGTTGGATCTGGTAACAGCCGGCATTGGCCCCCCAGGCCCAGAACCGGAAGACCGCGGTCCACAGGTCGTAGTCGCACCAGGATATGAACGCCGCGTTGACCAGCGAGTCGTTGTAGTCGAAGAGGCGCTGTTGCAGCCGGTCCACGAACTCGAATCGGTCGAGGGAGAAGTCGTCGTCGCGCACCGCCGCCAGCAGCCGCCACGCGAGAGCGTTGACGGACTCCGCGGTGTTCGACAGACCTCGGGAGAACAGCGGATCGATGAACCCCGCCGCGTGGGAGAGGAGGAACCACCGCTCTCCCGAACAGTGGGTGGACGAGTACTGCAGGCGCGAGGTGGACACCCATTCCCGGACGGGCTTGCCGGTCTCGAACTGCCGGGCGATGTCGGGATACGGCGCCGCCAAGCGGTAGAAGTCCTCCTCGGGGGTCAGATCCTCCGGCTTCGGGTACCGACGCGGGTCGACAGTGATGCCGACACTGCACAACGGGTTCGTCGACCACTTGTTGTTGTCGAAGGCGATCACCCACGCCCAGCCCCGCTCGAACATGTGGTGGACCGTCCCCTCGTACCACGGGACCGGGGGTCGGTTCGCGGGACTATGCTGAAACAGCTCGTCGGTCGGGGTGACCTCCAGCATGTGGTTCCAGATCGACCGGGAGTGGTGCTTGAGCCGGGTCGGGTTCTCCCGCAACTGCAGCTTCTCGGCCAACGGAGAACGGAAACCGCTGGCATCGACGACGTACCGGGCCCGGTACTGGGCGTCGCAGCCGGTCAGGGTGACTCCCGAGCCGTCGAAGTCGACGTCGCTGACCGGGAAGTTCTGCCGGAACTTGCACCCGTACTTGACCGCGACGTGGAAGAGGTACGAGTCCGTGTCCTGCCGGAACAGGTGGGCCGCCTCGTTCAGCAGGTTCTTCGGCGTATTGAACTCGTTGGTCTCGCGGGGGTTCTGCGGCTGGCCCTCGTGGTGCAGGAGGAAGCCGAAGTGACGTTTCACCCCGAATCGTTCACCAAGTGTCTTGCGGGTCTGCGTGAAGGTGGCCAGCGCCTTGATCTCCGGCACGTCGTACCGGTCGGCCAGCGTCCGCAGGTACAGCAACGTGTACGGAATGGTGGACTCACCGATCGCGAAGCGGGGATGCGACGCCGCATCGAGCAGCAGGACCTTCGCCCCGTGTCGGGCCAGGATGGCACCGAGCAGAGAGCCCGCCACCCCTGAGCCAAGGATCGCTACGTCGTAGGTCTCTTTTTCCAACTGACTCTGTCGCACGAGATCCTCTCCAGCACGAATCGGGAACTGCCAACGGACGTACGGCGGTGGTCGTCAGTGCGGGCGGAGACGCGAACGCGCGAAACCGCCGATGGCGCCGCGAATGGTCCGCCCAACCTCCGGCGGCGCCTGGGACCGGCTCCACAGCACCGCGCCGAGCATCTTGGGCGGCGTGGCGTGGAACCAGTGGTTCGCCGGATCGGCGAGGTTGAAGACCGGCGGGATGAAGTCGGCGTCACGCAGCCGGTTGAACAGGCGGTCGGCCGCCGCCTCCGGCGTGACGGCCCCCTGCTCGACGGACATGCAGATGTCGCGGGTGAACGGGCCGAGCTGGTTGAACTGCTCGCTCACCGGAAAGGGTGAACCCGGATGGCGAATTTGCTCCAGCTCGCGGAAGATCCCGTCGTCTCCGCTTCGCAGATACGAGAAGTACGCGTTCTCCAGCACCATCGTGCCGAGCACGGCGCCGATCTTCCAGGTCCGGTACGTCGCATTCCAGAGCCGGTAGTCGCGGAATGCCACGAACGAGCTGTAGGCGAGATCGTCGTGCACGTCGAACAGCCCCTGCTGCAGCGATTCGAGGTAGTCGTACCGCTCGGTGGACCAGACGCCGTCGCGTGCGGACATGATCAGCCGCCAGGCGAGCGCGTTGACGACGTCGAGCGAGTTCGTCAGCCCTCGGGAGTAGAGAGCGTCGATGAATCCCGCCGCGTGCGAGGTGAGACAGTACCGGTCACCGACCACCTGCTTCACCGAGTACTGCAGGCGGTTGGTGGACACCCACGGCCGTACGGCGACGGCGTCGCGGAACTGCCAGGCGATCTCCGGGAACCGCTGCAGGAAGTCGTCGAAGTCCTGCTGCGGCGTGCGGTCGTCCTTGGGGAATCGGCGCGGGTCCAGGGTCAGGCCGACGCTGCACAGCGGGTTGGTCGACTCCCGGTGGTTGTCGAACGGGATCACCCAGATCCAGCCCCCGTCGAACACGTGGTGCAGCGTGCCGTTGTGCCACGGGCTCGGCTGACGGTGCAGCCGGGCGGTGGGTGACCGGTCGAATGGCCGGACTCCGACCATGTGCGTGAACAGACTGCGCGAGTGGTGCCGGGCGCGAGGTGGCGTCTCCCTCAGGCCGTACTGATCGGCGATGGGTGACTGGTGGCCGCTGGCATCGACGACGTAACTGGCCCGTACCTGCCGGCCGTCGTCGGTGTGCAGCGTGACGCCCCGGTCGGGGTCGATGTCGACCTCACGCACCCGGGTCCCCGGCATGGGCCGGGCCCCGTACCTGACGGCGACCGCGTAGAGGTACGCGTCGACGTCCTGGCGGAACAGGTGCGACTCGGTGCGTAGCGCTGCCGGGATGACCAGCTGGTTGATCTCCTCCGGGTTCTGCAGTTGTCCCTCACGGTGGTAGACGAACCCGAAGTTCTGCTTGATCCCGGAGTTGTGGGAGATCCGCTTCTGGATTCCCGCGAAGGACGCCAACGGCTTGATCTCGGGGACGTCGTACCGATCGGCGATGATCCGCGTCATCGCCGACGTGTAGGGGATGGTCGACTCGCCGACCGCGAACCTCGGATGGGTCCCCGCGTCGATCAGCACCACCTTCACACCGTTGCGCGCAAGCACCGCCGCCAGGATCGAGCCCGCCATCCCACTGCCGAGGATGGCCACATCGAATGTCATTGCCTCCACCTCCTGAAGATCGAGTTGCACCTGTGTCTCAGTCGTCGAGGTCCGCGTCGGGGCTGGATGCCGAGATGGCGTCGAGGACGAACTCGTCCCATGACCCCGCATCCGTGGCGAAGAAGTCCCGACTGGTGAAGTCGACTCCCACGTCCTGCCGGATGCGGCTGATGAGCTCCATCACCATCAGCGAGTCGATGCCCATCTCGAGGAGGTTGAACGGGCCGTCCAACGTCTGTCGATCCAGGCGCATGATCTGCGCCAACTCGTCACGGAGGTACGCAGCGACCAGCTCCCGCCGCCGCGACGGCTCGGCTGCGACGACCCGGTCCCGCAACGGGGTGCCGCCGTCGCCACCGGTGGTCACCCGCGCGCCGTCGTCCACCAAGGCGAGCATCGGCCGTACCGTCCTCGACTCGAGGACCGCCTTGTACTTCGTCCAGTCCGCCGCACAGACGACCCGCTGCACGTCGTCGCCGGCGAGCAGCGCGCCGAGCAGACGCAGGCACTGGCCCGGCGCGAGAGGCTGGAGTCCGGTGCCGGCCAGAAAGTCGCGGACGTCGGATCCGTACAGATTCGAGCCGAGATCCCACTGTCCCCAGTCGATGCTCAGCCCCGCGTGGCCGAGGCTGCGGCGGTGGTGCGCCAGCCCGTCCAGGAACGCGTTTCCCGCCGCGTAGCTCGCCAGGAAGCGAGAACCCCAGACGCCCGCGATCGAGGAGAACCCGAGCATGAAGTCGAGAGGGTGATCGACCGTCGCGCGGTGCAGGGCGAAGGTGCCGAGCACCTTCGGACGCCACGCCGCGTCGTACCCGTCGCGGTTCACCTCGCGCAGCAACTGCGGACGCGACACACCGGCGGCATGGATGACACCCCGCAGGCGGCGAGGTCCACCGGCCAGCCTGCGGACGAGACGGCCGACCGCGTCGACATCCGAGACGTCGAGCGCCACGGCCTCCACCTCGACGCCCCGGGCCCGCAGCTCACTCACGAGCTTCGTGCGCGAGCGGTCCGCCGGGGCGTCCGAGATCGGCGTCCGGCTCGCCAGGACGATTCCACCTGCGCCCTGCTCGGCCAGCCAGGTCGCGATCGTCGAACCGATGCCGCCGAACCCGCCGGTGACCAGGTACGTCGCATCCGCCCGGACGTCAGCCCTGCGGTCACGCCCGGACGGCGCGAGGTCGCGGCGCACGAGACGGGCCCCGAGGGTACTTCCACCACGGATGGCCAACTGGTCCTCCGCCGGCTGCCCGCCGAGCGCCGAGGCGAGCAGCGCGGCGTCGATCGGCGCGTCCGGATCCAGGTCGACGGCGCCACCCCACAACTCCGGGTGCTCCAGCGCGACAACCCGCCCCAGACCCCACAGCGGGGACGCCGCGGCGGCGTGCAGCCGCTGCTCGGGCACGGCGGCCACCGCTCCCCGGGTGACCAGATGCACCCGCGTGGGGACAGCACGGGGTCGCTCACGCAGCGCTTGCACCAGCCGGATCGCGCCGAGTTCCACCCGGTCCCGGAACTCCACAAGTTCGGCGGCCTCCGCCGTGCTCAGGTCGGGAGCGTTCACCCCGGTGAGCAGCACGACATGCGCGGAGTCCCCCAGGCGGTCGAGGGCGGCCTCGACGGAGTGCTCGACGAGGCACGGCGCGCCACGACCGCGCAGCACGGCGGCCACGTCCTCGGCCAGCCCGTCGCCGTCCGACACCAGCAGCCAGCCGCCGCCCGCGTCGGCGGCGCTGCCCGGCGGCTCGACGGGATGCCACCGCAGGTCGAAGAGGATCTCCCCCGGGTCCCGCCAAGGCGCGGCCGGTTCCCGCTCGACCGGCGAATCGACGTGCACCTCGCGCAGGGCCCCCACCACCGTGCCGTCCTCCGCCCGGAAGACCAGAGCACCCGCGTCGTCCGACTCGATGGTCGCGGCCGCCCGGTGCGGGGTCCACGTCAGGCCCGCGAGCCGACGTACCGGCTCGTCGTTGCCCGCGACGAGCGAGACGGCCTCGCGGACCAGGCCGCCGGGGCCCGCGCCGGGACGCACGTCGCGCCGTTTGCCCGCCTCCGGCGCCTCGTCGGGCAGCGGCACGGCCCGACGCAGCACTCCACGGGCGGCCACCGTCCACGGCGCGCCGGCGACCTCCTCCACCGGCGTACGCCCCCGGCACACGAACTCGGCGCGGTCGCCCTCCACCCTCTCCAGGCTCAGGTACCAGTCACGTCGCTGATCGCCGGCGACGAAGGCCTCGGCCTCCTCGACTGCCGTCCATCCGAAGCCGGTGACCTCCTCCATCGCGCGCGCCGACAGCTCCACAAGGTCCGCCAGGTGCGGGAGTTCGCGCAGCCGGTAGACGGGGACCGGCCCTGGCAGCCGGGTCGCGGGAGCATCGACGGCGGGTATCACCCGCTCGTCGGGCTGTCCCTGTTCGAACCAGTAGCGCTCTCCCTCCCACGGGTAGGTGGGCAGGGGCACCCGGCGCGGAGCGTCCGGCCCGTCGAAGGCACGCCAGTCCAAGGACATGCCCCGCAGGTGCAGCGCGCCGGCCGCGCTGACCATCTGCGCGGTGGCGTCCCGCCCGCGCCGCAGGGACGGAATCCACAGGCAGCGGGGGTCGTCGACCGTACGCGCCGCCAGGCCGAGCAGGACGGGCGCGGGGCCGACATCGAGGAACGTTTCGACGCCGCTCTCGTGCAGGGTACGGATACCGTCGGCGAACCGGACCGGCGCGGCGGCGTGCTCCACCCAGTACCGGGGAGTGCCCTGCCGCTCCGACCAGTCCTCGCCGGTGACGTTGGAGATCAGACGCAGTTCCGGCGCGTGGTGCGTCAGGCGCTCGGCCACCGCGGCGAGGCCGGGCAGGACGGGGTGCAGCAGCGGCGAGTGGAACGCGTGCGAGACCCGCAGGTACCGCGCCTTGATGCCCTCCTCCAACAGTTCGGCGACGATGTCCGCCACGGCCGGGGCCGCTCCGGCAATGACCGTGTCGGCGGGACCGTTCACCGCGGCCACGGCCACCTCGCCGGTACGGTCCCCGATCGCCCGCCTCGCGCGGGCCTCGTCGCAGACCACCGTCGCCATCACTCCGCCGGGCGGCAGCGACTGCATGAGGCGGCCTCGTTCGACGACCAGCCGGACGGCGTCGGGCAGGGTGAGGACGCCGGCCACGCACGCCGCGGTGATCTCGCCGACGCTGTGCCCGAGGACGGCGTCCGGGCGGATCCCCCACGACTGCCAGAGCCGAGCCAGGGCGTACTCCACCGCGAAGATCGACGGCTGCGTGTAACGTGTCTGGTCCAGTGGTGAGTCGGGGCCCTCGGGTAACTCCAGGATGTCGAGCAGGGGACGGTCCAGCAGGGGGTCCGCCAGCGTGGCCACCTCGTCGAGCGCCTCCCGGTACGCCGGCTCGCCTCGCAGGTCCTGTCCCATCCGGCTGTACTGTGCCCCCTGCCCGGTGAAGAGCCAGGCCAGCTTCCGGCGGCGGTGCGGGACCGCCTCCACGGCAGTGACCATGTCGCTCCGGCTGCCGCTGACGTAGCTTTCGAGCGCGTCGGCCAGATCCTGCGCCGTACCTCCCTCGACGGCGAGCCCGAAGCTCATGCGCGCGCGGCCGGTCCGGGACGTGCCGCAGAGATCCCGGATCGGGCCCGACGGCTGCCGACGGAGCTGATCGCGGTACGCCACCGCCAGCGCACGCAGCGCGGGCTGGCTGCGGGCGGAGATGGTCAACACGTCGGCCGACCGCCGTGCGGCACCGGTCCCCGTTTGGTTCGGCGCGGGTGGCGCATCCGTCACGATCACGTGTGCGTTCGTTCCGCTCGCCCGAAGCTGCTGATTCCACCGGCCCGGATCGCCCCACGGGCGGGCCACGGAAGGAGTTCGTCGGCGACCGTGACCCGCAGCCGGTCCCAGTCGACGTTCGGGTTCGGCTCCTGGAAGTGCAGTTGCGGCGGCACCGCTCGGCGTTGCAGGGCCAACACGAGCTTGAGAAGGCCGGCGATGCCGGCGGCCGCCTCCAGGTGGCCGATGTTGGTCTTGACGGATCCGACCAGCAGCCGCGAGCCCGCCGGCCGGCTCCCACCGAGCACCGCGTCCAGGGCACGAAGTTCGATGGGATCGCCGAGGGCGGTGCCCGTGCCGTGCGCCTCGACGTAGTCGATCTCGGCCGGTTCGAGGCGGGCCGCTCGGAGCGCGGCCTCGACCACCTTGCGCTGCGAGGCTGGATTCGGCACCGTCAGCCCGCTGCTGCGCCCGTCGTGGGCCACCGCCGAGCCCCGGATCACCGCCATCACCGTGTCGCCGTCGCGATGGGCGTCGGCGAGCCGCTTGAGTACGACGATGCCGGCTCCGTCGCCGCGGCCGTACCCGTCGGCCGAGGCGTCGAAGGTCTTGCAACGCCCGTCCGGCGCCAGCGCCCGGAACTTGCTCAGGAGCACGAAGGAGTACGGGCTCAGCATGACGTTGACCCCGTTACCTTTTTGATCGTCCCCAGCCGGGGACTGCTCGGTCGCCCGGCTCGGTATGAC
>NZ_JBHMIO010000090.1:0-7871 GCF_048060275.1 Micromonospora sp. LOL_015
CTCAAAGAACAAACACACACCAGCAGAACCACCCACACCAAGCAGGCAACCCCACCAGGGCCATCCGTCCCACCCGACCTTCGTCGGGCAACTTCCCTATCTTACCCGGTTGGTTTCGCGTTGTCAAGAGTCAGTTTCAACTCTCTCGCACCACCCGAATTCCCCCGCGCTTGATCCAGCCGCTCTGCGACTGTCTTTGGTCGGGGGTCCGGCAGACCGGCCCTCCTCGTTACCCGAGGCTCAGCCCGGCTCCCTGCCGGCTTCCTACCTTACCCGGTCGGTTTCGCAATCTCAAGCCCGGCTTGCCGGTGAGTCGCACCGCCCGCCCAGTCTGGTTCGGCGGTCACCCGCCCCATCCTGGCTGTCTGCGTTTCCGGCCGTTTTGTCCGTGTCCCGCTGACAGAGAGAAAGTTACGCGGCGCCGCGACGGAACGCAAGTTGATCTTGAAGATTCTTGGCAAGATCCATATATGCGCAGGTCAACGCGGGTGCGACCGGACGGGTGCGGGTCCTGACTCGGCGAACTGCCCGGCGGTTGATTTACGCGGCGTGGGGTCCATGGGTGCAGGAGGGCGTTGTGTTGCGGTGCGCCCCTTCGACGACGCCGGCGGCCCTCGACCTGGCCACCGGGCCCCCGCGCCGCAGCCGACCGTGTCAGAGTGGCTCTCATGACTGTCGAAGGACCACAGGCCATCGACGCCGTCTCCGCCCTACTGCTGCCGTTCTGGCAGATCGTGATCGGCGCTGTGGTGGTGGTGGCCGTGATCGTCTCGATCCACCGGCTCATCCTTCGCGGGCCGTCCCGGATGACGAAGGCGCTGCTGATCCTCGGCGGCGCGATCATCAGCCTCGCGGTGATCGGCGTACTCACCTCTGGTGGTTGACGCTGCGTCCGACCTAGCCGGCGGTCCCGGCGGCGCTTGCCGCCCGCCCGGTGTCAGAGCCGGCGGTTCGCCAGGCTCGGCAACTCGCGCCGGATGGACTCCAGCCGCCCTGGGTCGAGATCAGCGAACACCACGCCGGGGACATCCGGCGCCTGGGCGACGACGACGCCCCAAGGGTCGACCACCATGCTGCGGCCGAAACAGGTACGGCTCGGCTCATGCTCGCCGATCTGGCCGGCTGCCAACACGTAGCACTGGTTCTCGATCGCCCGGGCGCGGAGCAGAACCTCCCAGTGGTCCCGGCCGGTGTGCAGCATGAACGCTGCCGGCACAACCAGAACCTGGGCGCCCAGCTCGGTCGCGAGCCGCCGGTACAGCTCAGGGAACCTCAGGTCGTAGCAGATGGACAGGCCGATCCGGATGCCGTCGCACTCCACCACGACCGAGTTGGCCCCGGGTGCCACGCTGCTCGACTCCTGGTACGAGACCCGACCGGGAATCTCGACGTCGTACAGGTGGATCTTTCGGTAGGTGGCGGCCAGCTCGCCGTCACGGTCGAAGACCAGGCAGGTATTGAACGTACGGTCTGGGTCGGGCCCGCGTTCGTGGTAGGAGCCAACCACCACCCACATCCCTAGCTCGCGCGCGGCGTCGGCGAAGAACCGTCCGACTGTGCCGTCGACGGGCTCGGGGTCGGGCAGCCCTGCCGCAGTGCCGAGATAGTCGACGTACTCGGGAAGAACCGCGAGATCGGCTCCGCCGGCGGCGGCCGACGAAAGCAGCCCGTACGCCGTCGCCAAGTTGGCGGCCTGGTCGGAGCGACTGTTCAGCTGGCAGACAGCGACACGCACGGGCGGTGCTCCCTGGTTGTGTTGCGGCTAGGCCGACTTCTCCTCGCGGTCGCGCCGACGCCGGCCGGTGAACTCCCGCGGCACGATCGTCGGGTTGACGTTCTCCAGCACAGCCTCACGGGTGATCAGCACCCGGGCAGCGTCCGGGTTGCTCGGCACCTCGTACATCACGGAGAGCAGCACCTCCTCCATGATCGCCCGCAGGCCGCGGGCACCGGTGCCGCGGAGCAACGCCTGATCCGCGATGGCCTCCAACGCACCGGGGTCGAACTCCAGCTCCACGTTATCCAACTCGAACAGACGCTGGTACTGGCGGACCAGAGCGTTGCGGGGCTGGGTCAGGATCCGGACCAGGGCCTCGCGGTCCAGGCTGCGGACGTTGGTGATCACCGGGAGCCGGCCGATGAACTCCGGGATCAGCCCGAACTTGAGCATGTCCTCCGGCATGACCTGGGTGAGGATGTCGTCGGTGGACCGCTCGGACACTGCCCGGAGCCGGGCCCCGAAGCCGGTGCCGCCCTGCCCGGTGCGCGACTCGATGATCTGGTCCAGGCCGGCGAACGCACCGCCGCAGATGAACAGCACGTTGGTGGTGTCGATCTGGATGAACTCCTGGTGCGGGTGTTTGCGCCCGCCCTGGGGCGGCACGTTGGCCACCGTACCCTCGAGGATCTTCAGCAGGGCCTGCTGGACGCCCTCGCCGGAGACGTCCCGGGTGATCGACGGGTTCTCCGACTTACGGGCAATCTTGTCGACCTCGTCGACGTAGATGATCCCGGTCTCGGCCCGCTTGATGTCGTAGTCGGCCGCCTGGATCAGCTTGAGCAGGATGTTCTCGACGTCCTCGCCGACGTAGCCGGCCTCGGTCAGCGCGGTCGCGTCCGCGATGGCGAACGGCACGTTGAGCATCCGGGCGAGGGTCTGCGCGAGGTGGGTCTTGCCGCAGCCGGTGGGCCCGATCAGCAGGATGTTCGACTTGGCGACCTCGACGGCATCGTTCGCCCCGGGCGCTCCGGCAGCATCCGCCTGGATCCGCTTGTAGTGGTTGTAGACGGCGACCGCGAGCGCCTTCTTGGCGTGGTCCTGGCCGACCACGTACGAGTCCAGGAACTGGCAGATTTCCATCGGCTTGGGAAGCTCTTCCCACTTGACCTCGCCGGACTCGGCCAGCTCCTCCTCGATGATCTCGTTGCAGAGATCGATGCACTCGTCGCAGATATAGACCCCTGGGCCCGCGATGAGCTTCTTGACCTGCTTCTGCGACTTGCCGCAGAAGGAGCACTTGAGTAGGTCGCCGCCGTCGCCGATCCGTGCCACCTACGTTCTCCCTGCGCTCTCGGCCGGTCTCGCCGGCCCTGGCCTAAGAACAGTCTGCCTCGTCAGTGTCGAGCACCTTGCCGCCGGTCAACTCCGTCAGACGGTGCATCTCGACGTTACCCGCTGGCGGGGCAAACTCCGACCCCCAAAATCGGGTGTGTCAGAGGTCGGCCAGTCTACTCACTGCCCGGCCGACCTCTGACCGTGCGTCGTCAGCTGGCCGAGCTGGCCGCCAGCACACCCTTCTTCCGGCTGGTCAGGATGGTGTCGACCAGGCCGTAGTCGCGGGACTCCTCCGCCGTCATGATCTTGTCGCGGTCGATGTCCTTACGGACCTTCTCGACCGCCTGGTTGCAGTGCCGGGACAGCATCTCCTCCAGCTGGGTCCGCATCCGGAGGATCTCGCGGGCCTGAATCTCGATGTCCGAGCCCTGCCCGTAGCCGCCCTCGGTGGCCGGCTGGTGGATGATGATCCGCGAGTTCGGCAACGCCATCCGCTTGCCGGGGGTGCCGGCGGCGAGCAGCACCGCGGCCGCGCTGGCCGCCTGCCCCAGGCAGACCGTCATGATGTCCGGCCGGACGTACTGCATCGTGTCGTAGATCGCCGTCATGGCGGTGAACGAGCCACCCGGCGAGTTGATGTACATGATGATGTCCCGGTCCGGGTCCGTGCCCTCGAGGGTGAGCAGCTGGGCCATCACGTCGTTGGCCGACGCGTCGTCCACCTGCACCCCGAGGAAGATGATCCGGTCCTCGAAGAGCTTGTTGTACGGGTTCGACTCCTTGATCCCGTACGAGGTGCGCTCCACGAACGACGGCAGGACGTACCGGTTGTGCACCGGAGCGAACCCGGGCGGCATGGTCAGGTCAGTCATCGTCGCCTTCCTCAGTTGCGGGTGCCAGCGCCGGTCGGGACCTGCGTGGCTCCAGTGATCACCCGGTCGATGAAACCGTAGTCGAGCGCCTCGGCGGCAGTGAACCAGCGGTCACGGTCCGAGTCCGCCTCGATCTGCCCCGGCTCCTGCCCGGTGTGGAACGCCACCCGCTCCTGGAACATCCGCTTGGTGTAGAGCATCTGCTCGGCCTGGATGGCGATGTCGGAGGCGGTACCGCCCATCCCGCCGGACGGCTGGTGCATCATGATCCGCGCGTGTGGCAGGGCGTACCGCTTGCCCGGCGCACCGGCGCAGAGCAGCAACTGGCCCATGGACGCGGCCATACCCATCGCGATGGTGGCCACGTCGTTGCTGACGTACTGCATGGTGTCGTAAATCGCCATGCCCGAGTAGACCGACCCGCCCGGCGAGTTGATGTACAGGTTGATGTCCCGGTCCGGGTCCTCGGCGGCCAGCAGCAGCAACTGGGCGCAGATCCGGTTGGCCACCTGGTCGGTCACCTCGCTGCCCAGGAAGATGATCCGTTCCTTGAGCAGCCGGTTGAAGACCGTGTCGTCGAGGTTGCCACTGAGTGAGTCACCGCCGCGGGCCTCGCTCACCCGGATGGGCATAGCTGGGATGTGCAGATCGGTCATGGCAGCCCTTCGCTCTCCGTGCGTCGTTAAGCCCGACATTAACCGTTGCGAACGGGCCGGGCGCCGTTCTCAGGGTGCTGTTCGCTCACAGCGCAGGGGGCCGCGACACATGGTGCAGCGGTCACCCCGGTTGAGCAGGCGGGTGGTCCGCTACGACGAACGGGCCATCGGCCGGGCATGTGCATCCCGGCCGACAGCCCGTGGTCGGTCACGCTCAGTGCTCGTGGTTGTGCTCGGCCTCGTTGGCTTCCCGGATGGCATCCATGCTGATCGGGTTGCCGGCAGCGTCCTTCATCGTGATCCGCTCCATCACCAGGCCGAGTGCCTTGCCCCGGCGGACGTCGCCGTAGACCGCTCCCGCCGCACCGGACCGGGCCAGCTGGTCGTAGTACTGCTGAGGCGCCATCCCGGCCCGCTGGGCGCGGTGCACGATCTCGTGGCCGAACTCGTCGTCGGAGACCTGGACGTCCTCGGCGTCGGCGAGGGTGTCCAGCAGCAGCTGGATCTTGACCGCCTTGCCGGCCGCCTCGGCCAGCTCCGCGTCGATGTCGGACTCGGACTTCTCCTCGGAGCCGAGGTAGTCCTCCCAGGAGGCCCCGATCCGCTCCAGCTGGTCGGTCATGGCCTGCTTGCGGTGCTCGACCTCCTCGCGGACCACGCCGTCGGGTGCCGGCACGTCAGCCGCCTCAACCAACTGGTCGAGGGCCTTGTCCCGGGCGGCGTAGATCTGCTCGACCCGCTTGACCCGCTCGACCTTCTGTCGCAGGTCGTTGCGCAGCTCCTCCAGGCTGTCGAACTCGCTGGCCAGCTGGGCGAACGCGTCGTCCAGCTCCGGCAGCTCCTTCTCCTTGACGGTACGCACGGTCACCGCGACGTCCGCGTCCCGGCCGGCGTAGTCGCCGCCGACCAGTTGGGTGACGAAGCTCGTCGCCGCGCCGGCGGCCAGCCCGACCAGCACCTCGTCCAAGCCGGGCAGCAGCTGCTTGCTGCCGACCTCGTGGGAGAGGTTGGACGCCGAACCGCCCGGCACTTCCTCGCCGTCGACGGTCGCGGCCAGATCGATCTGGACGTAGTCGCCCTCCTGGGCCGGACGCTCGACCGTCTTGAGGGTGGCGAACCGCTCACGCAGCCCGCCGATCTGGTCCTCGATCTCCTTTTCGTCGATCTGCAGCTCGTCGACGGTGACCTCGATGGTGCTGAGCTCCGGCAGGCTCAGCTGTGGGCGTACGTCCATCTCCGCAGTGAACTTCAGCGCCTCGCCGTCGGTGAAGTCGGTGACCTCCACCTCCGGCCGGCCGAGCGTCTTCACCTCGTGCTCGCGGACGGCGGCCAGGATGTTCTGCGGGATCGCCTCCTGGACGGCCTCGTTGAGCACCGCGCCCCGGCCGATCCGCTGGTCGATCACGGCCGCCGGCACCTTGCCCTTACGGAAGCCGGGGATGGTGACCTGTTGGGAGATCTCCCGGTACGCCTTCCGCAGGCTCGGTTCGAGCTCGACGAACGGCACCTCGATGGCGAGCCGGACCCGAGTCGGGCTCAAGGTCTCGACGGTGCTCTTCACAGGCGTACTCCTTGATGCATGTCAGTCTTGTCCGGTCGTCGCTGTCGGCGCCGGGCGCTGCTCGAGGCAGCCACCCCCGCCGTGTGGCATGGCACAGCCCATCGAGTGTAGGCCCTGCCGGCAGGCCGGATCGTTCTCGCCCGGTGCCGAGCCGGCGGTTGACAGTCGGGGTGGCGGGATTTGAACCCACGGCCCCTCGCTCCCAAAGCGAGTGCGCTACCAAACTGCGCCACACCCCGTGGCACCGGTCAGTCTATGCCGTCGGCAATCCGCCGCGCCGGCCGGTATCCCGCCAGCTGTCGGATCAACCCGCCGCGCCGCCGGCGGGACCCCCGTGCGGCAGACCCGGGATAACTTGTACGCTAGACGGCGCGCCCTGCCCGCCGGGGCGCACGCGGGCGTAGCTCAATGGTAGAGCCTCAGTCTTCCAAACTGATTACGCGAGTTCGATTCTCGTCGCCCGCTCCATCAGCTCCGCCGCAGGTCAGCGGCGCTACTCCCCTTCCGGTACGCCGTCGGCGGTCAGGGCGCCCTGCCCCGGCGCGGCCGGGAGGAAGATGTGGGTGTGCCCGTTGCCAGCGTCGACGTTGAGCACGTCGAGTTGTGTCGCTGCGACCGACCAAGTGGTGACCGCGATGTCCCGCTGACGGCCGGCGAGCTCCAGCAGAGTTCCGCGGTCATCCTGTGGAAGGGCCAGCGCCGCCGTGTATGTGTCGACCGCGGCATCGAGCGCCCGTACCGCCGCAGCCAGACCGGAACGGGCGATGTTGACGCCGGTACCACCGGACGGCGGGTTGGCAAAGTCCTCGACCACGTCCCTGGTGATGCCCCGCCACCCTTCGACGTCTGACTGGGGAGCTGCCGGACCGGGCGGTTGGCCCGCCGGCACCGCACCGGCCAGCCCGTCGAGCACTGGCAAGAGGTTCTCCTGCGTACGGCGGGCAAGCGAGGTCAGCTCCACGATCTGGGCAGCGTTCCGCTCCTCCTCCTGCGCCTGCAGCTGCGCGACTCGGTCGTCGAGCGCTTCGGAGTCAGCTGCGTCAGTGGAGTCGCCTGCGGTCACGGCTCCGATCGGCGCAGCGAGTAGTGCGCCCAGCGCGAATGCGATCACCAGTGGAGCCAGGCGACGAACCGACGGCGTCCCCGGCGAGGCTGCCCGGGTGGCCGGCCGGGCGGACGATCTGGCGGAGTCACGGGCGCTGCGGCTTCGGCGATCTGCCGGCATGGTGGAGCCTCTCCACTGCTGGTGACGGTGGGGTCACGCATTGGCTCGCCGACGGCCGCTGCGTCTCGCGGGGTGGGCCCGGCACCGGCCCGCCGAGGCTGGCACCGGGGTTGAAACCACTCTAACGGACCTCCCGACCGCGCCGGGGGTACCGATGTGTCGGCGCCGCTGGCTGGCAGCACGGGAGCGCCGCCGCCCCGGTCGGAATGATCCGTTGGGCGGGGTCGTTGTGCATGGTCGCGCCACCCACTCCGGCCCGCAGCCGCCAGGCGGCAGTCAGGCTCCGGCCCGGCCAGTGGATCGGGTCGGTGGACCCGGTCGGGAATCGTCGGCGGGCCGGCGTGGTTGTACATGGTCACGGCGCGCAGCAGCGCACCCGCGCCCCACCAGCTTGTGGGCGTGCCGGAGCCGCCGCGAGCCGATCCCGTGTCGCACTCCCGTACCGCGTCTGACCCCCGTACCACCCGGATGACCGTTTACCGCGCACCCGCCCGTCCGTGAC
>NZ_JBHMIO010000091.1:0-7002 GCF_048060275.1 Micromonospora sp. LOL_015
TCCACCGCCGGACCGTCCCACACGCCACCGTCCACAACCTCACCATCAGCCACGTCCACACCTACCATGTAGTAGCCGGCAACACCCCGGTCTTGGTTCACAATTGCGGCGACAACGTCACGGTATACCGAAAGCAGGACACATCAATTCCAGAGACGATGCGACTCTCGGTTGATGCGAGCGGCAACGTCTCCCATTCTGGCTCGGGTCAGCTGTACCTGAATATGACGGGTGACGCGGCGCATTCGATGGAATTTAAGGGTGACCAGCTTGTCGCGTTCAATGTACCCCGGTCATACGTTGACCAAATCGCAAGCAAGTCGCTGCCGCAGCGTATGCCTCGTGGGTGGTCTGGGACGCGACGAGAGTGGAACCTTGCGCGTAAGATGGCACCTGATCAGAGCGACGGACCAGGCTTGTTCGGATTGCCAGATCACTATGTTGGTGGATTGATGGATGCAATCATTCCCGGATCGGGTCGAGTGATGTGATGGGGCAGCCATGAGTCGATATGACCTCGATAATGAGGCGTCGCGTCTGGTGCGACGGACCGACGAGGAGCCTATTAGATCTTTGGCGCTGCTGGTCATCAGACCTGTGGCCAGTTCGGCGGACTATGCGGAACGCCTTCGCTCGGTTGTGGCGGCGGGCGTGGACGCAGCGCGAACTGCCGACTTCGAACAGAGTGAGGATATTTCTGTCGAGGCATTGCCGCCGTGGTTTCAAGTCCTGTCGACCGAAGGTCAATTGGACGTAAGGAATGATGAGGTAGGAATTGAGGGGAGGAGGCAATATCTCGCTCATCGAGAAAGCCGCCCATGGTCCTGGCAAGACTGGATCTATTGTTTCGAACCAGGCTTACGTGCTTGGTCCTGGTGGGATCTGACTGTCCGGGAGGATGGCCGGCTCAGTCTATGGGTGGACACGAAAGGTGAAGCGCATGTTCCATGCGAGGAGCTTTGGTGGTCTGCCTATGTGTCGGGCGCATTGACAATCGATTCAATGATGCTGGAGTCGGCCGATGTGTGGGCCGGACAGGCAAGCGTTGGCGCGTTGCAATGAGGCGGACCAGTGACTCCGGAGAGTAACCAATGTTCTGCTCTGTGCGGTGGTGGGCGCCCCGGTATGCCCCGGTTGCCGTCAGCGTTGCCGTCAAGCTCTCGGATAGCATGCGCATGAATCGATGCAAGTGCCCACTATGGATTCGAGCGTAGGCCCTTGCTGGTGTGCGGCGTCCTGCGGCGCGTTTGTCGGCCGTGGTGTTCAGTGGCGTGCCGCGTCGCGGCTCGGCGTCGATCGCCGGGAGCCGGGTCGTGACTTGACCCTCCACGCGATCGTCACGGCCTTGAGCGTCAACCGGCGCACTGGCTTCTGGCCGTCTTGGGAGTCTCGTTGCGTGGGCGCGTGCGCGCGGGGCCGGGACGGCTGTAGCGCGTGCGCGTGCGTCCGGCGTAGCCGGGCGCGCTTGATCCTGTAGAGCAGTTTTGAGCCAGTCGGATCTTGGCCGAGGGCCTCGGTCCGGCTGGCTCACTGCTTCGATGCGCGGTCGCGGCTGCTGCGGGGACACTTGGCGGGCGGCGAGGGCTGGTCGCCGCCGCTGGTAGGTTGGGGCAGCCGGGGCGCGGACGTCTCCCCAGGTTGCCGTCACCGTCGCCGTCAACACCGATAGAGTTCGATGCGGCGAGTTGGTGCCACACGCGAAAGGCCAGGTGAAACGCCACAAACATGTAAGTCACACTGCGTGACGGGCTGAAAATCCCACACGTACCATGTGATAGCCGGCACCACGCCGGTGCTGGTGCACAACTGTGGTGACACCTTCCGAAGCGATACCCGTGGCCCAGATGAGATCTTTGAGACGGGCTTTGAGCCGCGTGGGTCGAACATGGACCTTGAAGAACATGTGGCCGGCGTGTCCGGCACCTATACGCCAGCTTCTGGTTACGTATCTACCACAACAAGTGAAGCTCACGCGATTTCCAGAGGCGGGTATGTCTACCGCATCCGAGGCGTCGATGGCATTGATGTCAACAAAGCAATTCCTGGCAACAGGATGGCACATGAGAGGGAGATCGCCGTTCCGGGACGCGTTCCTACCGAATGTATCGTTGGCTGCCGAATGCCAGATGGAACCTTCCGCTCCAACCCAAATCTTAGGGGACGACTATGATCGAAACGGTCGAGCTCCAGGCTGTTGCCCGTGACGGCTCGTTACGTCGGGTTAAGCTGGCCTTGGAGTTGGCGCCACGACCGATGCTCTCTGTCGAGTTGGAGGGTAGAGATCTCGGCAGTGGTTCGGGTGACAATGTCTTGGTGGCTTTGATGAATGCCAGACTGATACTTGAACAAGAGGGGCAGCTTCTATGTTGCCAAGGTGCTCGCGTCAACGTCTTCGCGTCTGGAATGCTCCAACAGTTCAGTGGCGGCAGGCAAGCCTACGTTTTGACGGATAAGCAGTCTCTAGCTGATTCTGAAATTGTGGACGCCCTCGCGCCGGCCAGCCCAGACGAGGTGGTGACCGTCGCGGAACAGAGGGCGTTCGTATTCCGCTTCTTCAAGCTCGACGATCGATCCAGTGGTCAAGCCTGATTCGCGGCAGGAGGTAGGCGGTCGCGTCCATTGTGGCCGAATAAGGGCTCGCAAACCGTGGCGGGGACTGTAAGAGCGTGTCTCAGGTGGTGAGTGTGATGTAGCGCTTGTGGCAGGTGAGGGCGGCGGCGAGGGTGACGAATGCGCAGTACAGGCCGGGGTCGCGTTCGTAGCGGATGGTCAGCCGGCGGTAGCCGGTGAACCAGGCGGATGGGTGGGCCGCGGCGTGTGCGTGGGCGTTGTTGGACTTGATTCCGTGGACGAAGGCGATCGGTCTGGTTCGGAAGGCGGACAAGTTCATCTCCGCGGTGACGCGGGTCGGTCGTCAGTTGTTGAAGTGGCGTGACGACACGAAGTGGGCTGATCGGGTCCTGGCGGGTGCGTCGTGTCCGGTTCCGAACAGTTTCCTGTCGGGGACCCGGGTGGTGATGGCCGGTGGGGGTAGTAAGCCGATTGAGGATCTTGAGGTGGGTGAGGAGGTTCTCGCCACGGATCCGGAGACCGGTGAGACGGCGGTCAAGTGGGTCGAGGTCGTGATCACGGGTGATGGTGACAAGGATCTCGTGGAGGTGTCTGTCGCGACCGGTGGTGGCGGTCGGTCGGTGATCACGGCGACGGACGAGCATCCGTTCTGGGTGCCGGGGCTGTCGGAGTGGGTCGACGCGGCAGACCTTGCGGTCGGGCAGTGGTTGCAGACCTCCGCCGGCACGTGGGTCCAGATCACCGCGGTCGAGCACCGTACCGAGGCGACACGGGTACACAGCCTCACCATCGCCGACATCCACACGTACTATGTGGTGGCCGGCACCACGCCGGTCCTCGTACACAACTGCGGCACAACTGATCTATACCGAGTCTCCCCGGTTGGTCGCGGTTCCAGTGAGTTGGACCACGGGCTTGACCCGCGCAACCATCCGCTGGATTTGGATGAAGGTCTGGACGGTTCGGCTTACTTTGGTAACAGGGCGAGGGTTGAAGACTACGCCTCCCAGCACCGCGATTCCCATGGTCAGGGGTTCAAGGTGGCAGTCCCGACGAAATGGCTGAGTAGAAACAATATTGAGCCTATGGAGGATTTCCTAAACGAAGGTGCGGTTGAGTACTCTATTCCGTCGCATCTTTTCGATGAATTCAATTCATTCCCGCGCACCCCTTGGAAGCCTGGTGGCGCCTGATGGAAAATTCTGAGTACCCTAAATATTTTCTGGTTGAGTGTCGGATAGTCAGGCATCAGCACTATGGATTGGTGGTGCGTACGGTGCCTGGCGATCGGCCAGGATACGTCGACGAATCCGCGATATCTGATCAGCAATATGCCCCGATGGATGAGTGGCCAGGTGTCGGCGAGGCTGTGCTATGTGTCATTCTAGGCGACACTCGGGACGGTAGACTTCGGTTGAGCTCTCGGCCTCGTGATGTGGCGCTCGCACGCGCAGTCGTAGATGTTGAGGTTACGCTTTCGATATGGCGCCGAATACGTGATGAGGCGACCGTAGAGCCTGATCCACTTGTGGAGTTCTTCGGATCGCAGGAAGCTGTGCCAACGTTGCGATGGGCGCTTAGTAGACCGGACGGATCCACAGATCGTTCACGTGCGTCTGAGATTGTCGAGAAAGCGCCTGATTGGCTTAGAAGGCAACTGCGCTGAAGAACAAACGAGCCTCCCCTTCTGTGGCGGAGAGTGCTGACTGTCTGTACCCGCGCGTCGCTGTGCGCCTGCGTTGCCGTCACGGTCGCCGTCAGATGAGGTGGTGTATTCATCATCTCCGATGGGAAGCTGATGTCTGGACCAGTCGCGGCGGACACCCGGAGGCAGGCTGCGTAGCCACGGGCACGGCAAAGTCGGAGTGTGTGTTGTTGGGTACTCCGTGTTGATGTCCGGAGTGGATTCGACGGGGCGGGCACGGCTCCGGTGATCTTGAGGTTCTCGACGCCTTCGGATCACCTTGTGGAGTACCGTGCCCGCGCCTGCATCATTGCTGATCAACGCTGTCCAGTGCCAGCCGGACCGGAGGACGTGGCCTGTCCTACTACTGGGCCGTGACGGCCAGGAATGCCTGATGGCGGCGTTGTCGCAGGTTCCCGATCCGCGAGATGCGCGGGGTATCCGGCATCGGCTTCCGACAGTGCTCGGGTTGGCGTTGGCGGCGGTGTTGGCCGGGAGCGTGTCGGTGTACGCGGTCGGGCAGTGGATCGCCGGGTGTTCGCAGAAGACGTTGAAGGCGTTCGGTGCCCGGGTGGACCCGGTGACCGGCCGGTATGTCGGCCCGGACGAGAAGACGGTGCGGGGGTTGTGTGCCCGGCTCGACGGTGACGCGTTGGACGCCGTCCTGGGTCGGTGGCTGCAGCGCCGGGCGGACGCGGCGGCGCGGGCGAGAGCCCGGGTCGGGGTGCGGCCGTCGCGGGACGGTAAGGCCCGACGCCGGGGTCGTACTGCTCCACCGTTGAGAGTGTCATCGAAACTGGTCCTCACTGTGTCGACCGGCTACCCACCGGTCATAACGGACTTCTACTGACATCCGTTACACAGATCTCCCTACAGGCCCGACTGCTCAGGCTGCCAGCCCGCCTCGGCCAACAAGCGCGTGATCCCGTCCCCGCTGACTGCCACCGCATCGACCCTTCACCCGTAGTGGTCGCTTTCACGCACGGTAGCGGACCTGGTGTCCGGCAGGCTGCCCCGACACTGATCCGCACCACGCGCACCTCCTCCTGTCACCACCCGACTGAGGTCAACTGGGCACATCGGATTCCGGCGATGACCCGAATCCGATTCCGGCCCCCGCCAGAAGGTGAGTGCTCGTGATCGCCAGACTGCTACCGATCGTCTTCGCCGGCCTGATGCCCGGCTTCCTCCTCGGCCTGTTCGCGTTCCGCGTCAAGTCCCGGTGGTGCCCCCGCTGCGGCGCGACCACCGAGGCCATCCACCGGAGCATGCACCGATGACCGCGCCCGGCCGCCACCGCATCGCCGACCAGCCCATCGGCCGGCGGATCGCCCAACTGCGCGCCCGGCGTGGCCTGACCCAGCAGGTCTTCGCCGACCGGATCGGCAAACCCCACTCGTGGGTCGACAAGGTCGAACGCGGCATCCGCTGCGGGTGTACCACCCCTCTACCTCCGCCGCAGGTACCGCCGTACAGATTCCTTCGGACACGGCTTATCCGGGCGTCAAGGGACTCGGCTGACCGCCGCCGCGTCGTCGATGTCCACGGCAGCTCCGCCGGTGGTCAGCCGTGCTGGACGAAGGCGATCTTCTCGTAGACGTGGACGGCCCGCACGGGTAGGGCGGGCCGTCCGTGCCACCCGGCCCAGTGCCGTCGGTTCACATCGTCGCAGAGGCTCTGGACGAGTCCGACGGATGTACCTTGGTCTCCGGGCGGGCCGCCGCCGTACTCGTCGAGGTAGGCCGTCGACATGTCCTCGATGATGTAGAAGCCCGACGGTCGCACGTGGTCGACGAAGAGTGCGTCGAACGATGCCCGGATGTGCGCGTTGACGTGGCTACCGTCGTCGATGACGACGTCGAATGGCCCGTACCGGCGCCCGAGCTCCCGCAGGTAGGTCTGGTCGGACTGGTCGCCGCGGTGAACGTGGATTCGCGGCTCGTCGATCTGCTTCTCGGCGATGTCGAGGCCGTGGATCTGGCCACGCTGGAAGTAGTCCCGCCAGGTGCGCAGCGACGAACCTCCCCAGGTGGTGGAGTCGTAGCCGCCGATGCCGATTTCGAGCAGGTTGATCGGGCGGTCGCGGAGGTCGCCGAGATGCCGCTCGTACAGCGCGGCGTAGCCGTGTCCGCGACCCTTGTCGGTGTCGTAGACCCTGGCCAGCAGGGTCAGGTTGCGGCGCACGACAGGTGCCACGAGCCGTTGGACACGGATGACCCGCTGGTCACCGATGGCGTGCCGGATTCTCGCCCGAGTACTAAGCATAGACAGAACTATAGGCGGTTTTGCCCGTTTATGCGGGACAGTCAGGCAAAAGACCGGATCGACCATGCCGATCCCGGCTCCGCCGGCGGTGAGCATCCACCGCAGGATTCTGCCGTTCGACGGGGACAATGCGCCCGCAGTGATCATCACCAGACGATGCCGCCGGCCAGGGGTACTGTCGATCACCGACGTGACGATCATCCACCAGATTGGGATCACGGCGCGTTCAAGATGCCCATCTCCAGAACCGCCTTCGGGCTGCGAAGTGCAAGTGGGCCAGCACGGCTTGTGGGTCGGGAAGTAGTCGGAGGCAGCGGCCTCGCGGGGGAGGTGGCTCATCGGGCGCGGCGCCAGGGCGGCAGAGGCAGGGGGCAGAGCCGCAGAGGCAAGGGGCAGGGCGGGGGCAGGGCGGTGGCGGCTCAGCCTCGATCCACCGACGCGGTTCGTCTTGAGCTCGGTTGAGTAGTTTCGGTATTGGGTGG
>NZ_JBHMIO010000092.1:0-6331 GCF_048060275.1 Micromonospora sp. LOL_015
ACCGTGCAGGTCGCGGCGATCAACGAGTGGCTGTGACCGACTTTGATACACGCCCTAGCCGAGATCTGTGCCGGCTTTCCGGTACCGCTGCGAGCGGTCGCCGGCCTGTTGGCACTGCGTCCGCACTGGTCTCTGCACCGGCTGATCCAGCGGCTCACTCCCGACCGGTGGCTTGCCGAGCTGGCGACCGGCAGATTTGACATCAGACTCAGCGTCGCAGCTCGCGACCAGGCCATGCCACGACACCTCCGACTGGCATTCCGCTGTCTGGCCGCCAATACCTGCGGCACGACAACCGTCGCCGAATCGGCCCGGATCCTCGACATCGACCACGGACACGCAGAGGCAGTCCTGGAGCAGTTGGTTGAGTTCCGGCTTGCCGAGGTCGCCGTGCCCGAAGGCGACCCGACGGAAGCCGAGTTCAGCTACTGGTTCCAACAACCGATCCTGGCGGCGGGACGGGCGTTGGCCCCGCTACAGCCGGCCGAAGGCGGAACGGCACCGCAGACCAGCAACAGCACCCGCCGCATCCCGGCCCGCCCGTACCCGGTTGCCCGCCCTGCCTGATCGACCCAGGAAAGAGCCGACAGTATCGCCGCACCACCCCGCGGCGGCCTGTACCTGCATGGTCGGCCCTGGCGGTGCCATGCCGGAGGATAGCGGCGGCCACGACGCCAGCACCGGTGCCGCGCCAGTGCCGCACTCGCGCTGGCGGCCGCACGGTGGTTCAGGAAGCAACCGGCTCCGGCGACAGTCAGGAATTCCAGCCTGGCCGTTGCCGGAGCCGCCCAGCCCGGCTCAGCCTCCCTCATTCAGCGGGGGTTTAGCCGGTCGAGAACGGTAAACGAAAGATGCACATGACCCGCAAGGATATGGTGTCGACGACGCGTGAAAATGGCTCTGGCGCACATTTTGTGATTGGTCTTGGCAGTCGCTCAGGCTGCTGCGAGGACGCGTTTGCGGAGGAGGTCGAGGTTCGCGCGGCCGTACATCTGCCGTTTGATCGTCTTAATCCGGTTGACCTGGCCTTCGACTGGGCCTGAGCTCCAGGGCTGGGTGAGGCCGGCGACGACGGCGTCGCGGTCGCTGACCAGGCCGGCGGCGAAGCCGCGGAGTTCGGGGTATCCGCAGTGCCGGGCGCGGTCGATCCAGGTGTCGAGATGGTGTCCGGTGCCCTGGTGGCGGACCAGCGCGGCGAACCCTCGGGCGAGGTCGGCGACGGTGTCGAGGTCCGGGCAGCGGCTGCGGGCGTCGGCGAGGTCAGCGCGGTCGTCGTCGGTGAGTTTGTGGCCGGGTCGCATGATCCAGCCGGTGATCCGCCGGGCTGACGGCACCCGGACGGTCGCAGGGGTGGGTCGGGTGCGGTTGATGGCGAGCCAGTCTCGTAGGACGCGCAGGCTGCCCTGGTAGCCGCGGGCCAGGATCTCGGCGTGCAGGTCGGCTGTCTGGTGGACGCCGTCGGTGAGTCGTTGCCGCAGGTAGGGGTGGAACGGGGCGAGGACGCTGGGTCGGCTGCTGCTGTTCGGGCCGATCAACGCCTCGGCGGTGGCGGCGCGGGCGTACCTGCGGGCGGTCCTGACGTTCATGTCGAGCCGGCGGGCTGTCGCTTTGATCGAGAGTCCTTCGTCCCGTAGGGCGTGCACGGCGGCGTGGCGGTGGCGGGTGTTGTCCGCCCGGCGTCCCGTCTTGGCCGGCTCGCCCAGGGCGGCAGGTGCGGCCAGGGCAGGTGTCGGGTCGGTGTGTGTCTGCAGGCACCGGCGGTGTCCACGGACGACCTTCTCGACGGTGTCGCTGAGGGTCTTGAGTAGGTGCCAGCGGTCTGCGATCTGGATCGCGTCCGGCGCGCCCTTGCGGGCGCCCTCTAATGGTGAAGTCAGCTATTGGAACTGTGGGAATGCCCCGGGTTTCGTCGGCTGAGGTCGGCGGCGTAGGTGGTCCAGTCTCCGTTGGAGAGTTGCTGCCATTGGACGGCTGCTTTGATGTGGATGCCGAGCATCTTGGCAAGGATCGCGGCCGGGACCTCGGCGGCGAGCATGAATAGTGCGGTGTTGCGGTCTTGGCGTGGTTGCAGTCCGTGTGCTCGGAGCCGTCTGGCGAGGGCGTCCTCGGTGAGCGGGCGTCCTGGCCAGCGTCCAGGGAAGAGCCAGGTGGACGGCGTGTTGATCAGGCTGCCGCTGGGCGTCTGTTCGGTGGCGTTCGCGAGTTCGTTGACGAGGCGGTCCAGCGGGGCGGGCAGGACGACGGGCCGGTTGCCCAGTGCGAGCAGGGTCTGGCCGTCGGCGTGGCGCAGGTGTTGAGTCGTCAGCGTGCTGATGACGGTGAGTTTCTGGGCGTAGAGCAGGATCAGTAGTCCGGCGACCCGGTCGGCGGTCGGGTAGGTGTCGTCGTGCAGGAGCTGTCGGGCGTCGGCCCAACGGCGGTCCTGGTCGAGTGGCCCGGTGGGGCCGGTCCAGCGCGTTGCCGGGGCGCTGAGCTTGGGTGCGTGGTGGTGGGCGGTGGCCCACCGCACGAAGTTCGCGGACCGGGCCGCTGGCGCAGGTTTGCTGGCCAGCCACTGGTCGAGGTCGGCCTGGGCGCAGGTGGCCAGGGTCGATCCGCGGGTGTGCAGCCAGTCCAGGAATGCCGCGGCACCGGCGACCTGTTGGCGGATGCTGTTGACCTGCTGGTGGGAAGCGGGCCGGTCGTCGAGGCGCCCGCGCAGGCGACGCAGATGGTGCCAGACGGCGTAGGCGTGTAGGGCGCGTTGGTGCTCGAGGCTCTCCCGCGCGGCGATGGTCTTCTTGATCCACGGTTCGAGAGCGGCCAGGCGCTCGTCGTGGGCCGGGAGCGCGCTGGCGACGATGAGCATGGAGCGGATGTGCGCGAGGGTGCCGCTGGGCGGCATCGCGTCCAATGCCTCGTGTGTGATGGCGGGCCGCGCGAGCGCGACGGTGCGTAGAGTGTTGCGGACACCGGGTTTGTTCAGCCAGTCCATCGCGTGATCGGGGCGGTCGACCAGGACGAATGCCTGGCGCAACTGGTCGAGTTGGGTCGCGGTGCCGCCGTCAGCGGCGGCAAGGACTCCTGCGAGGTTGCGGTCCAGGGAACAGCGGGTGCATTCGGCCGTGGTGAGTTGCCAGGTGATGCCGCAGACGCCGCAGCGGGTCCAGAAGGTCGGGTCGGGGTTGACGCAGCGGGCGCACAACGGTGCGTCGCGTGTTCCACCCTTCACCGAGGCGCCAGCGCCGCAGCGGGAGCAGACGGCCCATCGTTCGCGGCAGCGGTCACACATCGGCTGGCCGGTGGCGCGTGAGATGGTGCATCGGCCGGTTCGCCCGCAGATGCCGCAGACGAGTTCGGGCCTCGGCCGGCAGCGGGTGCAGACCGGCCCGGCCTCGGTCATCGCGGCGACGCGGCGCAGGCCGCCGCAGCTCGTGCAGGCTTTCCAACTGCGGGGATCATTCCACCAGCAGGGCTGGCAGATGGGGTGGCCGTTGTCGTTGCGGCGGGCCGGGGGCCGCAGCTTCCCGCAACGACCGCATTGCATGGCCACGGCCTTGCGGGTGCAGCCGGCGCAGAGTCGAAGGCCGTCGAAGGGGCGGCTGAGCGGGCGCTGTTTCCCGCAGCGCGGGCAGAGTGGCGCAACCACGGCCGTGGCGCCGGCCCGGACCAGGGCATCGACGAGGCGCAGCACGCCGGGCAGCGTCGCGGCGGGGGCCTGGCCGGTGAGCAGTTCCGGGCGTTCGACCACCTCCGTGGCGATCCGCTGTTGCCCGGACGGCAACGCAGCCGCCTCCCGGAGGGCGGCAAGGACCGTTTCGGTCTCCAGGGCGGGCTCGAGTTCGGCGAGCAACGCAAGCAGCGGACCAACCTGCTGCGCGAGCAGCGATCGGTCGATCCTCTTGGTCACCCGGTGATCCTGGCCCGTTTCGGCCGCAGCTCGCCCAGGCCGGGCGGTCCAGTGCCACCGGCCGCCTTCTTCGGCCGCGTCCCGGCGCCCGCCGCCGCGACCGGCTCGATGAGCTCGTCCATCGTGCAGTCGAGAATGTCCATCAGCGCCATCAGGATCTTCAGGCTCAACCGCTCGGGCCGCTCGGTGACCAGCCGGAAGACCTGGCTGGAGGACAAGGTGATGTCCCGTTCGGCCAGCGGCTTGATCAGGTCCGTGGTGTGGAACAGGCCACGGTCGGCCATGATCCGGCGTAAATGCCAGCGGTAGTCCAGCTTCGGGGCCATCAGTGATCCTTTCCGTCCGTTGCGGCCGGCCCGAGCGCCGGCGCGAGTGCTCTGCGCAGTGCGGTGTTCATGAAGTCGTCGGACACGTGCGTGTAGATCGCCGTGGAGCTGTCGCTCTCGTGCCCGACCTGGATCTGGATGAAGCGCCGGTCCACCCCGTCCTCGGTGTTGTGGGTGACATAGGCGTGACGCAGAGCGTGTGGCGAGAGGGTTCTCGGCAGTCCCAGCGCTTCCCGGTATGACACGAACCTCGCGTTGATCTCCGGTGGCTGGATCCGCCCACCACGTTCGGTCACCCACAACGCCGGATGGTCGGTGAACCCGAACCGCGGGCGGACGTTCTCGACGTAGTCGCTCACCGCCTCCACCGCCCACCCGAACACCGACAACACGTTGCGGCGCCGAGGTGGCTGACCACGCTTGGCCTTGCCGTAGCGGACGTGCAGCGACCCGTACCGTCCGAACTGTGGAGCAGACGGGTTGCGGCCCCAGTCCGCGATGTCGAGTTTCGACGTCTCGGTGCGGCGTAGTCCCCAGCCATACATGACCTTGAACAAGGTCGCGTCGCGGTACGCCGCCAGCGCACCCTTGCGCTTCGCGTCGACCGCGCGGTCGACCTGGTCATCGGCGTAGTCCAGGAACCGCTGGAGTTCGTCGCGGGTGAACGGACGCTCGTCCGGGTCACCCTCGTAGGTCTGCAGATGGGCGATCGAGTTCCACTCGTGCACGATCGCCACTGGGTGCTCGCCCGGCCCGAACTCCTGCTCGCACGCCACCGCCCAGCCGTACCGGCCGTCGCAGAGGAACTCGTTGAAGATCCGCAGAGTCCCTTGGTAGGCGCGGATCGTCGCGGGTGCCAGATGCCGCTCTCCGGTCAGCGACATCGACCACTCGTCGACATGCGCTGGCGTCCACCGCCACGGGTACTCGTTGGTGAACGCCATGAACTGGCGCACCAGCCGCTCCCGCTCCACGATCGTCTCCTCCCGCAGGCCCCGAGCGCTCTGCTGCGCCCGCCAGCCTCGGAACATCGCCTCGCTCATCGCGTCCTCCGGACGCAACCGGATCACACCCGACACCAGTTCCAGGTGCGCCGCACCCGCCAAGTCGACCCGCCGCAACCGACCCTCCCGACACACCCGGATAGCGGGAGGATCATGCATCAGACGGGATCATCTCGCCAAACGAGCAGGTCAAAGCCGTGCGCCAACGTGCGCTCGCGAAGCTCCAGGCCCCGGCCTCCACCACGCCAACTGCGACTTCATCGCCCGTCTGATGCATTTCCCGAGGGTTGGCGTAGCTGCCCCCGCGATCTCGGCAGATGACCTCGACTCCGGGGTGCTCGCGCAGCCAGTCGGCGAGCGTGTCGGCGGTGCGGTCGGGCAGCACGTCGATCGGTCGGCGGGTGTGCATGTCGAGCAGCACGGTGGCGTAGCGGTGCCCACGACGGCGGGCGAAGTCGTCCACGCCCAGCACCGTCGGCGTCACCGTCGGCGGGTCGGGCATCCGCCGGATCATCCGGATCAACGTCGTACGGGACACGGACACCGCCAACCGCTGCGCCAGTCGGCTGCCGGGCCGGCCACCCAACGCCAGGGCGACCGCTTCCAGGTCGCCTGCCGCCTCGACGGTGTGCCGGGCGTACCGTCGGGTCAACCCGGGCACCTGCTCGACGAACGTCCGCCGCCGACACCCGGCGTTCATGCAGGCGAACCGCCGGACCGTCAACGCGACCAGCACCTCGTGGCCGCCGAGTCTGACATCAGCCAACCGCCGCAGGTAGCGACCATGCACTGTGGTCGACCACGTGCCGCAGGCTCCACACGCCGCCCGTACCGTTCGCGTCGCCGCGTTGATCCTGACTCCGGCGGCCCGGACCACCACCGCCTCCAACCGCAGACCAGCCAGATGCGGGAGCAACGCCGAAATGATCTCCACCCGGGCACCCAACCCGACCTACCAGCGAGCACGACTCACAAAATGTGCGCCAGAGCCAGTTTTCACGCGGAGCTGACACCGTTCTTCGAGGGTCCGGAGACCTCGCGCGTCCACGGCTGTCAAGGGTCAGGACGAAGTCCTGTCCGATGGTCTTTGAAGCTCCTCGTGGGCGGACAGC
>NZ_JBHMIO010000093.1:0-6265 GCF_048060275.1 Micromonospora sp. LOL_015
TAACCATCACCCACATCGACCTACCGAAAGCCAGCAAAAAGGCCAAAGTTTAGGTCAGTGGCCCCGGGACCCTTGCAACTGGGCGGGTCCCGGGGTTCTGTGCGCTCCGGCTACGGAAAGCGGACCGGCGCGGGCTCAGGCGTACTTCTTCGCCAGCTCGACGAAGCTCGACCAGGACGACGGGGCGAAGGCCAACGTACCGCCGTCGCGGTTCTTGGTGTCCCGGACGTAGACGCGGCCCGGCAGATTGTCGGCCACCTCGACACAGTTGCCGCTGTCGGACCTGGTGCTCTTGCGCCAATGCGCCTCGGTCAGCTCCATGTCTCGATCGCCTCCATGATCATCTCGTGGGACTGCTGGCCGGGCAGAGCGTACCCCCGGATAGCTTCCCAGTCCTCTTCCAGCGCCTCGGTGACATCCTTGGCCTCGATCAACCGCCCTTCCTGGTGGCCTTCGAGGAAGCCGACTGTCCGGCCGTCCACGGTCGCGAGCACCATCGGCCCGAGCATCCCGGGATAGCCTCCGGTGCTGAACGGCACGATGTGCACCTGCACGTTCTGCCGCTGGTTTGCGTCGGCGATCGCCTTCAACTGGTCGCGCATCACCTCCGGCCCTCCCACCGACCGGCGTAACACCACTTCGTCGAGCACCACCACCAGTCGGCAGGCGTTGGTGGCCCGGGTGACGATTTCCTGCCGGTCCAGTCGGGCGGCCAGGGCCAGCTCAAGATCCTCCGGCTTGGTGTTGAGCGCCTGCAACAGGGCGCGTGCGTACGCCTCGGTCTGCAACAGGCCGGGCATCATCATCGGTTGGAAGATCCGTAGCAGTCTCGCGCGGCCCTCGTACTCGACGAACGGGCGATACCACACCGGTGTCCACTCGCCACGGATGAACTCCCGATAGAACTTCATGAACGCGGTGCCGTACACCCGGTCCACCGCCCCGAGGTAGTCCGGCAGCGCCGGCCGCTCGCCGCGCTCCACCGCGCCGACGTGCGACGCCGAGAAGTGCAGGCGCTCACCCCAGGACTCCTGGGTGAGCCCCAGCATCTCCCGGACGCGACGAAGGTCCTCTACCAGATACTCGCTCGCAGACATAGCCTTTCACGTCCCCCAATTCATCACGGCGCACCACTGACCGGTGCCGGACATTCCCCGGAGTCACCCGCGTTGATCAATTGCCACCTGGTCGCTCCCGGGCTTTTCCCATCTTCTGTGGTGGGGGGCTGATAGTCCAGGGTGGAAGTCGGCGAACACCACAGTCGACTGCACTCGGAGGAAGAATGTCGATCAGGAATGACGGCATTGGCGGGACTCCCCGCCTCGCCCGGTACATCACGTTCACAGCAGCGGACGATGCGACACCCACGCCGGGCAGGCCGCCGCTGCCGAAGCGGACACCCGGGGAGACCGACCCCGATCAGGACGGGCGGTTCCAGCTCACCGGCGCGCGCGGCGTGGCTGCCGCCCCGTACGGAGCGGTCGACGACGCCCGAAGCGCGGACCACACCAACCGGGCGGCCCGCTCCCCCGCGCTGTCCCGGGCGATCCACGACGCGAACTCCACCGCCCGCACCCACCTGCCGAACCGGACCACCGGCGAATGCCACCGGTGCGGCGGCGTCCCCGGGCCGTGCCGCCCGTTCCTACGGGCGATCGCGATCCTGGACCGGTGGGAGCCGGCGAACGCCCGACGAATCCGCGCCGTCCTGCACCTGTCCGGGCTGATGCCCGCCGGCTACCCGCACGACGACAAGGACGAATCCGCCGAGTCGTACGGAGCCGTCGACGATGCCTGAGCCGACCCCGCTGGCGTGCCCCGGTGATCTGGTGGCGCTGCGGCAATGTGACCACGTGGACGCCAACCGGCCCGTGCGGCTCCGGGTGGTAAAGATCTGGCCGTCGCCGGAGGAATACTCGTGGGTGCAGCTCGACGGCTGGGAAATCGACCCTGACGACACTGACCGCGACGGCAAGGCGGTCAGCGTCCGAGCGTACAAGGACGCGCTGCGCCGGCCCGGCACGGTCACCACGGTAGGCCGGGGGTAGCCGGCCGGTCCCCGATCGGCGCCCCCGGGGCGCAGCGTTCCCCGCGAGCCGGACCAGGACGGACGCCCGGATCCCACCCCCGTGATCCGTGATCCGAGGTCCGAGGTCCGCACCTGAGGCCGGCATCCGGACCCAGGGGTCCGGCAACCCCTGCCTAGGGACACTGGACGGGAGATCCGGGAAGCTGCGCCCGGGGGTCAACACTCCCGACGAGTTGCTCGGCTTTCGATTGCGATGCGCGCGTCCCAGCGACCGGCCGCAGCCCACTGCGGTCAAGCCCGACAGCTCAGGGCCCGGGCCGCCACCTCTTCAGGCCCTCCCTTCCATGATGAACATCCTCCCGAGGATCGCGCAGCCCCTCTGATCTGGGATGTCGGTCAACGTGGGTCAGGTCCAGTCGCCACGGCGACACGCCGTGCGATGTGAGCGCCGCGGTCGACGTCACGGCTGATTCGCCTGGTGTACGGGCTCTCCCTGATCATGGTGCCCCCTTCGCGGCGCACCAACGGCACGCGATAGGTTGTCCGTGTAGATACGGGCTGTATAGTCACTTGGTGTGGACAACACAACCGCCATACTCGGCCTACTCGGGATGAGCCCGAGCTACGGCTATGACCTGAAGAACCGCTACGACCGCTGGTTCGGACTGAAGAAACCTCTGGCGTTCGGCCAAGTCTACACGACCCTGGCGCGGCTGATCGGCAAGGGCTGGATCGTGGCCGTCGGCGAGGAAGCGGGTTCCGGGCCCGAGCGCAAGCGCTACGAGATCACGGCGGCTGGTCGAGCCCGGGTGATGGAATGGATGTTCACTCCCGACGTTCCATCAGAACGCCTGCAGAGCAACCTTTTTGCCAAGACGATCATAGCGCTGCTGCTAGGTGACGACGCGGGTCGTCTGCTGGACCTGCAGCGGGCGCAGCACATGGCCCGAATGCGCCAGCTGACCAACGAGAAAAAGAAGGCCGACCTGGCGGTCGTGCTCGCCTGCGACCACGCGTTGTTCCATATCGAGGCGGACTTACGCTGGATCGATCTGACCGCCGCGCGCCTTACCCAACTGCGAGCAGAGGTGAAGAAGTGAGCGAGGTCGAGGTCGTCAGCACGCCATCGCGGGTGCCCGGTGTCGGGCCTGTCCTGCTGAGAGCTCGCGGGCTGCGCATGACGTTCGGGCTGACCCAGGCGCTGCGCGGCGTCGACCTGGACATCCACGCCGGAGAGATCGTCGCGATTACCGGCCCCTCCGGATCGGGCAAGTCAACGCTGCTGCACGTGCTGGCCGGCGTCCTGGTGCCAGACGAAGGAGTTGTTGATTATGGGGAAACTAGAGTCAACGCGCTCGGCGAGGCGGGTCGTTCGAGGCTTCGCCTGGCCGAGTTTGGCTTTGTCTTTCAATACGGACAGCTCCTGCCCGATTTGTCCGTATTAGACAATGTCACGATCCCGCTCTTGCTGGCCGGCGTCGGCAGGCGTGAGGCGCTGCGGCGCGCCGCCACCTGGCTCGACCGCCTCGGGCTCACCGAGCATTCCCGCAAGCTGCCTGCTCAGATGTCCGGTGGCCAGGCCCAGCGTGCTGCTGTGGCGCGGGCGCTCGTCACCGAGCCTTCCCTACTGTTCGCCGATGAGCCCACCGGGTCGCTCGACTCGCTCTCGGCAGAGGCCGTCATGCTCGCCCTCACCGAGACGGCACGGGCGGCGGGCACCACAGTCGTGCTCATCACCCACGATCCTCGGACGGCGGCCTACGCCAACCGTGAGCTGGCTGTGCGAGATGGACAGATCACCGTCGGAGGGCCGTACGGATGAGTCTGTTCTCGCTGGCAAGGCTCGTCACCGCCGGAGACCGGGGGTCGTGGGGGCGCTTGCTTGGCATGGCCGGTGGCGTCGCCGTCGGCGTCCTGCTCCTGCTGTTGCTGTGGGGTGCCTACAACGGCCTGGCCACCCGGACCGAGCGATCCACTTGGACCACGCTGATCTATGGCGTGACTGAACAGGTCAACGATCCGGCTGCCGAGCCGCTGACCGACAGCCGGGTTTTCGCCTCGACTGTCTCTGACTATTTCGCAGGCCGCACGATTTCCAGGGTGGACATCGCCTCCACGCCGAGCTCGACGGTGGTCGTACCCGGCATCGGTCGCCCACCCGCGATCGGCACCTACTACGCGTCACCTGCGTTGATAGCGCTCATCGACGCACACCCGGCCGACCAGCTGGGCGCCCGCTACGGTACTCGGGCAGGCGTCATTGCCGATACCGCGCTAGCCAGTCCCGACTCGCTGGTAGTCGTGGTCGGCTTGGCAGCCGGCGACCTCGACCCCGGCCGGGCGGCCAGCTATTCAAGCGATGCCACCATCGGTGTGTGGGCGGTCGAGCGGTTCGGCGGGTCGGCGTTTCCCAGCATCGGCTATCGCACAGTGGCCATCATCGGCGCCATCGCCATCCTGCTTCCGGTGCTGATACTGGTGGGAATTGTTACCCGGCTCGGCGCTGCGGCGCGCGCCGAACGTTTCGCCGCACTGCGCCTCATCGGAGCGACACCGCGCCGGGTCGCCGACATCGCTGCGGCGGAGATCGGGGCGACCAGTCTTGTCGGCGCCATCGCGGGCGCGATCCTGGCGTGGCTGCTCATTCCGGTCGCCGCACAGATGCGGGTGGGCGACGGCCGCTTCTTCCACGCCGACCTGACGGTGGCACCGGTAACGGTGATCGTGGTCGTGGCCGGTGTGGTAGCGGTGTCCACCGCGGTGGCATGGTGGCGCACGGCGTCGGCCGGGATCGGTCCGCTCGGGGTGACCCGCGAACAGTCTGAGCGGCGCCCCAGCGTGCTGGGCGTGCTGCCACTTTTCGCCGGCATTGTCACAATGCTCAGCGCCACCGTCGCGGCGCTGATGCACTCACCGCTGCCGGCGACAGACATCATCCTCATCATGGGGTTCATCCTGATCTCGATCGGGCTGATTACCTCGGGGCCGGTACTCACCTTCTGGGTGGCCCGCCTCGGGGCCAGCGCGGCGCGTAGCCCCGCCGGTGTCATCGCGATGAACCGCATCCGCCAGCACCCGCGGGCCACCTTCCGGGCTGTCAGCGGATTGGTCGCCGCAGTCTTCATGGTGTCGGTGTTCTCGGCGGCCATCACCGCCGTGGCAGCCGAATCGGCGCCTGGTAACGGCCCCGGCTTGCTGCCGCTGACCACCGTGGTAGCTCGCCTGGGCGGCCCGCCGGACTCCGCGAAGTCCTCGACGGCAGCGGCTTCCCAGGTTGCCCAAGTCACCGGTGTCACCGGGGCGGTGGTCGCTTACTACCATCCTGATGAGGGCATCATTGTCACCGCGTCCGACGCCGCCGCGTTGGGGCTGCCGGTGCATGAAGGCGCCAGGTATGTCCACGTTCATTCCGATTACCTGAACGGCGGCACGCCGCAGGTGGCACCGGAAACCTCGCCCGGCACCGCGCCGGCGATGCTACTGGTCGCCACCGACGGCACGACCAGCGCGATCGAACGCGCTCGCACCGCCATTCTGCTCAGCGGTGTGAAGCTGTCGCTGCCGCCCGGTACCCGCTCCGAACAGGCGGTGTCAACCCTACAGACGTGGGCCAATCGCTACGCGAGTCTGGCCAATCTCGGCATCCTGGTGGCGACCCTGATCTCTGCGGTGTCGCTGGCAGTTTCCACCATCGCCGCCATCCTCGACCGCAAACGCGTGCTGGGCCTGCTTCGCCTCATGGGAATGCCGGTGTCGACAGTGCGCCGCATCGTCCTGGCCGAGGCCGCACTGCCACTGGCAACGGTCTTCGCCCTCTGTATCGGCCTTGGATTCCTTGTCGCATGGTCGATCCTGGCCGGACTCACCGAAGGCAACCGCACGATCTCCTGGCCCGAGGCATCCTACTACCATGCGTTGGCTGCCAGCCTCCTGCTCGCTGCGGCTGCCGCGGTTGGCACTTTCCGCACGGCGCGCAAAAAGACCGGACTCACAGTCACCCGATTCGAATGATCGGCCAGACCGTTCGCCATCCTCGGACTCACACCATGATCCACGATCCTAAACGGCCGTCGCTATCTCCTGCAGAACGACGGTAGGACAGCAACTGCTCACATGACGGCTGCAGCGACTAGTAGGGCAGCCGTACTTCGTGACCTGACCGGTGCGGTGGGGTATGGACGGACAGGATGTGCGGCGACGGAGACGGCCACCGCATGATCGTCCGGTGTTGTGTGG
>NZ_JBHMIO010000094.1:0-6019 GCF_048060275.1 Micromonospora sp. LOL_015
ACATCCTGTCCGTCCACACCCCCACCGCACCGGTCAGGTCACGAAGTACGGCTGCCCTACTCGGCAACCTTCGAGGAAGCAATCACGGCTATGCAGATCAACGACTATTCGCAGGTTGCTGTGTTGGCAAACCCGTACACCGTACACGGTGCCGTGTCCTGGGAGTCGGTAGCTGCGGCGAAGCATCGGGATCCGAACGCGACGTTCAGTGACGCCATCGATCGGCGGGCAAAAGACCGAGTCTTTGACTACGACACACGCCTCCTCGACGTCATTGGCACGCTACGGCGAGACGGTTTCATCTTTGTCCGTGACTTCGAAAGAAAGATCACCGGTATTATCACGGCTGCAGACGTTGTCCACAAGTATGATGAGACGGCGACTCCCTTCTTCCTGATTGGCGAGATCGACCAGGAACTTCGCCAACTTCTGCAAAATACCTTAGATGAAGACGTGATCAGGGATGCCTGTAGTGCCGCAAATCAGCCCTTCAGGTCGTTGAATAGCATGTCTGTCGGTCAGTATCAAGCGGTCCTAGACAACCCAAGCTGCTGGGCGCAACTGGGTTGGCCGCTGGATCGCAAACTGTTCATCAAGCGCCTCGACGAGCTGCGTAAGGTGCGTAACAACGTGATGCACTTCAACCCAGACCCTGTGAAGCCCAGCGAAGTGAGTAAGCTTCGCAATTTCCTGCGCATCGTACGCCGGTACAGCAAGTAGTCGTGATCGTGTCCGCTTGCCGGTCGCCGACTTCGTCAGTCGGTGCGGCCTTGCATCTGGATTCTGCCGAAGACGTCGCGGGCCTGGATGACGGTGCCTTCGATGTCGCCGGAAACCTGGTTGGTCACAGAGTCGTCGCTGGAGCCGGACGTGCCCACTGCCCGCCAGAGCGTGATCAGCTGCCGGGCGAATTCGGGATCCCGTTCGGCCTCCTGTCGCACGAGTTCCACGGCCTGGGTCGTCTGCGCGGGCTGGACCTGCGCAGACAGTGTGCCTTCGACGAGTGCCAGGTCGGCGGGTCTCGACTGGAAACGATTGCGGATCAGCTGCACCCACGACTTGGCGGCATTGCTGCTGCCTTGGGCGACGGCGGTCGTCGCCCAGGTGACGAGTGCGGAGACGACGGTGGCCATGATCGGTTCAGTCACCGGAACTCCCAATCTGAGGATTATCCCTATTGGCGACATCGGGTGCAAAAGGAGATTGATCAAGCTGTCTCGATGTTACCGTAAGTTGCACCGGCAAGCGAGCCTTGGAAGGGTCATCATGAGTGGATCAAAGTGGGAAGCCGATCCGACAGCCACCCTGATCAGGCGCTGGGGCAAGTCCTCCCATGAACTGGGGAACACTTCCGGTGACGGAAGTTGCCCCGACATCTGGGAGCTCTCCAACGGCGACATCGCAGTGATCGGCCATGATCTGACCGAGACCTACCACCAGCAACTGCCGGAGGGTGTGTCGATCGATCCGGGCGAGCGCTTGGTGATCATTCCTCGTTCGACCATGATCGCGGCAAGGGCGGACATACCTGATGCATGAAGTCCTCGGCGGTGACCCAGGTGAGCTGCTGACGCTCGATGACTACTGGTCCGACTTCTACGAGCACTTCTGGCGGATAGAGTCGGTCGGCTTCTGGAAGCTGGAGCGGCAGCAGTTCTTCAAGGAGCCCGGCAACAAGAGCTGGGAGGCCTTCGTCGACGGTCGGTGGGATGAGTCGCTTCGGCTGATCGACGAGCAGCGCGACGACTTCGCCGACTACTACGGTCGGATCGCGCGACAAGGCTTCGTCAACCGGCGGGTGCGAGTCGTCGAGAAGCCGATCATCCCGTACCTGCAATGGGAGCTGCACCTGCTCCGGCTCCGCCACGACTACGGCGGCCTGACCAACGTCGTCGGTCCGGAGCAGGTCGCTCCGTACGAGAACGGGGGTCCGCTGCCGGAGATCTACACGCTCGGTCTCGACGTGATGTACGAGGCGGTCTACGACGACACGGGTGTGCTCGCCGCCGCCCGTCGCTTCACCGACCCGGACCTGATCGCCCGGTGCCAAGGTCTCATCGAAGGGCTGTACCAGCAAGGCGAGCCGTTGGACACGTTCTTTGATCGGGAAGTGGCCACACTGGAGCCGCCTACGGGAACATGAGACATGTTCCAGGGCGGCGCGGCGTCGGACGACCCGGATCCCCGACACGTCAACCGGACCGACCTTTCCGGCAGCGCGGACCTGGTGCAGGCCCGTGACGTGCATGGGGGCGTACATTTTCATGGCGGCGACCCGGCACCCGGTCCGCCGCCACGGCAGCTACCCGGCGGGGTCGCCGGCTTCCTCAACCGCAACCGCGAGCTGCTGGCGCTCGACCGCCTGCTGACTGACGCCCACCAAACCGCACCTGCGGTGACCTTGTTCGTCGTCGCCGGCACGGCCGGGGTTGGCAAGACGTCGCTTGCCGTCCGCTGGGCACATCGGGTCAAGACGCGTTACCCGGACGGACAGCTCTATGTGAACCTGCGCGGATATGACCGCGGACTGCCGGTCGATCCAGCGGAGGCCCTGGACCGGTTCCTCCGGTCGCTTGGCGTACCACCTGCTGCGATCCCGGCGGACCTGGACGAGCGGGCAGCGGTGTATCGGTCCCGCCTCGCCGACCGGCGGATCCTCGTCGTGCTGGACAACGCCGCATCGGTTGGTCAGGTCCGACCGCTGTTGCCTGGCACAGACACCTGCTCGGTCATCGTCACCAGCCGGAACCGACTCTCCGCACTGGTGGCCAGGGACGGTGGCCAACGCCTGACGCTCGACATCCTGCCGGAACACGACGCCGTCGAGCTGCTGCGGACTGTCATGGACGGCTATCGCCAGGGGGACAGTGAGGAGGAGTTGGTCGAGCTGGCCCGGCTGTGTGCGCGGCTACCGCTGGCGCTGCGGATCGCCGGCGAACGAGCGGCCAGCCGGCCCTTCATGACACTGCACGAACTGATTCAGGACCTGCGCGACGAGTCAGCGCTCTGGGACACGCTCACTGCCGACGACGGTGACGAGTCCGACGCGGTCCGGACGGTGTTCGCCTGGTCGTACCGTGCGTTGACCGAGGAAGCGGCGCGACTGTTCCGGTTGCTGGGGCTGCATCCCGGCCCGGATTTCAGTGCGGCGGCGGCGGTCGCACTGTCCGGCACCCCGGCACGCCGGATCCGGCACCTGCTCGATCAACTCGTTGGCGCCCACCTACTGGAGCACGTCGGGCTGGACCGGTACCAACTGCATGATTTGCTCCGCGCGTACGCGATCGATCAGGTGCGCCAGCACGAGTCGGACGACGAACGCCAAAGGGCGCGGCTGCGCGTGCTCCGCTGGTACCTGCACAGCGCCGACGCTGCGGTGACGGCGATGCTCCCGTTCAACCAGACGGTGCCGCTGGACCCGCCCGGTCGCATCGAGGCGATGGCGTTCAGCGCATCGACGACCGCGGCCGAATGGTTCGAGACCGAGCGGCACAACCTGGTCGCAGCGACCCGCCTCGCCAGCGAGTGCGGCGCTCACCAGCTCGCCTGGCATCTGGCGGCGGTGCTGCGCGGCGTCTACATGCATCAGAACGCCTTTGACGAGTGGTCGACCACTGCGCGGATCGGGCTGGCGTCAGCCCGGTCGGTCGGTGACCGGCGAGGGGAAGCCGAAACCCTGGAAAGTCTCGGCAAGGCACACTTCCAGGCTCGCCAGCTCGACGAGGCGGCCGAGTGCCACCAGGCAGCCCTTGCGATCCGTCGCGAGATCGGTGATGAGTTCGGCACCGCGGTCTCGATCAACGCGCTGGGTCTGCTGGGTCTGCGACATCGCCGGCTGACCGACTCGGTCCGCTTCTTCTCCGAAGCCCTGGAGATCGTCACCCGACTCGGCAACCGGCGCTGGCGGGCGCTCGTGCTGAGCAATCTGGGCGAGACACGGTACGAGATGCTGCGGTTGCCGGAGGCCGCCGAATTGCTCCGGGAAGCCCTCGCCGAGCTACGTAGCCTCGGCGACCGAGGTCAGGAAGGTAACGCATTGTTCTTCCTCAGCATGGCCGAGCGGGAGATGGGTGACGTTGCCAGTGCACAGGCCCACATCGAGACTGCGGTCGCGATTGCCGAGGAGGCGAACAACTCGCTGTGGCTGGGCCACTGGCTGGTCGAACTGGCCCGGGTGCGGCGGGCCATCGGTGACCCTGCCGCCGCCCTCGACATCCTGCACCGCGCTGCTGCGCTGCAACGACGGATCGGTGACCGTAGCCGGGAAGCGACCGCGCTCGACGCTGTCGGCGAGGCGTATCAGGATCTTGGCAGGTCGGAGGAAGCGGTGGACTTCCACCGCCAGGCCGCCGGAGTGCACCGCCGGCTCGGCGACGCATGGCAAGCCGCCGTCGCGCTGCACAACCTGGCGACTGCCCTTGCTGCGACCGGCCGCGAAGCAGAAGCCCTGCCAGTACGGCAGGAAGCCTTCACGCTGCTCAGCCAGTTCGAGGACCTCCGCGCAGCCGACCTCCTCCGACTGATCCAGCAGGCCTGACCACTCTCCGGTGGGCAGGCTATCGCTTGCCGATCACTCTGTTGCAGGGAGCATCTTGACCCGTCGCTCGGCGAGATCTGGCAGGTGCTGGCCAGCAGTGACAAAGTCGTTGTCGTCGTGCAGGATCACCAGGCCGTTGACGGCTGCACACGCGCATACCAGAAGATCCACGCAGGACAGAGCCCGGTGCGCGCCGGCCCGTAGCAGCCGGTATTGGGCTGACTCCATCCACCGCCATGCTGCCTTGGGCACAGGGACATCGGGGTAGAGATCGGCGAACATTTCGTTCATTTGCTCATACTCGTCCAGATTGCGAGCGGAACGCCGGAACTCTGTGCGCTGCGGCTGGCACGATCCGATCGCATGATCAGAAATGACGTCCGCCCAGGCAGCTCGCACGGCAGGTTCACGTAGGAGCCGCCATAGCGCCGAGGAATCAGCCAGGTACCGGATCACGCAGCTGGTGCCTTGCCTGCTGCCCGGATCTCCTGCCAGCCCTCGTAGTCCCAGCCCTGCGCGACTGCGGCGTGGTGATCGAGTGCCGCGATGCGTCGATGCCGTGCAGCGTACTCGCGCAACGCGAGGTTCACAGTTTCCTTCTTGCTCCTGGCCCCGGACAGGCGCATCGCCTCGGCCAACGCCTCATCGTCAAGGTCAACCTGCGTGACGGTCATTGTTGCCCCCATCATGTATGAGCCTTCCCAACATCACCAACATACCCTGGTTCACGCAGTCGTGGGTGCCGCTGGACCACCGGCAGCGCGCCCCGCGCCACAGGCGCGTCAATGGCGACGAGGACCGGCAGTGGTTCGGTAAGCTAGGTTGTGTGCCTAACTAGTTAGCGTTACAGTTGTCCGGTGGATGGCAACAGGCAGTGGCCGACAGAGTGGATGCGTGGTGCGCTTGCGCTCTGCGTGCTCGCGATGGTCGCGGAGGGGGAAATCTACGGCTACGCGATTGCACAGCGTCTGCGGGGTGCTGGTCTCGGAGCTGTGAAGGGAGGGACGCTTTATCCCGTTCTTGCGCGCTTGGAGGTCGATGGCCTAGTGATCTCATCCTGGCGCGAGGGTGAGGCAGGCCCGGGGCGCAAGTTTTTCACTATCACCGATGCTGGCCTTGAAGAGTTGCGAGCGCGAATCGCCGATTGGCGAACATTTACCGACAAGGTGGCTACGGTAATCAACAAGTTTGACGCACAGTCTGTCGATGATTCAAGCTTTTGATGAAGAGGGCGTCTTCGGAGAAGAAGCCTCCCTATGGTCAATCCTTAGTAAGATCAGTGATCTGACGGGACAGTGATGCATCAGAGTGTGGGTATCAGGCTTGAGAGGTACCAACAGGAGTTGTTGCTGGCGCTGCGGATGTGCAAGCTACCTGCGCCACGTATAGCAGAGGCGCTCGCCGAGGTGGAGAGTCATGTCATGGCGGGATCAAGTGATCATGGCGACACTGCGTTCTTGACCAGATCGTTGAAAACTTCGA
>NZ_JBHMIO010000095.1:0-5810 GCF_048060275.1 Micromonospora sp. LOL_015
CAAACCGGCGGACGAACCCCGCCTCGCCGCTTGACACAACCCATAGGGACACCCCCCCGGCCCACCCGCTGCTGCACGGCGATAGTCAAGTCTTCCGGCATCGACACACTCACCTTGCGTGCGCGACCGACCAGCCGGAGCCTGCGGCCAGCGCCGGACGCCTCGCCCACGACGGCTGCTTCCAACTCAGTCAGCAGGTCGGGCGACGCTGCCCCAGGGTCACGAATCGCCTCCAGGATTTCCGGGAGCATCAGACGCAGGCGATCCGCAGGGTCACCCGCGCCCGGCGGGAGCGGTTCGACAGTCATGCGGCCGATGCTATTAGCGGTAGGAACCTCGCGCCGTCACGGTCGAAGCGGACGACGGATCAGCGGCACCGGTTGGGCTTGGTGGCCAGGCGGACTAAATTTGCGCACCGCCTCGACCAGCTGACCACCGACCTGTCGCAGCGGCTCGACACGGCTCGGAAGGCACCGGCCGGGGGGGCCAGCGGGCGTTGGACCGCGACCAGGAGGTCCGCCGGCTCACCGTACGGCTGCGGGCGCAGCGCCGGTTCGGCCTCGACCTGTGTCTCGGCCGGATGGTCCCCGACGACCGTTCAGACCCGGTGTACGTCGGACGGCGGGGTCTGACCGACGACACCGGCCGTCAACTGCTGCTCGACTGGCGCTCCCCCGCCGCCGAGCCGTTCTTCGGCGCCACCCACGGCAACCCGATGGGCCTGGCCAGCCGTCGGCGTTACCGGTGGACGATGGGCCGGATCAGCGACTACTGGGACGAGGTGTTCAGCGCCGACGCGCTCGACGGGCACGCGCCCTCGACGACCAGTCCGCCTTCATCGCCAGCCTCGGCGGGCACCGGTCGGACCGGATGCGCGACGTGCTGGCCACCATCGCCGCCGACCAGGACGCCATCATCCGCGCCGGCTCGGCTGGTGCCCTCGTCGTCGACGGCGGACCCGGCACCGGCAAGACCCATCCCGCAATGTGGCATACTTTTTTCGTCGCTTACAGCCCGGTTTGACCGGCTAGCGGCGGTCAGCTGTTGGCCGGTGCATCCGGGGATCGTTGGCCCGACTGCGGCGCGCGCCTCCGTTGGGGAGGTGGCCCGATGAGTTGGTCGCAGCATTCAGAAGGTCAACCTTCTTCGTTGGGCCGCCGGACCGCTGCCGAGTCAGGTCATCCCGCCTGGTGTGACCGTTCCCGGTGTACCGCTGATCCGGCGAGCCAGGTCGACGGGTACCGGCCCGGTGTCGGCGGCGCGCACCGGTCTGTGCCGATCCGTCTCGACCTGACCACGGTGATAGCCCTCGCGCCACGGGTGAGCGAGGCGTATCTGACGCAGGCTGTCGCCCCGTGGCCGTGCGAGACCTACCTTCACATCCAGCACGGTGACATCGACATCGCGATGGCGGCGCGGGACGCGTCCCGGCTGTTGTCCGCGTTGCGGCTGCTCACGACCGAGGCCGAAGCCGAGGGTGGGTGGTCGTGGTGAGGAGCCGTACGGAACGGATCTTGACGGCCGTGACCGTGGTGTACGTCGCGGGCACGACCTTGTTCGCGCACTCGCAGGAGTTGGCGATTGTCGGGAGTTCGTGGCCGGGTGTGCCGGTCGGCGTCGATGTCGTCCACACGTGCTCGACGGTCCGCGCGGTGTGCCGCGTTGGCCGGCTGCGGTTCGCGGCCGGTCTCGACATAACCAGCCCAGGGAGAGGGGGTGACCACTATGCCCAGGGCGATGATCGATGAGTTTGAGCGGGAGGCGGTGACCTCCCGGACGGCTGCCGGCCAGCGGCCGGCGGCGATGACGCAGCCGCGTTGGTCTCCGGCGCGGCTGGCGTACTGGTTCTATGCCGTGGCGGCGACCGGCGCGGTGATCGGCCAGACGTGGGTGGCGGTCGCCCACGTGCCGTGGGGACCAGACGTTCCGGGCGCGGTGCGGGTGGCGGCGGTGCTGCCGTTCGCGTTGTGTCTGGAGCTGTTGGCGATGGCGTTGGCCGCGATCGCCGACGAGCGGATGCGCCTGGGTGAGCGGGCGTACGGGCTGCGGATCTTCTTCGCCGTGGTGGCGACGGTGGCGGTCGGGATTCTGGTGGCCGGGCACTGGCCGGACCTGTACTGGTCGGGCGGGTTCGGTGTGCTGTCCGTCTCGGCGTACGCGCTGTGGCTGCTGCATTCGGCCGCTCGGCGGCGGGACGCGCTGCGGGCGGCGGGCAAGCTGGCCGACACCGCCCCGGACTACGGGCTGTGGCGACGGGTCCGTCATCCGGTCTGGACCGCGAGGGCTGCGGAGTTGGCCCGCCAGGGCCGGGCGGACGCCGCCGGCGGCGGGTGGCGGCCGTTGGGGTTGTTCGAGTCGCTGCACGCCGCGCAGGTGGCGATGCGGGAGGAGAAGCGACGTCCGGCCATCGCCCGCGCGGTCGAACGGGTGGTACGCGCCGACCAACACGACGCGGGGATGGCCGAGATCGCGGTCCGGACCCTCGATCTGGATCAGCTCGCCGCCGAGCTGGCCGAGCGGGTCGACTACGGTGCCTGGGCCGACCGGCTGGCACCGGCTGTCACCGCCCCGCTGTCGACACCTCCTGCCACTGCTGGCGACAGTGGGGCCAGCGCCGTGGCGACAGCCACGGTCTCCGGTGTCGACAGCGCCGAGGGTCGGATGTCGCCACGACGCGGACGGTCAACCGCCGAACGTGTCGCCAGGGCGTTGGCCCGCAAGGCCGACGCGCGGGCAGCTGAGGTCGCCGCCCGGCTGGGAGTGTCGGAACGCACGGTACAGCGCTACTGGCCGGCGTCGGACGAGCGGGCGGCCTCGTAGCCCGAGGAACGATCAGCGGACCGTCCGGGACGATCAGCAACCGTCCGCTGATCGTCCGTTCCTCCCTGGACCGTCCCGCGTAGCGGACGACCGTCCGGGACGACACCGGCATCCGGAGGGCCAACACCCACCCCATCCGAGACCACCCAGCCGACCACTCCGGTATTGCGGACTGCCAAATGGTGGTCCTGGCCGCGCGGATCGGCGGGCCGCCGCGTTCAGCGGGTTCCCACATCACGGGCTGCGTGTCGGAGCCGTGCGCCACGTCGTCGTCCACAAGGTGGTTGACGACGACGAGGAGCATGAGCCCGATCGGCTGCGAGAAGTCGCGCGGACGCTAGAGGACCCGCGAGGCAGGCGCCAGATGACCCGGCCGGCAGGGCAGCGCGAGGCATGTCTGCAGCCCTACCAGCCTCGATCACTGAATGAGTCGAGAGGTTTGAATGTATCGATAACTAACGGTAAGGTCGTGCTTGCATGTCGTTACCGAGATGGGAGCATCTGTGAGCAAGATCAGAAGCATCCTGGTAGGGGGCATCATCGTCGCGTTGGTCGCAGCCGTGCCTGCGCCCGCCTCGGCAGAGCCTGGGAAGTCGGAGGTGTCTGACATCGCGCCGGTAACAGAACCGGCCACAGACGAAGCGCACAAGTACGCCCAACTCTTCGCCCGCCAGGAGAAACTCAACGATGCGGCTGACGCCATCCGGGTCGCAGCCGGCGACCTGGCTCTGTCGGGTTTCGCTGGTGACCGAGTTGATCCCGCCGCCAACACCCTGACTGTTTACTGGCACGGTGAGCTGACAACGGCGGTCGAGATCGTTATCGCGAAGGTACGCCGGGCTGGAATCGACGTCGAGGTACGGGCCGCAGCCTACTCGCTGCACACCCTCGAAGAGGAGGCTGACCGTCTCGCGGGACAACAGTTCTCGTCTGGCCACGTCGTGCTCGTCGGCCCCGCCCCGGACGGCAACAGCCTTGAAGTCGGTGTCACACTGGCCGAAGGCGACAGGCGCGCATCTACCGATCTGCGCGAGGTATCTGACGAGCTGACCGGTAGCGTGAAACTGGACGTGTCGCTCGAGTCGCCCGCCGAGTTCACGACCCGGTTCGCGGACACCCAGCCCTACTGGGGTGGCGCGCTCATCCTGAGCGGTGGTGCCTGCACCTCAGGCTTCGGTGTGCGGGGCATCAACGGCGCAGCCCGCTACCTGCTCACTGCGGCGCATTGCGGCGCTGGGCAATGGCGAACGGGCAACGGCACCGTTATCGGCAACACCCTCTCCAACACGACGGTCGAGTACGACGGCATGCTGATCCTCACCAACGCTGGCTACAGCGTGTACGAGGGCCCGTCCTTCGCCAGCGGCGACACCAACACAGGTCGCAACATCAGCGCTGCGTCCACCAACCACGTCGGCAACCTCGTCTGCTCCGGCGGATCCTTCTCCGGCTCCGCCTGCGGCTGGACCGTCCAAGCGCTCAACCAGACCCTCACGCCCATCGGCGGACCCACGATTCGAGGCCTGGTCCGAGCTGAGGGCGCCAACCGCGTCGCCGCCGTCGGCAACGGCGACAGCGGCGGCCCCGTCTATGTGCAGTCCGGCAACAGCGGCACGGCCCGCGGCATCATCAGCCTACGCTCGGCCAACCGCGACGAAATTGTGCCCTGCAACGGAGTACCCAGCGGAGACATCAACGATCCCAACTCCCGGCAATGCTCGTGGAAGTGGTGGTACGTCGACATCAACGAGCAACTGTCCCGGCTCAGCGTAAACTTCCTCACCCCCTAACATTATTGGTCAGCTACTGGTCGGTCCGGACGGAATTCCGTCCGGACCGACCGAGAAAGGCGCAAACTCAGCCGAGCCCCGTTCCACCACGATCGGCTTCCGATAATGGTCAGATAGTCTCTCCGCCTCACCTGCTGCCCCATCCACCGTCATCACCCGCACAGCTGAGCCGTCGGGCGACGGACCCGCGCCAGAAACGGCGATACCTTCGCCGCGCCAGTACTCCACATCGGCCATGACCTGCTCGGTCAACAACAGCATCTCCTGCTCCGAGAGCCGGGCGTCCGCGAATCGGATGTCGACGTTGGCGAACCGATTCCGGACCACGACGTCGAGATCGCTGCCTGGCTTACGATAGACGGTCATCGTACCGGCAGGCTCATCCAGTATGGTACCCGCATACCATCGTGCGTACCTCGTGCGCAGCAAATCCTCTACCTGCTCCGCAGCTTGGTCAGGCCTGGCCCCACCAACGTCGTCTCCCACGGCGCACCCAGTAGCGGCCAGCACCACGGCGACAGCCAAGGCCAAGAATCTAGTTTTGCTGGGCACTACGCTTCTCCTCACTACGCGAGTACTATCTCTCGCATTCGACGCTGCACGGGCTGCCCGGGTTCCCGTCCTGACAGGGCTGCATAGGTTTGGGTGTTTGGCCTGGTAGGGCCCGTTGGGCAGGACGGTGATGCTGTCCACGAGGGACCAAGTCGTGCAGACGAAGAACGCTGTTCAGCTTCTGCGGCAGCCAGGACCATTCGCACCATCCCAGAGTAGGCGTCGGACGCCCGAGCTGGATGCCCACCTCGACGCCGCTGGTGTCGACGAAGCGATCGGTCGGCGGGCCAACGTCCGTTGGAATGCGCAGTCTGGCAGATCATCCATATTCCGACCCCGCTCGCGGCCCGCCGGGACCACGGTCTCGCGGGTCGGCCTCTCCGCCGCTGCGGCTGAGCACAGACAGGTCCTGGCCGTCTACATGACCGCCCTCGCCGTGGTCGATGCCCACCGGCACGGGCAGGGCCTGTCGGAGGATCCCAGCGCGGTCTCTGCTGAAGATTAGAACGCCAGACATGGCCCCACGCCCGGTCGGCCAGGATGCGCCGGATGATCGACGTTCGCCAACCGTTGCGCCTTCCCCTGATCCCAATGCTGCGTAGCTTAAGTTGATCTTGGGGTGTGGCCTGCGGTTGTGTGGCTGCTGTC
>NZ_JBHMIO010000096.1:0-5585 GCF_048060275.1 Micromonospora sp. LOL_015
CTACCCACCGGTCATAACGGACTTCTACTGACATCCGTTACACAGATCTCCCTACAGGCCCTGACGATCCGGCCGAACGCCTTGAACAGTTTGATGGCGGGCACGAACTCGGTGACCAGATCGACACAGGACCACACGTCGCCGCCGAAGCAGCCCAGCGCGGCGTTGAGGCCGATGAACTCCTTCAACACGTCCCAGGCCACCGACAGGATGACCGACCTCATCGACCGGCCCGCGGCCGACTGGGCCTGCGCGACCTGCGCGGTGGACAGACCCGCACCGGCCAACGCCGCCGCCCGCTCCGACGCGGTCAGGCTGATCGACAGACCCGACGGGTCGGCGTGGGTGACCGGGTTGTTGTGCGCGTACGCGTACCCGTTGGACTGCAACGGGTCCGCCACATCCAGCACCGGGTCGGCGGACAGGAAGCGGCCGAGCGGGCGAAACGCGCCGCGCAGGCCGCCGCGAAGAAAGCCGCCGACAAGGCCAACACCACCAGCAACACAGCTGTCAACGCGTCGAAGAAGACCGGCAACCCCGTCCAGAAACAAGCCCAGGCCAAAACCAACCCCAAAGCCTCCACCAGCAGCGGAGGCGGCGGCCGGACCAGCGCAGGAGGAGGCGGGGGCGGCAAGGCCACCTCCAAACCCGGCGGCAACACCGGCGCCAGCACCCGCTCCAACGGCGGCACCAGCGGCGGAGGCGGCGCAGGCCGTGCGGGCAATGGGGAGGTTGCCGTCGACACGAATGCGGTGACTGACGCGCTCTCCGGCGCGAAGACGGCGGAGGTCGACGCTGCTTTAGCGGGACGTGCGCCTGTTGTCTCGCCTACGGCCTATCGCGAGCTAATCGAAGGTGGCCACTCTATAGGTGCGATTGATGAATGGATCTCCGCGCGTGGGGGGCGCATGGGTGCAGCTTCAACCAGTAAGGGAGTAGAGGCCCTGCAGGCGCAGCTCAAAGCTATGTGGAAGGGTAAAGCGTTCCGGCCAATGATTGCGGTTGACGATGCCGCCGTCCTGCACTCGGCACTGCAAGATGGATTAGCTATAATAACAAACGACAAGCGTTTCTACAAGAACATAGAGAGGCTCGGTTATCAAAGCGAACGCTACTGACAGGATTCCAACATGAATGAAATCGACCTAGGCGAAATTGAAGAAATTTGTTCTGCTGCAACTCCGGGACCGTGGTATGTGCGGAATCTGGATGATGACCATGCAATGGGGCTAGTTGCGGTAAGTACCAATCCAGGCGACGGGGGTGCCGCGAGGTGGCCCAATTTTGATCATCGCGAGATCATTGCCGCAACACTCATACAGCATCCACGATATGTAGATTCTGGCGACGAGCGATGGGATGAAAATGCGGCATTTATTGCAATGGCAAGAGATATCGTTCCTCGCCTAGTTCAAGAAGTCAGGAAACTGAGGGGGGAATTGAGGGAACTTGGGCATTGAAGGGTCATTGGGTCGCGGCGTACTCACGTAGTGGTGAGGTCTTTGGTGTCGTTGCAGAATCGGCGGGGAATGGCGGTGTCAGGAATCTCACGAACGACGAGCTTATTATCCCGGGTGGCCCGCAAGGTAACGACCCAATCAGGGGTGCACGTGATTGGGGTCCGAGAGACTGTGGGTGTTATCCTGCGTCTCACGTGTACATCACAGGCGGTCACCACCGAACGGCCGAGATTGCGAGAAGGGTAAGAGCGGGGGTCATTTCGCCAGATGCCTTAATCGAGTTTGTGATTTCACCTCCATGATGATGTCATTCAAATATCTGATCAGTGGCGAGCGGCGGTTCGTTGTTGTAGTTATTGCTGGTGAAGCCGCTGCCACCACTCGGCTGTGGGTCTGCTTGGTGTCAGACAATCCGATGGTCGGAAGTGGGTGGGTCGGCTGCTGGAGTAGTGGCACGGGGAAGGTGGAAACGGCACATTCCCTCGGACGGTTTCTCGAGGAAATTAATGCGGAAGTGGTGCGTGTGGGGCGAACGGGTCCGTTTGGCGCCTACCTCGACGATCATCTCTTCTTCGGCGGGTGGAATGCCTGGGGAAGCGGAATTCCGGCACCGATAGAGCATCTGTTGCCGGTCGATGTGCTGGCGGGCGCGAAAAGCTGTCGGTCGAGCGATGAACTTGTAGGTAGACTGTTTGGCAGAGAAATGCGAACCGGCGATTCTTCTGAGTAACGAAAAGATTCATGCGCGTACGGGGTGGGTGTTTCGGTAAGGTGCCTGCCGGGCCTCTGACATTTCCTCCCTCGGGACTCCGTGCATTCATCGATTTCGTCACGCTCGCCGAGGCGGGGATGCGGGTGACGCCCTCCGATTTTCCACCGGTTGGCAGCGTGTTCGAAGCAGTGGCGATCGACTTTATGCCGTGGGGGCGAACTGCGGCTATCTGCCCGCTAGTCCTCAATCTCGAGGCAGCGAGAATTGGAATAGGCGCGCGGTCGATAGACGAGACATTCATCAGGTGATGATGAGGTCTTTGGCGTCGTTGCAGAAGCGGCGGACGGCGGTGGTGCGCCGGTAGGGGCCGAGTGCGCCGACGAGGTTACGGACGTGCTTGATGCACCTGGCGGAGGTGACCTGCCCGGTGAGGGTCTGGACGGCCTGGTCGCCGAGGGCGAGTGCCTTGTCCAGTTCGGGTTGGTCCTGCCGGACGTAGGTGGTGGCGAGCAGGGCGTTGCGTAGTGCTCCTTCGCGGCTGTACTCGTCGTCCTGGAGTCGTAGCGCGGCTCGGAGGTGTTCGCGGGCGCGGGTCCAGTCTTCGAGTTTGACGTAGCAGTAGCCGGCCTGGGCGTGGGCCTGGGCTTCGTTGATCCAGTACGCCCAGTCGGGGTCGCCGTGTTCCGGACGTCCGTCGGTGAGCCGGTCGAAGGCGCTGTCGAGCGCACGGCGGGTATCGGTGACGGCGTGGTTGTTGGCGTACGCCTCGGCGGCGCGCAGGTCGAGGATCGTGCCGACTTTCGGGCTGGTGGCGGGGTAGCTGGCCCGCGCGGTCTCGGCGAGGGTGATCGACTGCCGGAGTTGGCCGAGGTCCTTGGCCTGGCAGGACATGAAGCCGAGGATGTTCGCGCCGAGGCCACGGTCACCGGCGGCGTGGGCCTGGTAGAGGCCGGCGATCCAGAACCGTTGGGCCTGGCTGTGGTTGCCGTCGTCGAACGACAGCCAGCCGGCGAGGCGCATCAGTTCACCGGCGGTGCCGTGCAGTCGCCGCCCGACCGAGTCGGTGTAGCGGCGCTCGCGTAGCCCCTCGACCACGGTTGCCAGGTGCTGACGGACCAGGCCGAGTGTCTGGCCGCTGCCGAGGTGGTCGTCCATCCGCCGCAGGCTCGCGGTGACGGCGTCGAGGTGGTCGACGACCTCACCGGACAGCGGCCGGCCGGTTGTCGAGGCGAGGTCCGACGGCTGCTGGGCGATGATCCACTCGTGTGCCGGTGACGTCAGCGCGGAACCGAGCAGAGCGAGGAACATCCGTCGGTGCGTCATTGTCTCAGGTTCGTTGACGACCATGGCTGCTTGCAAGGCCCCGGCAGCCGTCCACGGTAGTTCCAGTCCGGCCGACGCCGGTGCGGCGTCCAAGCGGTCATCGGGCCAGCCCAGCTCGTCGAGGGTGACCGTCCGCTGCACCTGCTCGGACAGCAACGCGACGGTCAGCGACGGCCACGGGCTACGCGGCACCTCGCCCTTCTTCCACTTGTACGGCGTCTTGAGGTGCAGCCGCTCCGTGCGACCGTGCCGCTCGGCGCACTCGTTCAGCCGCCGGGCGAGCTGCTCAGGCTGCCAGCCCGCCTCGGCCAACAAGCGCGTGATTCCGTCCCCGCTGGCTGCCACCGCATCGACCCTTCACCCGTAGTGGTCGCTCCCACGCACGGTAGCGGACCTGGTGTCCGGGAGGCTGCCCCGACACTGATCCGCACCGATACGCACCACGCGCACCTCCTCCCGCCACTACCCGGCTGAGGTCAACTGAGTACATCGGATTCCGGCGGTGACCCGAATCCGATTCCGGTGAAACGGGTCGGCGGGTCGGGGCGTGGCAACGCTCCGGCCCGCCGGCCCCCGCCAGAAGGTGAGAGTGCTTGTGATCGCCAGACTGCTACCGATCGTCTTCGCCGGCCTGATGCCCGGCTTCCTCCTCGGCCTGTTTACATTCCGGATCAAATCCCGGTGGTGCCCGCGTTGCGGGGCGACCACCGACGAGATCCACCGGAGCACGCACCAATGACCGCCCCCGGCCGCCACCGCATCGCCGAACTACCCATCGGCCGGCGGATCGCCCAACTCCGCGCCCGACGCGGACTCACCCAACAGGTCTTCGCCGGCCGCATCGGCAAATCCCACTCCTGGGTCGACAAGGTCGAACGCGGCATCCGCTCCCTCGACCGCATCTCCGTCGTCCACACCGTCGCCGCTGTCCTCGGCGTCACCCCCGAAACCATCCTCGCCCCCACCACCGGCCGACCCGAACCCACCACCGACGACGCCACGGCCGCCGTCGAACACCTCCGCGCCGCCCTCGCCCGCTACGACACCCCCACCCCCGACCAACCCACACCGTCCGCCGACGACCTGTACCACCGCATCCAGTACGCCCACACCGCCTACCAGCACGCCCACTACCCGCAACTGCTCCGCATGCTGCCCGACCTGCTCACCCACACCCGCCACACCACCACCAGCGACGCCCCCGACGCCGCGTACCTGCTCACCCGCGTTTACCGGCTCACCGCCCACCTGCTGACCAAACTCGGCGAACCGCACCTCGCCTGGCTCGCCGCCGACCGCGCCATCGCCACCGCCAACGGCCACCCCCGGCACACCGCCGCAGCCGCCATCGCCCTCGCCCAGACACTCCGCGCCCTGCACCGACCCACCCTCGCCGTACAGGCCGCGCTCACCGCCGTACCGCTGATTGACCCGGCCACGACCGACCACCCGGCACCCGACGACCACGCCCTCGCCGGCACCCTGCTGATCGAAGCCGCCCTCGCCGCCGCCACCGGCAACGACCCCGCCACCGCACACCAGCTCACCGACCACGCCGACACACTCGCCGCCAGCATCAGCCACCACCAGCGGCGCCCCGACCACGGCGACACCACCATGACCGTCTTCGGGCCGACCGCGGTCACGCTCGCCCGCGCCCACCTCGCCGCCGCCCTCGGCGACCCGCACCAGGCCATCAGCCGCCACCAGCACGCCACCGCCGGTCACGGCTGGCGCGAGCTACCCGCCGAGCACCGCGCCGCCCACCTGATCGACATCACCCACGCCTACCTCGACACCGGCAACCCCACCGCCGCCGCCCGCGCCATCATCACCGCCGACCAGATCGCCCCGGCCGAAACCCGCACCCGACCGGTCGCCCACACCGTCGTCGCCACGCTCCTACGGGCCGGTCCCACCCCCGACCTGACCCGCCTCGCCACCACCATCGGCCTCACCCCACGCTGACGCGGTGATGGGGTGCGGGTCAGGCGATCGCGGCGATGTCGCCGTCGTCGAAGTAGATGGCCTGGTGAAGCCGGCCACCGAGCGCGGCGGCGTAGCGGGCGACGACATCCTGCCCGGAGATC
>NZ_JBHMIO010000097.1:0-5373 GCF_048060275.1 Micromonospora sp. LOL_015
GTAAAGATGTCCGGCGGTGACCTACTCTCCCACACCCTCACGAGTGCAGTACCATCGGCGCTGGAGAGCTTAGCTACCGGGTTCGGAATGTAACCGGGCGTTTCCCCTCCGCCATAACCGCCGTAACCCTAACAACAAACCAAACACACACGGTGCCCGTTTGCCCAGAATCACACAGTGGACGCGTACATCTTCGAAGTCAAGTCCTCGGCCTATTAGTACCGGTCAACTGAACCAGTTACCTGGCTTACATCTCCGGCCTATCAACCCAGTCATCTACTGGGAGCCTTACCCCACCAAAGTGGGTGGGACACCTCATCTTGAAGCGAGCTTCCCGCTTAGATGCTTTCAGCGGTTATCCCTTCCGAACGTAGCCAACCAGCCGTGCCCCTGGCGGGACAACTGGCACACCAGAGGTTCGTCCGTCCCGGTCCTCTCGTACTAGGGACAGCCCTTCTCAAGTATCCTACGCGCGCGGCGGATAGGGACCGAACTGTCTCACGACGTTCTAAACCCAGCTCGCGTACCGCTTTAATGGGCGAACAGCCCAACCCTTGGGACCTGCTACAGCCCCAGGATGCGACGAGCCGACATCGAGGTGCCAAACCATCCCGTCGATATGGACTCTTGGGGAAGATCAGCCTGTTATCCCCGGGGTACCTTTTATCCGTTGAGCGACACCGCTTCCACACGCAAGTGCCGGATCACTAGTCCCGACTTTCGTCCCTGCTCGACCTGTCAGTCTCACAGTCAAGCTCCCTTGTGCACTTACACTCAACACCTGATTGCCAACCAGGATGAGGGAACCTTTGGGCGCCTCCGTTACCCTTTAGGAGGCAACCGCCCCAGTTAAACTACCCACCAGACACTGTCCCTGAACCGGATCACGGTCCGAAGTTAGAAACCCAAATCAACCAGAGTGGTATTTCAACAATGACTCCACCGATACTGGCGTACCAGCTTCACAGTCTCCCACCTATCCTACACAAGCTAATTCGAGTACCAATGTCAAGCTATAGTAAAGGTCCCGGGGTCTTTCCGTCCTGCCGCGCGTAACGAGCATCTTTACTCGTAATGCAATTTCGCCGGGCCTGTGGTTGAGACAGTAGGAAAGTCGTTACGCCATTCGTGCAGGTCGGAACTTACCCGACAAGGAATTTCGCTACCTTAGGATGGTTATAGTTACCACCGCCGTTTACTGGCGCTTAAGTTCTCAGCTTCGCCCCGAAGAGCTAACCGGTCCCCTTAACGTTCCAGCACCGGGCAGGCGTCAGTCCATATACATCGAATTACTTCTTCGCATGGACCTGTGTTTTTAGTAAACAGTCGCTTTCCCCTGGTCTCTGCGGCCATACAACGCTCCACCCGAAAAGGGCTTCACGTCTCCGGCCCCCCTTCTCCCTAAGTTACGGGGGCAATTTGCCGAGTTCCTTAACCACAGTTCGCCCGATCGCCTCGGTATTCTCTACCTGACCACCTGTGTCGGTTTAGGGTACGGGCCGCTAGAAGCTCGCTAGAGGCTTTTCTCGGCAGCATAGGATCACTGACTTCACCTGAATCGGCTCGGCATCACGTCTCAGCCTCACACACCACGGATTTACCTATGATGCAGCCTACACGCTTACCCCGGCACAACCACCGGCCGGGATCAGCTACCTTCCTGCGTCACCCCATCGCTTGACTACTACCCGCCAGGTTCCCGCGCTCCCTCAGATCAGTCCGAAAACCTCACCAAGTTCGGGCAGTTAGCACAACGAGGTTCATCATGGGCGCTCCTTCGCGGGTACGGGAATATCAACCCGTTGTCCATCGACTACGCCTCTCGGCCTCGCCTTAGGTCCCGACTCACCCAGGGCGGATTAGCCTGGCCCTGGAACCCTTGGTCATCCGGCGGAAGGGTTTCTCACCCTTCTTTCGCTACTCATGCCTGCATTCTCACTCGTGCCGCGTCCACAGCTGGGTCACCCCGCTGCTTCACCCCCGGCACGACGCTCCCCTACCCATCCACACACCTGCACCAACCCCAAAAAGGATCAGCGAAGTACACGCGTGAATGCCACAGCTTCGGCGGTGTGCTTGAGCCCCGCTACATTGTCGGCGCGGAACCACTTGACCAGTGAGCTATTACGCACTCTTTAAAGGGTGGCTGCTTCTAAGCCAACCTCCTGGTTGTCTAAGCGACCCCACATCCTTTTCCACTTAGCACACGCTTAGGGGCCTTAGCTGGTGATCTGGGCTGTTTCCCTCTCGACTACGAAGCTTATCCCCCGCAGTCTCACTGCCGCGCTCTCACTTACCGGCATTCGGAGTTTAGCTGATTTCGGTAAGCTTGTAGGCCCCCTAGACCATCCAGTGCTCTACCTCCGGCAAGAAACACGCGACGCTGCACCTAAATGCATTTCGGGGAGAACCAGCTATCACGGAGTTTGATTGGCCTTTCACCCCTAACCACAGGTCATCCCCCAACTTTTCAACGTTGGTGGGTTCGGCCCTCCACGCGGTCTTACCCGCGCTTCAGCCTGCCCATGGCTAGATCACTCCGCTTCGGGTCTAGAACATGCGACTCAAACGCCCTCTTCAGACTCGCTTTCGCTACGGCTACCCCACACGGGTTAACCTCGCCACATGCCACTAACTCGCAGGCTCATTCTTCAAAAGGCACGCCGTCACCCCTAAAGGCTCCGACGGATTGTAGGCGAACGGTTTCAGGTACTATTTCACTCCCCTCCCGGGGTACTTTTCACCATTCCCTCACGGTACTCGTCCGCTATCGGTCACTAGGAAGTATTTAGGCTTACCAGGTGGTCCTGGCAGATTCACGGCAGATTTCAGGAGTCCGCCGCTACTCGGGAACATCCACAGAAGACCAGAAGTTTTCACCTACCGGACTATCACCGTCTACGGCTGGCTTTTCCACACCATTCAGCTAACAACTGGCTTTATCACTTCTCGACCGAATGTCAGTCCGATCAGCAGAGTCCCACAACCCCGACCACGCAACCCCTGACAGGTATCACACGCAGCCGGTTTAGCCTCATCCGCTTTCGCTCGCCACTACTCACGGAATCACTATTGTTTTCTCTTCCTGCGGGTACTGAGATGTTTCACTTCCCCGCGTTCCCTCCACACACCCTATGAGTTCAGGTGCAGGTGACACCACATGACTGATGCCAGGTTTCCCCATTCGGACACCCTGGGATCACAGCTCGGTTGACAGCTCCCCCAGGCCTATCGCGGCCTCCCACGTCCTTCATCGGCTCCTAGTGCCAAGGCATCCACCGTTCGCCCTTGACAACTTGACCACAAAGATGCTCGCGTCCACTGTGTAATTCTCAACAAACGACCAACCCGCAACCCCCAGCCCCACACCAGCACCACCACACACGATGGCCGGTATGCAAGACCAGGCCGCGCCTGGCATCCAGAGACAACAACCCACCACGTGGCCTGTTCCCTCAGGACCCAACAGGATGCCCACCATCCGCACCAGCCGCACCAACACCACCCTCCACACCCCCACCCGAAAGCAGAAGCAGTACTAGCAGCATCAGCCGTTGCCAACACGAACTCACCAGTGTCTCCGCCAAATGAGCACCCCCACCCCACACTCGGAGGCGGCAGGCTCCCTACCCGACCTTCGCCGGGAGAGCGCTCCTTAGAAAGGAGGTGATCCAGCCGCACCTTCCGGTACGGCTACCTTGTTACGACTTCGTCCCAATCGCCAGCCCCACCTTCGACAGCTCCCTCCCACAAGGGGTTGGGCCACCGGCTTCGGGTGTTGCCGACTTTCGTGACGTGACGGGCGGTGTGTACAAGGCCCGGGAACGTATTCACCGCAGCGTTGCTGATCTGCGATTACTAGCGACTCCGACTTCACGGGGTCGAGTTGCAGACCCCGATCCGAACTGAGACCGGCTTTTTGGGATTCGCTCCACCTCACGGTATCGCAGCCCATTGTACCGGCCATTGTAGCATGCGTGAAGCCCTGGACATAAGGGGCATGATGACTTGACGTCATCCCCACCTTCCTCCGAGTTGACCCCGGCAGTCTTCGATGAGTCCCCGCCATAACGCGCTGGCAACATCGAACAAGGGTTGCGCTCGTTGCGGGACTTAACCCAACATCTCACGACACGAGCTGACGACAGCCATGCACCACCTGTGACCGCCCCCGAAGGACCCCACATCTCTGCAGGTTTTGCGGCCATGTCAAACCCAGGTAAGGTTCTTCGCGTTGCATCGAATTAATCCGCATGCTCCGCCGCTTGTGCGGGCCCCCGTCAATTCCTTTGAGTTTTAGCCTTGCGGCCGTACTCCCCAGGCGGGGCGCTTAATGCGTTAGCTGCGGCACAGAGAACCGGAGAGGCCCCCCACACCTAGCGCCCAACGTTTACAGCGTGGACTACCAGGGTATCTAATCCTGTTCGCTCCCCACGCTTTCGCTCCTCAGCGTCAGTATCGGCCCAGAGACCCGCCTTCGCCACCGGTGTTCCTCCTGATATCTGCGCATTTCACCGCTACACCAGGAATTCCAGTCTCCCCTACCGAACTCTAGCCTGCCCGTATCGACTGCAAGCCCACAGTTGAGCTGTGGGTTTTCACAGTCGACGCGACAAGCCGCCTACGAGCTCTTTACGCCCAATAAATCCGGACAACGCTCGCGCCCTACGTCTTACCGCGGCTGCTGGCACGTAGTTGGCCGGCGCTTCTTCTGCAGGTACCGTCACTTACGCTTCGTCCCTGCTGAAAGAGGTTTACAACCCGAAGGCCGTCATCCCTCACGCGGCGTCGCTGCATCAGGCTTCCGCCCATTGTGCAATATTCCCCACTGCTGCCTCCCGTAGGAGTCTGGGCCGTGTCTCAGTCCCAGTGTGGCCGGTCGCCCTCTCAGGCCGGCTACCCGTCGTCGCCTTGGTAGGCCATCACCCCACCAACAAGCTGATAGGCCGCGAGCCCATCCCAAGCCGAAAAACTTTCCACACACCACCATGCGGCAGCATGTAATATCCGGTATTAGCCCCGGTTTCCCGGGGTTATCCCAAAGCCTGGGGCAGGTTGCTCACGTGTTACTCACCCGTTCGCCGCTCGAGTACCCCGAAGGGCCTTTCCGCTCGACTTGCATGTGTTAAGCACGCCGCCAGCGTTCGTCCTGAGCCAGGATCAAACTCTCCAACAAAAACTTGTGAAGAAATCAAACCCGGCATATAAAATGCCAAGGAATCACCAACCAGAAAACCACCACAAACGCGGCAGTCAACCAGCCGGGAACCAAACAAACTTTGGCACTGGCTTATCAAGCACCCTGTTGAGTTCTCAAAGAACAAACACACACCAGCAGAACCACCCACACCAAGCAGGCAACCCCACCAGGGC
>NZ_JBHMIO010000098.1:0-5320 GCF_048060275.1 Micromonospora sp. LOL_015
CCATACAACTCGGCACCCATACCCACACGCTGCGCACCCTGACCCGTGAACATCACCGCCAGGGAGCCGGCAACCGTTCTCGCGACGGGACGTTCGCCGGCGGCCAGGCGGGAGAGCTCGTGCCGCAACTCGCCGGGGCCGTCGCCGACGACCACCGCGCGGTGGTCGAGCACGCTGCGGACGGCGAGGGCGCGGCCGATGCCGGCGGGGGCACCGGGGTGCGTGGCGAGCCGGCCGGCCTGGGCGCGCAGGGCCGCCTCGGACCGGGCCGACAGCGGCCACGGGATCGTCGCCGGCGCCGCGCCGTCGTTCGCCGGTTCGGCGCCGGGGAACTGTTCGAGGATCACGTGGGCGTTGGTGCCGCTGATGCCGAACGACGAGACGGCGGCCCGGCGGGGCGATCGGGTGGCCGGCCACTCGACCGCGTCGGTCAGCAGGCTGACGCGGCCGGAGCCCCAGCGCACGCCCGGTGCCGGCTGCTCCGCGTGCAACGTACGGGGCAGCAGCCCGTGTCGGATCGCCTGCACCATCTTGATGACGCCGGCCACCCCCGCAGCGGCCTGGGTGTGACCGATGTTGGACTTGACCGAACCGAGCCACAGCGGTTGTTCGCGGTCCTGTCCGTACGTGGCCAGCAGCGCCTCGGCCTCGATCGGGTCGCCCAGCCGGGTACCTGTCCCGTGCGCCTCGACGGCGTCGATGTCGCGAGGGGTGAGCTGGGCGTTGTGCAGCGCCTGCCGGATGACTCGTTGCTGCGCCTGGCCGTTCGGGGCGGTCAGCCCGTTGGAGGCGCCGTCCTGGTTGACCGCGGAGCCCCGCACCACCGCGAGGATGCGACGGCCGTGGCGACGGGCGTCCGACAGCCGTTCCAGCAGCAGCCAGCCCACCCCCTCACCCCAGCCGGTGCCGTCGGCCTCGGCACCGAACGACCGGCAGCGCCCGTCGCCGGAGAGGCCGCCCTGCCTGGTGAACTCGACGAACAGCTCGGGCGTCGTCATGACGGTGACGCCGCCGGCGAGGGCGAGGGTGCTCTCACCCTGCCGTAGCGACTGCACGGCCAGGTGCAGCGCCACCAGCGAGGACGAGCAGGCCGTGTCGACGGTGACGCCGGGGCCCTGGAAACCGAAGGTGTACGAGATCCGGCCGGACAGCACGCTGGCGCTGGTGGCCGTGGAACCGAAGCCGGCGAACGCCGACGAGGGCAGTCCGGCGCCGTGGTCCTGACCGTTGGTACCCGCGAACACCGCCGTCGGGCTGCCCCGCAGCGACTCCGGGTCGATGCGTGCGTCCTCCATCGCCTCCCAGGCCGTCTCGAGCAGCAGGCGCTGCTGGGGGTCGGTGGCCAGGGCCTCCCGCGGCGACATGCCGAAGAAGGCCGCGTCGAATCCGCCGGCGTCGGCGAGGAAGCCACCGAGCGGGGCGGCACCGCCCAGGTCGGAGGGGGCCCAGGCACGGTCGGCCGGGGCCGGGGCGATCGCGTCGACGCCCTCGGCCACGAGTTGCCACAGCCCGGCGGGCCCGGTGACGCCGCCGGGAAGCCGGCAGGACATGCCGAGGATCGCGACCGGCTCGGCGGCCGCGTCCCGGAGTTCCTGCACCTGCTCCCGGGCTCGGCCCAGGTCCGCCGTCACCTTCTTCAGGTAACCGCGGAGCTTGTCCTCCAGGTTCTCCGGCACGGTCTGCCTCCGATCGTTGCTGAGCGGGTGGGGCCGGCGGGCCGCCGGGTCAGGGCTGGAAGGAGACCTTCATGTGCTCCAGGCCGCGGACGACGATGTGCCGCCGGTACTCCAGCGAACTCTCGTCGACCTCGGGGTTCCCGAGCCGCTGCGCGAAGGCGGAGATGGCGATCTCGGCCTCGAGTTTGGCCAGGCCGGATCCGATGCAGAAGTGGGCGCCCGCCCCGAAGGCCAGCGACACGTTCTTGATCTTCCGGTGGACGTCGAACACGTCGGGGTTCTCGTACGCGCGGGGGTCGCGATTGCCGGCGGCCATGAGCACCACCACGATGGTGCCGGGATCGAGGTCGTACCCGCCGACGGTGGTGCGGGCCCGGGCCATCCGGGCGGCCAGGTGCACCGGCGGGTCGTAGCGCAGCGCCTCGTCGACCATGTTCGTGATCACGCCCGGGTCCTCCCGCAGCATGGTCATCTGGTCTTGGTTGCGCAGCAGCGCCAGGATGCCGCCGGAGATGAGGTTGGTGGTCGACTCGTGGGCCGCCACGAAGAGGGTGGCCAGCACGCTGGTCACCTCGAAGCGGGTGAGCCGTTCGCCGTTGCTCTCGGTGGCCAGCAGGCTCGACACCAGGTCGTCACCGGGGTTCTTGCGGCGGCGGTGGATCAGGTCGGCGAAGTAGGCGTGCGCGGCCATGGCGACACTGCCGAACCGGTTGATCTCGTCGCGGTTGAAGACGTTCAGCACGCCGATGGCCGCGCCCAGCGTGGGCAGCTCGGTCGAGAGCGCCAGGTCGTCGGACCATTCCTTGAGCATGTCGCGCTCGTCGTCCGGGATACCGAACAGGTCGCAGATGATGCCGATGGACACCGGGTAGGCGAGATCGGCGACCACGTCGAGCTCGCCCCGGTCCTGGAACTCCTCGAACAGACCGTCCACGATGCGGGTGATCTGCGGTCCGAAGCTCTTCACGATCCGGGGGGTGAACGACTTCGACACGAGCTTGCGCTGGCGGCCGTGCCCGGGCTGGTCCATGAAGAAGATGGAGCTGGCCGCCCGTTCCGCGTCGTCGACCACGAAGCCCTTGATGGACGGTGCCTCGGAGGTGTCGCTGCCCATGTCGCGGTGTCGCAGGATCTGTGAGCAGTGCTCGTACTCGCCGAAGAGCACGACGGATCCGTTCTCGACGGCGGTGGGTCCCGCCTCACGCAGCTCGCCGAGCAGGGGGTAGGGGTCAGCCCGGATACCGTGATCCATCAAGCTGCGCAGCGGGTTGCTGCCGGCACCCGGCAGCGTCCGCGCCTCGGTGAGCTCACCACTCATGGTCCGTGTCTCCTCAACCGCTCGACGACTGTCTGGGTCTGCGTTTGCGTTTGCGAGCCAACCAGCCGGACCCGGGCCGACACAGTTCCGGATGTCCACGGCCCGGGCCATCCCGAGGTAATCGGCGTCTCCCCCGGCTGATCGGACGGGGTGCGATCAGGACAGCCCGAGGTCCTCGTCGATGATCCGGAAGATCTCGTCGTCGTCGGCGGAGTCCAGCAAGGTCTCGTCGAAGCCGGGGGACTGCGCGCGGAGCCGGGTCAGCACGGCCTCGAGCCGCCCGGAGAGCTGGTCGCGGAGCGCCGGGTCGAGACCGGCCGGACCGTCACGGAAGAGGTCCTCCGTCAACCGGTCCAGGGTGGCCAGCGGGCCGGCGTCCACGTCCGCCGGCGCCAGCCGGGCCCGCAGGAAGGCGCCCAGTGCCGCCGGGGTGGGATGGTCGAACACCAGCCCGGTGGGCAGGTCGAGCCCGGTGGCGGCGGCGAGCCGGTTGCGCAGCTGGACGGCGCTGAGCGAGTCGAAGCCCAGGTCGCGGAACGCGGCGCCCGCAGTGACGACCGCCGGGTCGGCGTGGCCGAGCAGGGCGGCGGCTTCCTCCTGGACGTGCCGCACCAGCATGCGGTCGCGGTCGTTTTCCGGCGCCGCGGCCAGCCGTTCCGGCAGCGCGGGATCGGGGACTGCGGCGAGCGGCGCGGCCGGGACGAGGGACGCGATCGACGGAGTGACGCCGCGCGCCGCGGCGAACCGTGCCCAGTCGAGGTCGGCGATGGTCACGGTGGCCTCGTCCTGGGCGATCGCCTGCCACAGCGCCGCGAGCGCGGGGCCGGTCTGCAACGGCGTGATGCCCTGGTGGCGCAGCCGTTCGGCGTGCGCCGCCGCCATGCCGCCGTCGATCCAGGGGCCCCAGGCAACGGACAGCGCCGGCACCCCTTCGGCCCGGTAAGCCTGTGCCATGGCGTCCAGGGCCGCGTTCGCCGCCGCGTACACGCCCTGGCCCGGCTGACCGACCACGCCCGCGAGCGAGGAGAACGCCACGAACGCGGTCAGGTCGTGACCGCGGGTCGCGTCCCGCAGGGCGGCGTACGCGTCCACCTTCGGGCGCAGGACGTCGCGTACCTGCTCGGCGGTGACCGTATCCACAGTGGCGTCGTGCAACGTCCCGGCAGCGTGCAGCACAGCCGTCAGTGGGCGGTCGGCCGTCAGCGTGGCGAGCAGGCCCGTCAGCGCGTCCCGGTCGGCGATGTCACAGGCGGCCACGGTGACCGCGGTGCCGGTTGCGGTCAGGTCGGCGGCCAGCTCGCGAGCGCCGGGAGCGTCGATGCCACGCCGGCTGACCAGCAACAGGTGGGCGTCTCCCGCGGCGGCCAGCGCACGGGCGACGTGACCACCCAGCGCCCCGGTGCCGCCGGTGATGAGGACGGTGCCGGTGGGCTCCCACGGCTTGCCGGGCCGGGCCGGGGCGGGCACGATCCGGCGGGCGACGAGACCGGTCGCGCGTACGGCGACCTGGTCCTCGGCGCCGCCGAGCGCGGCCGCGACCCGGGCCCACGCCGGGGTGGCCGTGGTCTCGGGCAGGTCGATGAGCCCGCCCCAACGGTCCGGGTGCTCGAGGGCGGCGACCCGGCCCAGGCCCCATACCGCGGCCTGCCCGGCCGCGGGCGGCCCGTCCTGGCCCGTGGCGTCCCGGGTGAGGACCCAGAGCGGCGCACGGATCCCGGCCGCGCCGAGCGTCCGGACCGTGGCCGCGAGGGTGGCGGGGTCCAGAGGCGGCAGGGCCAGCACACCGGCCGCGTCCGTCGCGGCGCCGGGCAGGTCCTCACCGGTCACGGCGACAGGCTGGGCACCCGCGACGGCGAGAGCCTTCAAGCAGTCCGCTGGCACGTCGGCGACGGTTGGCGCCAGGATGAGCCAGGTGCCGGAGAGCCGGGCGGCGGGTTCGGGGACGGGCCTCCAGGTGACGTGGTAGAGCAGCTCATCGGTGTGCGCCTGCCGGCGCTGTCGCCATCGGGCGAGCACCGGGAGGGCGTCTTGCAGCGTGACGCGTTCGGTGTCCTCGGTGGAGAACTCCTCGACGGCCGACCGGTCGACCAGGTCCCAGAACTCGGTGTCGGCCCGCGACGCCGGCTGCGGGGTAAGCCAGAAACGCTCGTGCTGGAACGCATAGGTCGGCAGGTCCACCCGCTGCGCCCCGGCGAAATACGACGCCCAGTCCACCTCGACCCCACGTGCCCACAACCGGCCCATCGCCTCGGCCAGAGCCACCGCCTCGCCGTGACCACGACGCTGAGCGGCAACCCACTGTCCCTCACCCATGGCCGACAACACC
>NZ_JBHMIO010000099.1:0-5216 GCF_048060275.1 Micromonospora sp. LOL_015
TCACTGCATCCATACTGCGATTCGGACATCACCCAACCAGGCAGGTCCACGGATTGAGGCTTAGCACCCATGATGATCGGTGTGCCGGTGAACCCGACCCGGGCGGCGTTGGGCAGCGCCCTCTGCAGTGCGGCGTGCAGCGTGCTGCCGTGTGAGCGGTGCGCCTCGTCCACCAGCACCAGCACCTCGGGAGAGGCGTCCAGTTCCCCAATGCTCTTCAGCGCCGCGTCGTCAGTCTTCTCAGCCTCCGGGTTCCGATACTTTTGGATCATCACGAACACCAACGCCTTGCCGGGCGTGGCCAGCAACTCCTTGGCCTTCGCCACCCGGTGCGCGGTGTACACCGTCTCACCGGTCAGCTCCGCGACGCCGGACAGTTGCCTCTGTAGATCTCGCCGGTCGGTCACCACGACGACCTTGAAGCCGACCAGCGCCGGATGCGAACGCATCACCCGCACCAGGAACACCATGGTCAGGCTCTTGCCAGAACCCTGGGTGTGCCAGATGACTCCGCCCCGCCGGTCGTGCTCGCCGTCCTGCGTCCGGGTCCGGCCGGCGATGAGCCGGTCGATCGTGGCCCGCACCGCGCGGTACTGCTGATACCGCGCCCCGATTTTAATCTTGCGACCATCGAGCTGCGTGAACAGCGTGAAGTGCCGCATCAGATCCAGCATTCGGGCCGGGTGCAACATCCCCGCGACCAGTCGCTGCTGCGACGACAACTCCGCCACGCCGAGGTCGGACTTCACATCGTCTTCGGGTACGGGAGCCGTGGTTTTCCACTCGGCGAAATGCTCGTTCAGCGAGGTCAACGTGCCCACCTTCGCCGTCTCGAAGCAGGTGGCCACCACGAACTGGTTGGTGTGGAACAGCCGCTCGCTGCCCTCCGGCTCCACCGAGCCGCGCTGATTTGCGTAACGGCGCAACTGCTCAACCGCGTCGCCGATCGGGTCCGGCTTGGTCGGCGATTTCGCCTCGACCACGACCAGCGGGATGCCGTTGACGAACAGCACGGCGTCCGGCCAGATCGATGTACGGCCGCCGGGCGGGTCGATCCGGAACTGGTTGACGACGAGGAAGTCGTTGCGCTCCTGCGGATCCGCGGACTGCCAGTCGATGAAGTGGACGGTGCGGACGCGACCACCGTCCCAACCGTCCACCCCCTCCGCCGTCACACCAAGCAGCAGCTTCTCGGTCAGCTCCTCGTTGACTTCGAGCAGGGAGTTGGCTTGGGGCCGGGTGAGCTGCGAGACCGCCTGGTTGAGCCGCTCCTCGTCGAGCCACTCGTTGCCGCTGTCGTCCAGGTTAATCCGGCGCAGGGCGGCGTGGAGCCGGTCGAGCAAAAGCACCTCGCGGAAGCTCTCCCGGCCTGTGACGCCCGGTGGGTCGGACTGCGTGCACTCGAGGTGCTCCCAGCCCATCCCACGAAGCTGCCGTACCAGCGGCAGCTCAACCCGTTCATACTCTGACCCCGATCCCACAGCGCTATACCTTCCCGGCGGAATTTACCCGGACCTGTCCCGTCAACAAGTCCTTCATCAACCCCTGCTTGGCGGCGATGAGCTTTCTTACCTGGTTGTGAGTATCCTGCAACGGTCTGGCCGCGTCGGCAACAAGGCGGACAATTCTTTCCTGCTCCTCCAAGGCGGGTAGCTTGATTTCCAAATTCATGACGATGTCTGAGCTGATCTTTACCATACTCTCCGATGTGCCCACCGCAAGAGCCTCAATTTGCTTTCTTGCGAACGGCGATCTCAACGCAAGCTCCAGGAAGTCGGTACGGACACCAGGACCTGCTGTTAGTCGCATCATTAAGTCTGGATAGATGCATGGCATACCGATGTCTCGATATCTGCCTGCGAGGCCTACGTATTCGCGGGTGTTTGCGCGAGACACTAGGAGATCCCCGTCTGCGAGGCGAGCTCGCCCAACTCTGGGATCACGCGGAGGCGAATTTTTGATCTGTCTCGGCTCGAACCCCGTGGGCGTTAGGCAGCCCAGTCCCAACATAGCCACCCCCGTGAAGTCCTCAACCTCCTTGGGGCTATATCCGTTCTTTGGCCGCCCTTGCAGCAATTCGGCAAGCTTCGCCAGTCGCCAGCCCGTAGTTTCTGCCATGACGTGGGAGGTAAGCGCAAGGTGAGTGCGATCCAATTTGGTGACTAGTTGACGTTTCGAGAGAATCGACTCGTCTGCCGCCTCCAACACTTCGACAATTCCAAGCTGCTCCCGCCAAGGTGGGAGGTAAATCGGAAAACGAAGCCAGCTTTCCTGATCGAATGTCATCTTCTCAATTACGACGCCGTGGCTCGCATGGAGATAATAGGCGTACATGAGTGGCGACTTGGCGAGCCACGAAAAGAACTTCGTGCCACAGCGGTCGGTCCCAGCAAAGCTGGTGTAGCTCTTCGATATCGCGGCGCCACTAAACTCCTCTGAAGCTAATGAGCAAGCTCCATGTACCACCTGCATACGCGCAATAACGAAGCTGCCGGGTATCACCTTCTGTAGAGTCTTCGTCAGAATATCTCTTCCGAAGACGTGCCCTCGCTCGAACATTCCACCATTTCGGCGCCGAATGCTCACGAGTCTATAGCTTTCAGAATCGCGCATTCGGATTGGAACAGACACCTCCCTGAGGCAATCTCCGATCTTCTCGGTGGTCCAGCCTTCCGGACGATCTCCGCAGAACTTCTTCAATATCTGGTTAGGCATACCCCAGCTCCTTAAGATAGGTGGTGAGCTGGGTGGTGGTCGCGTCGCGTTGGGATTCGAGGTCTGCGAGGGACACGGCGTACTTGTCCCGCCAGTTTTCGAGAGCGGCGGTGAGCTTGCGGCGGTGAGCGGTGACATATCCGTCAAGGTGCGCCGCCAGGTCGGCGTACCAGATCTGCATGACGAGATCTTGTTCCTGTTCGCCCGTCAGGTCTGCTCGCGCCTTCTCCAGGGTCGCGATAAATTGCGCCATCAGCTCCCGTTGACGCTTCTTTGCCTTGGTCAGCTCAGCCTTGAGCCGCTTCAGCTCGGTTGGGCTGACGGCCTCCTCGGCTTCGTCGTCGGTCGGCTCTTCCTCGTCGTCGGCCGGGGCGGTCGCTGCTCTGATCTGGGCGTCGAGCTCGGCGCGCTGCGACTCGACAGCGTTCAGCTCCTCCAGGTATTCGGGCACGAGCTTCGGCACAAGCCGGTGATCAAGCGGGTCCATCTTGGACTTATCGTCGCCCAGGGCGGTGCTGATGGTAGTGACCCAGCCGTCGACCACGCCGTCGAAGCCGTGGGTGGCGAGCGTGCGCAGGTTAAACTGGTTGGCGTCCCACCAACGGACGATGACCCCGGCGATCTGGAAGCGGTCGAGCAGCCCGATCGGCAGCAGCGCGGTCGTGAACGACTCGATTAGCTCGGCGCGGGCCGCCATCAGCCGCTTGGTCGACGGCAGCTCGATCACGAGCTTGCGGTGCTCCTCCCACCATTCCTGTTGTGCGGCAGCCAGGGCGGCCTCGCGTTCGCGTACCCCTTCGTGGGCCGTGACCAGCGCGGCGAGTGCGGCGCGGTCGACGCCTTGGGCGAAGTCGTAGTAGGCATCGTCTCGGTCGACGAACACGGCGTCGGTGGTAAAGCCGTGCGCGGTGAACAGGTCGGCCTTGTCTGCGACCTCCGCCTTGGGCACGCCGCCCTGCAGGTGGGCGCGCACGTCGTGTGGCTCCGGCGGAGGCGCGTTGTCGGCGTATCGGCGGATGTTGAGGTTGTCGTCGTTCTCCCGTAGTTCCTCTCGGGTGACGACCCGCGCGTAGCCGGGGATGTCCCCGAACGCCTCGTACGCGTATACGATCTTCTCGATGTGCTCGGGCAGTAGATAGTTTTGCGCCCGGCCGCCAGAGAACTCGTGATCGGCGTTGACGAACAGCACCTTGCCGGCCCGCTCGACTGGCTTGCCTCCGGGGGCGCGCAACACGAGCACGCAGGCGGGGATGCCGGTGCCGTAGAACAGGTTCGGGGCTAGGCCGATGACGGCCTCGATGACGTCGTCGTTGAGCAGTTTGGTGCGGATGTCCCGCTCGGCGCCCCCGCGGAAGAGCACGCCGTGCGGCATGACGGTGGCGGCGATCCCGTTGCCTTTCAGCACGGCCACCATGTGCTGGACGAACATCAGGTCGGCCTTCTTGCCGCCCTCGGGTGCCCAGCCCCAGCGGAACCGGTTGCTGTAGCGCATGCCGTCGCTGGTGTAGTTCAGCGAGAACGGCGGGTTGGACAGCACCCGGTCGAACAGGTCGAGCTGGCCGCCGTGCGCGTGGCGCGGGTTGGCCAGGGTGTCGTCGTTCTCAATCTTCGCGTCGGGGATGCCGTGCAGCAGCAGGTTCATCTTGGAGATCGACCAGACACTGCCAGAGTTCTCCTGCCCAGCCAGGACCAGGTTGCGAGGGTTGCCGCCGTGCTCTTCTACGTACTCATTAGCGTGGATGAGCATGCCACCCGAGCCGGAGCATGGGTCGTAGACGCTCATACCCTCTTGCGGCTTGACCAGGCGGACCATCATGCGGACCACGGCGCGCGGGGTGTAGAACTCGCCGCCCTTCTTGCCTGCGGAGTCCGCGAACTCCTTGATCAGAAACTCGTAAGCAGCGCCGAGCAGGTCGGGGAACTCGAAGTCCTCGGTCCGCAGCCGGTACCGGCTGAAGTGCTTGATCAGGTCCCGGAGCTTCTTGTCCGGGATGCGGGAGTTACCGACCTGCCGGTTGAAGTCGATGTGCTGGACCACCCCTTCAAGGGATGCCGGGTTGGCGTCCTCTAGGGCGGCCAGCGCCTTGTTGATCTGGTCGCCAACGCCGTCGTGCAGCCGTTGCAGGTGATCCCAGCGCGCGTGCGGGGGAACGAAGAACGCCTCACGGTACGACTAGGGCTGTTCGGCCCGGTGCTCCGCCTCGGCCTGCCCGCGGGACTTGAAGCGCTCCAGGACGCGTTCCCGCTCGGCGTCGAACATGTCCGACGCCCGCTTGAGGAACAACATCCCGAAGATGTACTCCTTGAACTCGGACGCATCCATCTTGCCGCGCAGTATGTCCGCCGCCGAGTACAAGTGCCGCTCCAACTGCGGCAAGGTCAACTTCCGCACGTGCCCACTCTCCGTCCGTGCACGATCATCTAGCGCGCGCCCTAGCCTCAACGCCGCTCGGTTAAGCCGTTGCGGCGGCGGTCAAGGGTGTGTCGGTCGGGCATGGGAA
>NZ_JBHMIO010000100.1:0-5165 GCF_048060275.1 Micromonospora sp. LOL_015
GCCATCGACATCATCACAAACACTTGCTAACCATCCACCCGCCCTAACCGAGCGGCGTTGGGGCTAGACCAGGAACAGTCGCAGGTCGTCGGGCTCATCGGCACCGTCGTCGCCGGTGGCCGCGACGGCCGGATGGTGGCGATCGCGGTCTACAAGAGCGCGCTGACCCGCCCCGGTGTCGTCGAGCGACCCCGCCCCGTCAACGGCGAGACCTACGACAATCAGCCTCATGAGCACTGAGCGCACACCGGCCGTACCGCCCGACTCCGCGCACGCGGTGACCGCGAGCCGCCTGTGCGCCTGGCTCATCGTGGCGGGTTGGCCGGCCGAGCAGGTGTTGCGGGGCTGAAGGAAACGCGGGTCAAGGGTCAGGGGCGGTCCATCATTCGCAGCGCCATGGTCGGCGCGTCGGCCATCACCGACGTCGGGTTCGACACGCCACCGGTGGCCCAGACCTTCGACCGGGCGATGTGCACCCCCGGGTAGAGCTCGACGACGTCGGTGGCCTGCAACGGCCGGGCCTGGCGTTTGATGGTGCGGCGTTCGTCGTCGTCGGGCGAACCCCCCGGCCGTACGCCGGTGCCGTTGGTGCTGACGTCCTGCACGACGAGGTCCCTGCCGTGCAGCTCGAACCGGACGTGGCTGCGGCTGATCCAGCGCCGCGCCTCCTCGGTGAGCCACTGGCCGAGCATGATGCCTTCGCCGCGCTCGGGTGCCCGGCCGACCACCATCGGGTGGTCGGCGGAGACGACGAACCGCTGCCGGACCATGCCGTCGATCCGGATCGACAGCACCTCGGCCGGCGGGCGGGCACCCGTCTCGGTGAGCCGTTCCCCGTGCCGGGGGCAGGTCGGCTGGCCGGTACGCAGCGTCGGCGGCGGCTGCCCGCCGGGGCGGCCGACCCGCATCCGGCCGAACAGCGCGCACTCCGGGTCCGGGCAGCTCCACAGCCGGGCCAGCAGTTGCGCACCGGCAGGCGACGGCTCGGCGGTCGCCGGTGTGTTGCCGCCACCGGCGCGGGCGGTCAGCGCCGGGCCGCCGTGGCCGGGCAGCGGGGCGAGCAGCCGGCCAGGCTGGTTGAGCCACTGGTAACGCCCGCGCATGCCGTCGAACCGGTGGCGGCTGAGCACCGGCAGGCCGAGCAGTTCGGCGACCTCCAGCAGCCGGTCGGCGGGGTCGGCGAGCACCTCCACCAGGCCGTCGTCGGACCACCGGCGGGCGACCATCCGCTCGTTGGAGGTCAGGTCGGCGTCGGAGAGCATGCCTCGGTGCACGACCACGTACACCGGAACGTTCTCCTCGGCGACGCTGCGGCCGAGGGCGTCGATCAGCTGCCCGAGGCGCAGCATGTTGGCCGGCCGACCGTTGTCGAAGTCGACGTACCGGACGACCTCGGCCAGGTCCACGACGGCGCGTGCGGTCGCCGGGTCGGTGCTGAGTCGGCGCTCGATCGCGTCGAGCACCTTGCTGACCTCGAATCTCACCGCGTACCTCCCCCGGTCAGGAATCCCACCGCGTACCTCTCCCGGTCTGGGAATGTCACCGTGTCCGCTCCCCCGTCAGCCCTGCGCCGCGACGATCTCGTCGATCCGGCGGGCCAGCTCGATGTCCAGGGCGGTGGTGCCGCCGGCCGAGTGGGTGCGGCACCGGAAGGTCAGGGTCCGCCACCGGATGTCGATGTCCGGGTGGTGGTCCATCTCCTCGGCGGTGATCGCCACCCGGGTCACCACGGCGACCGCGTCGGGAAAGGTCGCCAACGAGACGGTACGGGCGATCGCCTCGGGGTCGCCTACCCAGTCCGTCAGCTCCGCGAGCGCGGCCTGCACCTGTGCGGTGTCCAGCACCTCTGCCATGCGGTGACCTTACCGTCTGTCCCGCCCAACTGATCGGCACGCGGGTCGCGGCGAGTAGGTTGACCCCCTCATCAGTCATTCCTGTTTGGGAAGGCATCAATGCCACAAACGAGGCAGACCGCTGCAATTGTCGGCGGGCTTGTTGTTTCCCTCGCCCTCGCCGTCACCGGGTGCGGCCGGTCGGGCCCCGCCACCGACCCGGACCCGACGGCCACAGCCTCGGCCACCTCCGCCGACGACCGGGCTGACGACCACGGCGACGCCACGCAGGCGCTGGCCGCCGCGATCGGCAAGGCCCAGGAGCAGCCCGCCAGGGTGCGGTTCGTCATGTCCAGCCGGTCCGGCGAGACGACCGAGGCGCACGCCGAGATCGACCCGGAGAACCAACGGATCAAGGTCGAGTCCTACTTTCCGGAGGACGGATCCACGGTGATGATCACCATGATCCTGCTGGAGAAAGACTTCTACCTCATGAGCGGCAGCGGAGAGCGGGCCGGGGTCTGGTTCCACACCGATCGGGCGAACCTCCCGCCCGGGGGCACCTTCGACACGATGGCCAAGGGCGATCTGATCGGCGCGGCCGGTCTGATCGGCGACGTCACCGCAGCCGAGTGGACCGGGGACAACGTGATCGCCGGCACCGTCGACCTGACCGAATGGTCCTCTGTGGCCCTGCCCGAACTCGATGAACTCGGCGAACTCGGTGAGCTGGGTGACATGATCCGCGCCGTACCGTTCACCGCCGCCCTCGACCGCGAGCGCCGGCTCGTCGACCTGTCCCTCGGCGACGAGCAGCAGATGCCCGAAATGCCGACGATCTGGCTGCGCCTCGGTAACTTCGGCCGGGCCGAGACCATCGAGGCCCCCACCTACGGCGAGATCGTGCCGATGCCGGAGGCGATGGTCGCCGCCCTCGCCGATTGACTCGATTGACCCGATCGGCACCGGACCGCACCTGTCGGCACCGCGCCGCATCTGTCGGCACCGGACCGCGCACCGATCGGCAGCGGTCCACCCCGGACCGGAGCCGACCGGTAGGCTGACGCGGCACCAGCCGGCGGGCGCCGAACCGCAGTGGTACGGCGACGTCTAAGGCGCCACCATCGTGGCGTGCTCCCGCCGGCAATCATTCACGAGGGGACGGAACACTTTCATGCACATTCGACGGATGACGCACGCCGGAATCGGCGTCGTCGCCGCGCTCTCGCTCGCGGTCTCCGGCTGCGGCGGCACGGCTGACACCGACGCACCCGCGACCGACAGCAGCGCCGAGGCCGGTGCCGCCGACAGCCGGGGTGACGCCACGGAGGCGATCGCCACCGCCACCGCTAAGAGCACCGAGGAGAGTGCACGGCTCACCATGAGCCTGGGCACCGAGGCCGACGGCGCCCTGATGGAGGTCGTCGGCGACGTCGACCCCGCCGGTGACAAGGCGAACATCGAGATCAACATGGGTGCCGACGGCGACACGGTGAAGATCGTTCTTCGCCAGCTCGGCACCGACATCTACATGCAGCTCGGCGGCACGGACATGGACGAGCTCGCCGACGTGTGGATGAAGTCGGACACCTCGAAGCTTCCTGCCGGTGCCGGCTTCAGCATGATGCCGACCGGTGACCCGGCCGAGATGATCGGCAGCGTCGCCGAGGCCGAGTGGTCCACCGAAACCGAGATCGCCGGCTCGATCGACATGACCCAGTCGCCGAGCGCCGACGAGGAGATGCTCGCCGATCTGGGTGACGCCGCCAAGGCGGTGCCGTTCACCGCGGCCCTCGACGCCGAGGGCCGGCTGGTCGAAATGGTCATCGACCTGGAGAGCGTGTCGCCCACCTCCGGCACCATCACCATCGGGTACGCCAACTTCGGCGAGCCGGTGACCGTGGAGAAGCCGGACGGCGAGATCATCGACATGTCGGACGACATGCTGGACCTGTTCGACGCCTGACCGGCAGGCGGAGCAGTCCGACCGGCAGGCAGCGCTAGGCCGACCGGCAGGCAGCGCTAGGCCGACCGACGGTGCGGGGCCGCCCACTGAGGTGGCCCCGCACTTGCCACCCAGCGGTCATCATGATCCCTTGACGCTGAGCTGGGCGACACGCCGGCAGCAGACCGAATTTTCATCAACTGATCATGGGTACGGCGGGGAGCGGAACCGGGTGGATCAGCCGCGGCAGCCGGCCGACTCAACGCAGCGGACGGCCGACGGAGTGCAGGTGGCGCAGCGCCTCGGCGTACGAGTCGAGCAACCCGGCCTCGGTGTACGGCAGGTCGCGTTCCTGGCAGTAGCCGCGCACGATCGGTTGGGCGTACCGCAGGTGCGGCCGCGGCATGCTGGGGAACAGGTGGTGCTCGATCTGATAGTTGAGCCCACCGAGCAGCAGGTCGACGAACCAGCCACCGCGCACGTTTCGGGAGGTCAGCACCTGCTTGCGCAGGAAGTCCAGGTCGTCGTCCGGGCCGAACATCGGCATACCCTTGTGGTTCGGCGCGAACGCGCACCCCATGTAGAGACCCCACAGCGCCTGGTGCAGCGCGATGAAGGCCACCGCCCGCAGCGGCGACAGCACCGCGAAGACGATCCCGAGGTACGCGGCGGTGTGCACCGCCAGCAGCGCCCCCTCCACGGCGCGCCGCTTCACCGGGCCGTTGATCACCGCTTGGATGCTGGCCACCCGCAGGGACAGGCCTTCGAGCAGCAGGAGCGGGAAGAACAGGTACGCCTGCCGGCGGGCCAACCAGCGGCCGAAGCCCCGAGTCGCGGCTGCCTGCTCCTCGGTCCAGACCAGCGCACCCGCTCCGACGTCCGGGTCGTCGTCTACGTGGTTCGGGTTGGCGTGGTGCCGGGTGTGCTTGTCCATCCACCAGCCGTAGCCGAGCCCGACCCCGAGATTGCCGAGCAGCAAACCGGCGGTCTCGCTGGCCCGACGGGTGCGGAACATCTGCCGGTGTCCGGCGTCGTGGCCGAGGAACGCCACCTGGGTGGCGGCGACCGCCAACCCGACGGCGGTCAGCAGCTGCCACCAACTGTCCCCGCCGGCCAGCAGTACCGCCCAGCCGGCCAGGTAGGCCCCGACGGTCAGCACGATCCGGGCGGCGTACCAGGCTGGTCGGCGGTCCAGCAGCCCGACCTGACTCACCCGCCGCGACAGGTCGGCATAGTCGCTGCCCCGCGGCTGGGGACTGGTACGGGTGGGTGCGGCAGCAGTCATCGAATACCTTCCGTGGCTCTCCCGGCCCGTCGGGGCCGGCGATTCGGGGGGGTGTCCCTATGGGTTGTGTCAAGCGGCGAGGCGGGGTTCGTCCGCCGGTTTG
>NZ_JBHMIO010000101.1:0-5064 GCF_048060275.1 Micromonospora sp. LOL_015
GCGACCGTGCAGGTCGCGGCGATCAACGAGTGGCTGTGACCGACTTTGATACACGCCCTAGGTCGGGTAGTCCGCAGTCGGACGCGAGTAGCGCCGCGAGGTTGAATACGGAGGTCGCTGCGGCAGTGTCGCGGTTGCATGCGGCGGTGACGGCTCGGCGCTGCAGGTCGGTCACGCGTTCGGCGAGTGGGGTGCAGGTAGGTCTGGGGCGGGCGACGAGGGGAAAGCGTCGGGCTTGTTGGCCTAGGCGATCCGTCATTGCGCGGTTCCCGGACCGGTGGCGATGATTGGTTTGGTCGTCGCGGCCTGCTCCGGGCGGCGTTTCTCGGGTCGCGCGGCCGGGTCGGGGCCGAAGACGGTGTCCGCGGCGTGGGTGGCGAGAACGGCTTGGGTGGTGGCGGGTAGGCCGAGTCTGTTCATCGCGAAGATGATGTGGTGGGCGAGGACGTCACGGAGGCCTCGGTGTAGGTGTCCCGTCATGGCGAGGTGGGCGAGGTCGTGGCCGGCGGTGGCGAACGCGCCGGCCCAGTCGGACGCTGTGGCGGACGGCCCGTCTGGGACAGCGGTTGTGGTCAGGTTGATGCTCATCAGCCGACGTAGGGCTGAATGAAGCGCTGCGGCGTCGTGTAGGCCGAGGTCGGCGGGTGAGGGCCGGTGGTCAGCGACCCGGACCCATACGTCGCCTTGTTCATACCAGTCGAGTCCGGCGGCACGGAGCAGGGCGGTGGACAGAATCATGGCGAGTTCTCGCCGACGGCGGTCGGTGGGGTGCTCTGCCGTGGCCGCGAGGTAGGTCAGCACGTGCCGGCTGTCGGCGTGCCAGAGCCGGTGTGCGACGGCCATCGCTTCGACTCCGCCGAAGGCGCGTGTCTCGGGCTCGTATACACCGTCGACGGCGTGCCGTATGTGTTCGTCGCGGGTGAGGGAGTCGAGATGGTCCAGCACATGCGACCGTGTTCGTGCAGGTTGCTGAGCGGGCAGGTAGCGCAGCCGCCATCGGGGTGCCTTGCGGATGAAGAACCAGGCTGTGATGAGTTTGTCGGTTTCCGCTTCGGTGAGTAGCGGCATCAGATGGGTGACGGCGAGGTGTTCGGTCTGGGCCGGGTCGGGTGGCTCGATGGTGACCTGTAGCCAGGGTGTGGGGTTCACGAGTCCTCGTGGGGTCGGGGGGTGGTCAGGACAGGAGGAGGGCGCTGTCCCACGCGGAGGCAGGTGGCGTGCCTGTTCCGATGGTGTGGAGAGCGAGGGCGGCACCGGCGGCGCCGTCCATGAGTTCGTGTCCGGCCCCGGGCTGCGCCAGTTGGTCGGCGAGTTCTGCTGCCAGGCCGGGTAGCTCGGCGGCGATGGCCGGATTGCCGCCGTCGATGGCCATTCGGAAGGCCGCCTGGAGCAGGCCGGCCTTTCCGTGGCAGAGGCCGATTCCGGGTAGCAGCGCGCGTTGGTTGGGGTCGCGTAGCGCGGTGAGTATCGCGTTCTCCGCGGTTGTCTGCCGGCTGGTGTCGCCGAGGGCGATGCCGGCCAGTTGTTGTGCGCGGGCGGTGCCGCTGACGCCGTAGCACCAGGACGGCCGGGGACGGTGCGGCGGTGTCCGGCGGACGGCGTGGTCGGTGGTCAGGTAGCCGGGCCACCAGGCGCCGATGCCGTCGGGCTGGCGCCACTGGTCGGTCCAGGCGCAGAGGGCGGCGAGGGCGTCAGTCAGGCCCGGTACGCAGATGTGGCGGAGTGTGGCGATGGCCATGAGCGCGATGACCGCGCCGACGCCATGGGCGATTCCGAGGTTGCCGTGCCCATCCGGATAGTCCGGGTGCGGGTCGCCGGACAGACCCACTGGCATCCACCACGGCGGGAGGTTCTCGGTGCCAGATGGTCCGGGAAGGGGGTGGGTTAGGCGGACCAAATAGGAGAGCACCTCGTGGGTGGCGGGGTGATCGGGGTGGCGGCGAAGGTGGTAGACGCCGAGCCCGGACAGTCCGTGGATCAGGTCGAACTCGCGCATCACGAGTGGATCACCACGGTCTATACGGGCGTGCGCGGCGGTCAGGCGGGTGCGGGTGAGCGTGATCGTGGTGTCGTCGAGTGCCGCCAGCACCCGGCGGGACCAGGTCTTGCCGGCGGCGTGGAGAGCGAAGCCGAGGGCGGGCGCTCCGTGGAACAGGTTGGCGTTCGCTCCTGCGCTGATCGGTTCGCGGGCGGCCGCCGTCAGCCAGGTGCGGGCGAGGGCGTCGTCGCCGTGGCCGCTGCGGGCACGTTCGATGTGGAGCAGTGCGATGCCGACGGCACCACCTGCGAGGGACTGCGGCCGGAACCGTCTGTTCGAGGGCTCGTGGTGGGCGATTGTTGGCGAGGCAAGGGTGTCTGCGATGGTCGTGGCCGCGGTCATCGCTGCCTGGTTCGGGGCGATCATCGGCGGCTCGGTGCGCGGGTGGTCCAGCTCAACGCGGCGGCGCGGGCCAGGTGCAGGCAGAGGCGTTCGCTGTTCGGGTCGGGCCCGATCATGCGGGTGTGGTGTAGGTGGAGTAGGTCGGGCAGCACGCTCGCGGGTGCGATTGTGGCGGCGGTCAGAGCGTCTCGGTACCGGGCCAGCGCCTGATGGCGCCAGCGTCTGGCGGCGTGGAGTTTTTCTCTGTCCTGGGAGCCTGTCATCTGCGGCTGGTCGGGGCCGGTTAGCTGGATGGTGTGCTGGTAGACGTCGCGGGGTGGAGCGGGTCGGTACGGGCGGGTGTGGTCGATCAGCCAGCGCATGCCGGTGTCTTCGCCGAGGACGGAGGTGGTGAGGTCGAGCAGGTTCGCCGCGGTCGCCGCGCGGATGTCGGGTGTTCGTTCGTGGCGGACGAGGGCGAGTTGCGCGACGGCGGTGGCCGAGTCGGCCGCGAAGACCTCGTTGCTGGCTTCGCGGGTGGCCGGGCCGCCGAAGCGGGCGTCTTCCGGATAGTCGGTGTCGATCTGTACCCGGGCGATCAGACCGGCACGGCGGAGCTCGCGGGTCCATCGTCCGATCAGGGTGTGGTCCGGGTCGCCGGTCAGTCGTAGCCGCAGGTGCGGCTCTGGGTCGCCGTAGCGTAGGAACCACCACCGTGCCGGGGTGCCCAGCCGGTGCAGCAGGAGCGGCAGGTGTTGGGTGAGGATCGTGGTCTGTCTGCCCGGGTGGCCGTACAGCTTGAGGTAGAGGCGTTCGTCGCTTCCTGGCAGGTGCCCATGTTCACGGACGTTCACCACCGGCGCGGTGGCGATCAGTGGCGGTGGCGGTGCCGGGTTAGCGGTAGAGGCGAGCGGAACGACGATCTCGTGTGCGTGCCCGCCGATCCAGCCGGCGGTGTCCGGTAGCGGCGCGGCGCGCAGCACCGCCGTGGTGTTGCGGTCAAGGTGGTCGCGCAGCAACGCCTGGTGGGCGGGTTCGGCCAGATCCAGGCCGATGCGTTGGTCGCTGTCACCGAGATACACCGTTTGCGGACACCCGGTCGTCGTTTGCCACGACCACAGCTTCTCGGTCCACTCTCGCCAACTGGTGGTGGCAGTGGTCAGGGCGGTCCTGGCCAGCAGCCAACGCGCCGGCGACAGGATGGTTCGTCCGTACCGCAGAGCGGGTAGGAACGGTAACCCGCTCGCGGCGCCCCAGTCGAACGCTGTGCAGGCCGTCGAGAAGGCGGTGGTGGCCTCGGTGAGAAACCGAACGATCGGCAGGGTGTAGTGCACCTGTTCGACCGCGTTGAGCACGATCGGTTCGAGCAGGCGGCGCCGAGACACCGACACCAGGTACACGCGGTTGGCGTCGGCGGTGACGGCGATGTCGTCGAGGGTGATCCGGTCGGAACCGCTGTCGTGGTACTCCCCGACCGGGATGACGTAGGGCATCACCTGCGGGGCGCGGGCCACGTCCTCGGTGATAGTGTACGGGGTCACTGCGGACACCTGCGCGGGCAGCGCGCCGCGCGTCGTGGTCGACAGGTACGAGTACTGGGCGGCGATTCGTTTCTGATCGGTCGTCTCGAGCAGGTCGAGAAACCGACCGGTGGTGGTGCCGGCGTTGCGGGACACCCCGACGACCACGAGCTGGAAGGTGCCCTGGTCGAGATCCTGTACGGTTCGGGCCTGCACAATGACGGTCAGTTCCGTGCTCGGTCGGATACGGATGCGGGGCACGCCGTCGGCTAGGTCGCCGATGGCGGTGTCGTCGAGAACGATCTCGTGCTGACGCCGCAGCGCCGCGTTCTGGGCCAGGGCTAGCAGTTTCCGGTCGCGTGGTGTCAACACGGCCGCCGGGGTGGGTGGGGCGCCGCGGTAGCCGGCGGGGAATCCGAGGCCGATGTCGGCGTCCACGACGTCGCGGACGGGCACCAGCGCGTGTGGCCCATAGCGTTCCAGGAAACGGCGGTGCCATGCTGGCCAACCCGTGCGGCCAGACCCGGAGAGGCGGGTGAGCGCATCGGCCGCTGACGCGGCTTCAGAGGCGACGGTCTCGGTGATGGCAAGCTCGATGTCGAGGCGTACGTCGACCACGACGGATGGTTCACCGGTCGGGTGCAGGGCGGCCATCGCCTCGGTGAGGCGGGCACGCCGCTCGGCTGTGGCGCTGACTGGCGCCCTCCTGTGCCGCGCTATCTGGTCGCTCAGCCTCCGTATCCGCGCGCCGGCGGATGGTTCGGCGGTGAACTTCTCATCGCTTGGGTAACGGTCGTCGCGGCTGGCGAGCGCGCGGTCGACGCCTGCGACGACGACGGACAGCGGGTCGATCGAGGTGGACGCCGGCCGTAGCTCAGTCAACAGAAGTCGCTGCGACACCATTTCCGCGAGCAATGCAGACACCACGCCCGCACCGACCCGGTGGTCGGTGGCGAGTTTGTCGACGAGGTCGGCGAACAGTACCGGGTCGCTCGCCGCGGCAAGAGCGGCACGCACTGGTCCGGTGCCACGGACGTGGACCTCGGCTCGGTTCTCGTCTGGACGCTGCCGGAAGCGGTGTTCCAGGACGACCTCGCCGTCGCGGAAGGTCAAGAGATCGTTGGGGGCCTGTAGGGAGATCTGTGTAACGGATGTCAGTAGAAGTCCGTTATGACCGGTGGGTAG
>NZ_JBHMIO010000102.1:0-4917 GCF_048060275.1 Micromonospora sp. LOL_015
GTCTACGACATCTGACAAACAATGATCAAGTCAGACATAGAGGAACAACGCCGGGGCCGTGACCCAGCTGGAGGCAGCGTGTCAGCAGGCAAAAGGTTGGTCGCATTCTCAGCAGCCCTCACACTGACAGCCGCCACAGCATTAGCGGGTCCATCCAGTCCCACCCAGGCCTATTCGTCAGACATCGACACCGAGTTGGTCCCGACGGAATGCAGTCCATACTCTTACGACGTAAGTTTCACGTCAACATCCTCGACCCGCACCGTGACGCACGCCCAATACTTCTCGATTCCGACAGGTGGCTCAGGTAGCCAAACCAGGTCAGTCGAGAAGGTCGCCAGCATCACCGCATCGGTGAGCTACACGTCGTCCGCCACCGTAAGCGCCACCACTGTGATGGCCGAATTTAGCGGAACGGTTGGTGTCACATTGGCGGCTTCTGGGTCTGTGACAAGGCAGACGAGTGAGTCGGTAACAATCACCGTCGGACCTGGTGCCTACGCGTTCTTTCATGGCGAGAAAAAATTCAATGGCAACTACTCCGGCTGGAAATGCAACAGTACCGGAACTGCGGCCAGCACGGTTTCAGGAAGTGCAGTATCGTTCGCAGTCCCGGCGGAAGGTGCCGCCAGCTGCTCAGCCTCATACTCTTCCAGCTCCTTCGAATACAAGGCTAAAGCGATAGCTTGTTGAGCTTTACGTCCCGGCACTATCAGCAGGAGCTGAGGAGCGGCGTCGACGACACCGCTCCTCAGCTCCTTCCGCAAGAACAAAGGAAATCAGTGCGTAAACAACCTCACGTTGCAGCGCTGGCGGCCATCGCGATTGCCTTTCTGATGGCCTGCGATGTCGGCGCAGTAAGGCGGCCATCAGAAGCTGAGTCACACGCTTCTCCACGATCTTCGGAATCCTCATTTGCAAATGAAACCACAGTTTGCGAATCAGAGCTACCAGAAACCAGGGAAGGCCTCTTGAAGGTCGAAGAAGTGTGGCCAGAATCTACGAGCGCAAGCCACGGATATCACTCGATCTCGCTTGACCAAGAAGCATGTTCCCGCCTAGGTCCAGCGAATGAACCAGAGTGCGACAGGCCATTTCCCTGGGTAGCAAAGAATCCAAATCACACAAACGCAATCCTTGCCGAAAACGGCGCCGACATACTGTATTTTGGCACCATTAGAGGACATCAGCCGGTACCAGCAGGAGAGGAGGCGGTAATCCAGGAGATCCGGCAAATGGTAGCAACCGGGCGGGTGATCGATACCAATGCGAATGAGATCGTGAGAGCCGCAAAGATGTGCGCGCCACTCATCCAGGATGATGACGATTTGGTATTCCAGTCGAAGGCACCGGGGCAAGAAATAGATGGGATGGTGACCGCCTTCCTTGTGGTCACGGAGAACAAGCTGATCTGGATCGAGTTCGATAACGTGGGCTGGACCGAAGAGGACTATCGAAACATAGTAAGGATGGCCGCCAAGGAGGCGGCGAAGATCTGAAGCCAATCAAGGGCAGCAATGACTATTTTCGGACGCTGGCATGACATTCGCGCGGCCCACATCGAACGATCCGGTGGCGAGCAGGCCGTCGAGTCCGGTAAGCAGGAACTGCCTGGCCACGAGGCCGCTGTGACCGGCTCGGGCCATGGGCACGGATCGCTGGAAGAGACGGTATATCTGATGGCCAGCCTCGCCAATGCTCAGCGGTTGGCCGAAGCGGTCGAAGAGCTACGCGACGGTGGCGGGGAGATTCACGACCTGATTGACCCTGGCCACGGCTCGGACGGGGCCGCCGGCAACTCAAAACCGCGCCGAGGTGAGGCTGAGATACCTTAACTTCGCCTTTTGACGTGCGTAAGCCTCACCTCGACGGCTTCCGGCTACAACAGTCTGGCTGGGAACCCACCCCGGCGACGCCCATCGCCGTGGCATGCAGGGCGACACTGTCGGCATGCGTCCCTCCATCACCATGGCCGTCGTAGCCGGGCTACTTGCCACGCAGGGCTGCACTGCCGCTGCTCCCGCACCTGAGGCGCCCCCGCCTACCCCGACCGTCGGACAGCCCGTGGTGTTGGATGCCCGCGTACCGGGTTGGGAGACCGCCGCCTGGCTCGCCGAAGACGCGTTCTGCGTGCGCGTCGCCCGCGTCGACGGTAAGCGCATGGAGGGCAAGGAGAACGAGTTCGTCTTCTGCGATCCGGCACCGGAGGCGTTGGACACACTCGGTCCGCCACTGCTGCCCACCAAGCCGATGCCATACGCCGCACCGCTTGACCCGCAGCAGCGGGAGATCATCCTGGTCGGGCCCGTACGCGGTGCCGTGACCAGCGTGTCCGTGACCATGTTCGGCCAGACCGCCACGGCCGCCGTACACCAACTCCCCGCCACCCGAAATCGCCAGATCGGCGCTTACGCGGTCTGGCTTCCTCGCGACGGGGGTGAGCGCGACGGGATGAACCTCTCCGACATCACCGCCGTCGTCGGCCGCGCCGCCGACGGCCACGTCGTGACCCAACTGGACTGACACCAGCGGAGGCACCGGCCAACTTGGGGAGCCGAGCCTCTGGAGCTCGGCCCGCTGCTGGGATGTTGGATCAGTGGTGCTGCTTGGCGAGCTCGACGAAGGAGCGCCAGGCGGACGGGCCGAAGATCAGCATCGGGCCGCTACGGTCCTTGGTGTCCCGAACCAGGACCCGACCGGGCAGGTTGTCGGCCACCTCGACGCACGAGCCGGCTTCGGAGTAGGTGCTGGTACGCCAAGTGGGTGCGCTGCTCACTGGATCATCTCCACCGATCGACGTCCACTCCTGGGCAGTGAGGTGCCAGAGAGACCGAGTCTCGATGCACACCGCCTCAATGAAGGGCAGCTCCCGAGAGAGCTGTGACAGGGTACCGATTTTACCCCTCCTGACCTGCGGCGGAGCGAGCGGTCCGCGAAGGGTCCGCCTGGAGAGAGCACGACGACAGCCCAAACGCCGCCGACGTCCACTCTCGAACAGTACTTGAGCTGCGTAAACAGCTCCGCGAAGGGTCCGCGCTCACGGACGTCATGACGGAGCCTTCGCAGCGCAGAGCGAACCGACCAACCCGGCCGGCGATCAGGCGGCCCTGACTCACCGCGTCCGGCGCGCGATGCAGGAGCGCCGACCCTACCGAGGCAGGGTCGGCGCTCTCCGGCTGTCTCGCCGAGATAGCCGTCAGGCCGTCAGTGGTGGCGCTTCGCCACCTCGATGAACGAGCGCCACGCGGACGGGCCGAAGGCCAGGGTGCCGCCGTCGCGGTTCTTGGTGTCCCGGACCAGGACCCGTCCCGGAAGGTTGTCGGCCACTTCGACGCAGTTGTTCTGTCCGTTGCTCCGGCTCGACGTGAACCAACGAGCCGCTGAAACGTCGCCAGTGATCACTTGCCCATCTCCTTCATCGCGTCCCTGATTGCCTGCCTCGACGCCCGCTCATCCAGCGAGGCGTCCCAGATGTTGCTGAATGCTCCCTCGTACCGGTCGATCTCATGCGGCTTGTCCAGGAACAGAGCACCGGTGAACCTGTCGACGTAGACCGTGGGCGGCTCCGTCGCCTGGCCGTTGCCGTTGGTGGGAAACTCCAACACGACAAACGGACCCGACATGATGCCGGCGTGCATCCCGACCGCGAACGGCAGCACCCTGAGTGCCACGTTCGGCATCTCGCTCACGGCGATTAGCCGTTCCAGCTGGGCGCTCATGACCTCCCGCCCGCCCACCGGCCGCCGGAGGATCGACTCGTTGAGCACCACCCTCAGCTCCGGTGCCGCGACCGGTCTGGTGAGCAGCGTTTGCCGAGCGATTCGGAGTTGAACCCGTCGGGCGATCTCGCGCGGCTCCGTGCCGGGGTTGTCGGCCTCGATCAGCGTGCGGGCGTAGTCCGCGGTTTGCAGTAGTCCTGGCACGAGCTCGGCTTCGTACCACCGCAACTGACTGCAGGACTCCTCCAGGCCGATGTAAACGTCGAAGCCCTCGTTGATTATGTCTGCGTAAGACAGCCACCAGCCCTTGCTCTTGGTCTCCTTGGCGAGAGCCATGAGCGATGTCGTCGTCTCGGCCAACGCGCCGTAGACGCGGCACATCTGCTCGACGTCGAGTGACCGCATGGACGTCTGCCCGGTCTCGATCCGCCAGATCTTCGCTTCGCTCCACTCCAGAGCGGAGGCGGCGGCTCTGACCGTGAACCGGGCCTGCATCCGGAGATCACGCAGGCAGCGACCCAGTTGCCGTCTCGGCACCGTTGACCCTGTCGCTCCTTCCGCCACGTCTCATCCTCCGCTCCTCGCCTCACGGTGAGGCGACCCTGTCACTCAAGATGAAAGCACCCGTACGCCTGTTTTGCAATGCATGCTGCGCTCTCGATGACGTACTTCTGGGTTCCGTAAATGAAGTCTTGTAGATCGATACACGCAGTGCTCTACTCGTCTTCAGTACCTGGGCGTGCCGCACCGCCCAGCAGCCGGCGAGGGGTCGCCCGAGCAGGCACATGTCGTCGGTCCCGCTCGACTCGAAGGGGGCAACCCATGGTGAAGCCGCTGATGTACGGCTACCTGCGGGTGGACCTCGACGCCCTCGACGGCGACATCCGGCAGATGGAACTCGCCCTCAAGTTCTGGGCCGAGCAGGAGGGCTACTGCTTAGCGGGGCTCTTCCATGAGTACGACACCGCGCTGAACCGCCCGGCCCTCACCGCACTGATCGAAGAGACCTGCCGCTCCAACGCCCGGCGCGTGATCACGCCCAGCCTCGCGCACCTCTCCACGCACCCGGTCGTCCAGCACCACCTTCTCGACGTGCTGGAAGACACCGGCGTCCAGGTCCACACCCTGCAGGAGGATCTAGGGCGTGTATCAAAGTCGGCCGTGGGCGGGTGACGACTTTCGGCGTGTCGCTGCCCGG
>NZ_JBHMIO010000103.1:0-4074 GCF_048060275.1 Micromonospora sp. LOL_015
ATCTTTCGCATTTACGGATTACGTTGAGAAGCCCGGTAATAGTTTCGGGAAGTCCTCCTGGTGTAGCGGACAGCCGGGATATCATTCGTGCTCAGTTCTTGCCGTGCGATGGTGGAGATCCTGGCACTGTTGTCCTTCCCGAGATGAATCAGATCTGCGTCGTTACTTCATCGCAAGACACGGTAGTACCTGAAACGCTGATCAGGCCGGGCTTGTTCGAGAACTCTGCAAGACAGGTCGCGTGGGTGGAGAGCAAGGTGCGATCGCACCGCTCGTTTGATGGCGGCGACCGGTGTCTTCAGAAGGTGATCGGTGTGAATGGAGTGTCGACGGATGGCTGATTGCGAAAGTGCTGGTCTTGCGATTCGGCAAGGCAGGCGTCGCAGGTACTTTGTCGCTTCACTCGTCCTCGGGGTGCTTGGCGCAGGGATCCTGGCGTACGGGGTGGTGGAGCTTGACCTAGGCGGGGGAAGAGGTGTAACTGCGGAACCATCCATACCCAGGGAGGTCGGCTCGCCTGGGCTCCTGACGACTCCAGTCGGATGGTCACCGCCTGGCCCAGCAAGCGTCCTATTTAGTGATGGTTCCGGCAGACTAGCAGTCATCGGGCTTGGGGTAGACGAGTACAGGGTCCTGCACGGATATCCAGCAGATCCAGGAAGGACTGCGGTCCTGTCGCCAGACGGGTCACAGATCGCCCTGTCGGTAGACGAAGGCGTCGAGATCGTCGATCTTGTGGCTGGCGACGGTAGAACCATCGACGCGGAATCGTTGGACAGCGATGTCCTGGTGCCCGAAGCCTGGCTTCCGGATGGTTCTCTTATCCTGATGGCAAAGTCATATGCGGAAGACCCCATGACTGAGGGGATTGTCCATCGGCTAGGCGTGTTGAACGCTGAGAATGGGCTCTTTGAGGAGTTTGCCTCGGCTACATATGTGATTTCTTCGCCAGGGTTCGCCGTCGCCGTTAGCCCGGACGGCACGCAGGTGGCTTATCAGTATGAAAGTCGGGTTACAATCTACAACCGGCTTGCGGAAGCCAAGACGGTGTTCGACTTGCCCCCGCAGTCAGTGCTTGCTGGGAAGGGGGCCTGGTCTCCTGATGGTTCACGGATTGTGATTGCAAGTATTAATCCTCAGCGTGATCGAGAGTGGTCACTTACGTTCTTGGATCCGGTAACCGGACTTGAGACTGCTGACAGTGAGTCATTGTCGCTTCGCGGCGCGGCGTTGATCAGGCTGATCGGATGGAATAGTCAAACCCAGAAGCCGATTGTTGTAGCCTACGACGCGCCCCATGCGCCCACCTGGGATCTTGCCCGCGAAATCTCGACTACGGTGACCCCTGAGCAAATATCGCGTGTGTCGATCTATGAGCTCAACTATCAAGGGGCGGGTCCGACGGCCATCATGCAAATGTTGGGCGATGTTGACGGGGTGGATGTTGCTTCGGTGGCAATAGACTCGGGAAATTTCAGAGCTGGTGGTCCGCCGCATCAGGTGACACCAATAGGTTCTGCCCTACTCGGTCTCCTTGTGCTGATTGTGAGCATCATTGGGATAGTCTGGGCTCGGTGGGGGACCGCGTAGATCCGCAGGTATGTAGAGTGCCAGGGTCGACTCGTTCGCCCGTTTCGAACGTCAGTCGTTGAGGTCACGGCCGTTTCAAGATGATGTGGTGGCTTCCGTGATGTCGGTTCGGCCGGCCAGGCGTAGGACGTTGATCGCGAGGTTGCGTAGCGGGGCCCGGATCGGGTACGCGTGGTCGACCGGTCCTCGCGGTAGCAGGTGTCTCTGATCCAGTGCAACGATTCGATGGCCCAGTGGCTCCGGTTGTAGGCGGCCAGTTCGGCGGGACTGGCCTGGTCGGGAGTGTGGCTGGCGACGCCGAGCTGCGCGGCGGCGGACTGTTTCCCGGTGGCGGTGTGCGTGACGTAGCGCTCGATCAGCCAGACCTGGTTGACCTGCGGGAACGGCAGATCGGGCGGGGCGGGCAGGACACGGATCGTGCGGCGGATGCGGCGGCCGTGTCCGGTGTCGACGTTCTCCAGGTCGGGCGGTGTGTTGGCCCAGGGCAGCGTGTTGAGGGCGTCGAACAGGGTCCGGCGGTTCTCCTTGACCGGGAACACGAACTGGCCGCCGTGGTCATGGATGAGTTCGGCGGTCGCCCTGGCGGCGTGCAACGCGTCCGCGGTGGCTGTCATGCCTGGCAGGTCGAGGGTCTGCAGCAGGGCGCGCGCGGTGGCGGGTTCGCAGGTCCTGGCACCACAGACCATCCGAGGAAGACCTGATGCACCCCGGAGTGGCCGAGGAGTTGCCGTGGCTGACCTGGCGCCACATCGGGATCAATGACTGCCCGGTGTCACCCACGGCCGGCAGCGATGCCTCGTATGTGCCGACGGCAGCGGCCAGCACGCCCAGCAGAACCGTGCCCGCGAGAACCAGCCACGCCCGGCGAACAGCTAGAAAGGTACGTACTGGAACGAAAGATGCATGGCTGCCAGGTGCCGAGTTCTCATGATCCGCAATAGTCGCCACGTAGCTCTCGCACCTCGCTCTCGGCCCAAGCGAACTGCTCAGGGAGGGGTAGTTCGGCCGTCGCCCAACCAACGGCCCAAGCTTGCAGGATCTCCGCTGGTGCGTTCGTTTGATAGTCCGGCAACACGTTGCCGACGAGGTAACTCTCGAGCCAGGCTCGCAACCCTTCCAGCCTGGCACGGTCGGTGTCGGTCATGCGGTACCAGGCGCAGTCATCGACGTCCCGGTACTCGAAGGTGGCTCCCATGATAGCTGTCGCCGTGTCACCGGCGTAGGACCACGGACTGCCCTCCAGGATGTAGAAGGTGGGCGGGCCGATGTCAAGGCTGAGGTAGACCTTGCCGTGTGGGTCGACGGCCCAGAACTGTTCGACACCGAACGCGTTCAAGCGTGGCGGCACAGTAAAGGAGTCGGGCAAAGCCTCGGCGCGTTCACTGAGCTCTCGCAAATGCGGTATATACTTCTCCTGCTCAGGCCAGATGCAGAATTGGCTCGAGGTGCCGACACAAACGGCGCGATCGCCAGCCGGTTCCCGAAGCTCAGCTGCTGGAGTAGCCACCACGGCACCAGCGAGCAGCAAAAGGGCGACCGTCAGTGCCGAGGCGTACGGCCTTGTCCGTCCAGCTCTAACTGGAATGCAGCACAGTGCGGCGAGTAGCAGGACTACCGCACCGAGCCGCAGGCCCAGCCCGAGCGTATGCACTGTCATCTCCGAGCGTCCGGAGACCACCACGAAGTGGAACCACCGTGCGAGCAGGCCGATGAGTATCAGCGTGCCGAGCGTCGCGATCAAGGCCCCGAAGGTAGAGCTGGCGTGCTGGCCGACGGCCCACCCCAGACCCACGCAGGCCAGTAGGACGAACACGCCGAGTAGGGCGTAGCCCAGCCAGAGTGCGAACCCGGGAGGAAAAGTCCGCGCGGTAAGGATGAATGCGATGGCCTGCCCGATCAAGTAGGGGATGATGAAGATGAATGCCGTGGCACCGAGCCGGTACGCCTCTCGGGTTGCCGGGTAGGTCCGCGCTGCCCCGAGTTGTTCATGGACGCGATGGCGGGCTGGCGTCGATGCCGCCCATGCCGCGGCCCCGGCCGCAAGAGGGCCGAGGAGGTACGCGGGCACCTGCGCAGCTGCGCCCGTCTCAGGCCATACCCCTACCCAGTACCTGCTCCGCAGAAACAGCACCGCGAGATCCAGTGCGATGAGGACCGGCAGCGCCCAGCGGGCCGGGCTCGTGCGCAGATGCAGCCAGAAGACTCTCACAGCTCCTGCTCCGCTTCAGGCAGCAGATTCATGTAGGCCCTCTCCAATGCGGAGTTGCCCGGCAGGTCATCGCGGCCCGCAGCGGCAAGCTCCGGCACCGTGCCGTCGAATTTGAGCTTTCCGCCGTTTATCACTAGCACACGGTCGCACACGGCCTCGACATCATCGATCAGGTGCGTGCTGAGCAGCACGACGCTCCCGGCGAGCCCAGAGATCACTGACCTAAACTTTGGCCTTTTTGCTGGCTTTCGGTAGGTCGATGTGGGTGATGGTTA
>NZ_JBHMIO010000104.1:0-3962 GCF_048060275.1 Micromonospora sp. LOL_015
GAAGTGCGTCAGCCCCAGATCGATCCCCACCTCGGCGTCGGTCGGCGGCAACGGCTCGTCCTCGCTGGTCTGCACGACGAACGAGGCGAAATACCTTCCGGCGGCGTCCCGGATGACCGTCACGGACGACGGGTCCGACGGCAGTATCCGGGACCAGCGCACCGCGACATCGCCGATCTTCGGCAGCCGCAGACGACCGTTGTCCAGCACCGTGAACCGGGAGTTACGGGTGAAACGGATGGCCTGCCGGTTGTCCTTACGGGACCGGAACCTCGGCGGCGCCACCACGCGGCCCGTGCGTCTGCCGGTGATCGAGGCGAAGAAGTTGCGGTACGCGGCGTTCAGGTCCGCGAGGGCCTGCTGCAACACCACCGCCGACACCTCGCCCAACCACGCCCGCTCCGGAGTCGCCCTGGCCCGCGTGATGACCCGCCTGGACAACTCGGCGTCCGACACGTACGGCAGGCCCTGCTCGCGTGCGGTCTGCCGTGCGCGCAGCCCGTCGTTGAACACCACCCGGGCGCATCCGAACGCCCGGGCCAGCGCGATCTGCTGGCCGGGTGTCGGATAGACCCGGAACTGGTACCGGAGCTGCACGAACCACACGATATCATCGTTGGTCTATGGCAGAACGTGAGGGTATCCGTACCGGCAGGCACTGCGTCTTCGCGATGCACGTTCATTTGGTTTTCGTGACGAAGTTCCGGCACACGGTGTTCGCCGACCGGCACCTGACCCGCATGGAGGCGATCATGCGGGACGTATGCACGGACTTCGAGGCCGAACTGGTCGAGTTCAACGGCGGCCACAACCACGTCCACCTGCTGGTCGACCACCCACCCAAAGTCGCCGTTTCCCGCCTGGTCAACCCACTCAAGGGCGTCTCGTCGCGCCACCCGCGGCAGGAATTTCCCGACCTCGCCCGCCACTACCACCGGGCCAACAAACTCTGGTCGGGCTCGTACTTCGCCGGCTCCGTCGGCGGCGCGCCACCGAGCATCGTGACGCAGCACATCGAGCAGGAAAACCGGCCAGGTTAGAGCACTGCTCGGGCCCTGGCGGCCCTCCCAGCGCAGGCCTTCACCCCCGGCCTGAAGGCCGGAACACCGGCCCGCATTCCGGTAGCTTCGAGCGTACAGGGTGATCGACCATGATCGAACATCACCCGGTCGTTGGTGACGTATCGAAGCTGAGGCAGATATCTGCAGGTGCGCCCGGCACCGACGCCACCTCGGACCGGTGCCAGTGCGGTCCGACCGCGTCGGTCGCCACCCGCTGCCAGAACGGCTGCGCTCCCGGGTTGTACGCCTGGAAGGCGATCCGCCACCGGCCCGGCCATTCGGCGATGGCCTGACCAGCGGCCACACGTCCCACGCCGGTCCGCCGCAGTGGCCGGACCACGAAGAAATCGTCGATCGAGGCAATCTCATCCGCCCGGCCCGCCATGACGAATCCGCCAAGCTCTCCCGCCACTGTGATCAGCCACGCCCGGGTGTCCGGTTCCGCGCCGGCCAGAAAGCGGTCGAGACGGCGATTGTTGTAGGTGCCGTCCGCGTTCGGCAGGTGACGGTACGCTTCGGCAAGGTCGTACCGGTACAGCTGCCCCAGGTTGCCGAGCACCGCACGGTGCGACCGGTCGACTGGCGTCAGGCCGATCGGCGTCGACGGGAGCTCCGGCGGGCGCATGCCGGCCCCGGTGGTCAGCGTACGGCTGACGGGGTGTGGGTGACGAAGGCGGACCAGGCAGCCGGCGCGAAGGCCAACGTGCCACCAGCCCGGTCCTTCGAATCGCGCACCAGCACCCGGCCCGGCAGGTTGCCGGCGACCTCCACACAGTCGCCACCGTTGGGGCTGCTGCGGCTGGACTTGCGCCAGATCGGCTCACTCGCGTTCATCGATCATCCTCACGATCAGGTCGCGGCCCGGATCCGCGCCGGGTGTGAACGAGTGCCTGGTGTTTGGACTCCCACAGCCACCGTACCTGCGGAGGCAGGACCAAGGTGGGCCAGAGACGGACGAGGGTCGGGCCGTCGAGCCATCGAACGAGATCATCTGCCGTTGTCGCTTCGCGGAGCACCGTCTCGTACATGCTGGCCAGCCGGCGAGGGTTGGCAAGGTACGGGCGCTGGTCGGCGTAGCGCGATCCGGGCGGCGCGGCTCGCGCGGCCGGCCTCGCCCCGGCTGGTGGGACGGGGGCGAGGCCGGTCGGCTGAGCGCACATGCCCAGAGTGCTGGGTGGGGCGGCGTTGGCGGTGGGTCAGCGTACGGCGGACGGGGTGTGGGCGACGAAGGCGGACCAGGCGGCCGGCGCGAAGGCCAGGGTGCCACCGGCACGGTCCTTGGAATCGCGCACCAGCACCCGGCCCGGCAGGTTGTCGGCGACCTCCACGCAGTCGCCGCCGTTGGAGCTGCTGCGGCTGGACTTGCGCCAGATCGGCTCACTCGTGTTCATCGATCATCCTTAGCATCAGGTCACGGCTCTGGCTGACGGTGAGTGCCAGTCCCGACACAGCATCCCACGTCTGTTCCAGGTCGACCACGTCCTGAGCCTCGGTGACGATCCGGCCGCTCAGCTGGTCATCCAGGTAGCAGGCCCGTCGGTCGTTGGGGAGGCAGGCGATGACGAACGCGCCCGCGATCCCGGGGTGCATGCCGACATCGGCGGGGAGCACCCGGATCTGCACATCCGGGCGGTGACCGATGTCGACCAGGTGCTCCAACTGGTCCTTCATGAACGCGCCGGTCAGGCGCAGCACCGCCTCGGCGATGATCGCGGTGAACTGGATGTCCTCGCCGCGGTCCAGCGTAGCCGACTGGCGTTCCAGTCGAACGGCGAGCGCCTCGTCGAGCCGCCGCCGGGTGCGCGGCCCGGCGGTGAGGACGGCGCGGGCGTACGCCTCGGTCTGCAGCAGCCCCGGGATCACCAGCGGCTGGAACGAGCGCAGCACCAGCGCCCGGCGCTCACTCTCCAGCCAGGAGCGCAGCCACAGGGCCTGCGCGTCCTCCCGGGCGGTCCGGGACAGCCGCTGGATCTGGTCACCGGTCTCGTAGATGCGGTCGAGGTCGACGGCGGTGTCCGGCAGCGGGATCGACTTGCCGGTCTCGAACGCGCCGATCAGGGAATTGCTGACCCGGATGGCCTCACCCACCTGGGCCTGGGTCAGGTTGCGCTTGAGGCGCTCACTGCGCAACAGATCCTGAAGTTCACTCATCTCCTGGCCTCCATTGGAATCCATTGGTACGCGCTGGAATGACTGACGCATGGCAATCGGTGAACTGAGTATTCCGTGTCGAGGTCGCACAGTCCAGGGTAGAAATCGCCACAGGCGCTTCGACGACGGCAAGGGAGATCACGTGGTACGCAACGACGGGATCGGCGGCACACCCCGCCTCGCCCGCTACACCTCGATCGGCACGCCGCCCGGCGGAGAAAAGGATCATGATTCGACGCCGAACCGACCGCCACTGCCGGACAGCGTCCACCTGTCAGTTGATCATCCGGTGGTACGGCGGGCGCGGGAGATCGTCAGCACGCATCTGCCGAGCCGACTCGCCGAATGCCGGGTGTGCAATTCCGCCGCGCTCTGCGAGCCGTTCACGAAGGCGCTCGCGGTGCTGCGCCGGCACGATCCGGGAAAGGCCCGACGGGTGATGGCCGTGCTCTATTTCGCCGGCCTGTGGCCTCCGGTGAACCCCGACGACGAAGCCGATGGGAATGGGGATGGTGACGATGTCGCGTGACGAACTGCTCCGTGTCGGCGACACGCTGCGCCTGGGCAAGGCCGACTGGGTGTACGCCGACCGGTCGATGATCGTCCGGGTCGCCGACATCCGCTACGGGCTAGACCCAACGCCGCTCGGTTAAGCCGTTGCGGCGGCGGTCAAGGGTGTGTCGGTCGGACATGGGAAAGCGGAGTTCCTGTAACGAGGTGAGTCACTCCAAGACGCCTCGAGACCAGGAA
>NZ_JBHMIO010000105.1:0-3798 GCF_048060275.1 Micromonospora sp. LOL_015
GACATAATCGTCAAGTGTCGATGACTGCCGTCAAGTCCTATTGAGTCCACGGATTGAGGCTCAGTCCCCGCTCGTCGTTCCCAGGAAGGAACATGATGGATCCCGATCGTCTCCCGCCCACCTCCGCCGGCGGCCGTCGGCGCCGTCCTCGGCTGGCGCTGGGCCTCGCCTTGCTTTCCGTCGTCGGCGCGGTCGCTCTCGCGGTGCCCGGCACGGCCAGTGCCGCACCGGACAGCGGTGCCGTCGACGGAGCTGTCCCGGCCAGCGTCGGCGAGCCCGCCACCACGCCGGCACCGGACACCGTCAGCGTCAACGCCGTCGGTATCGACCTGTGCGCCCAGGTGGGGTACGCCGCCGGGTTCCGGGGCAGCCCACTGGTCACTGCGGTCGCGGTGGCCATGGCGGAGTCCTCGTGCAACCCGTCGGCGGTCGGCAGCAACGGCCCCACCGCCGGATGTCCCTACGGATCATTGGACCGCGGTCTCTGGCAGATCAACAACTGCTACCACCCCACCGTGACCGACGCCTGCGCCTACGACGCCCAGTGCAACGCGAACGCCGCGTACAACATCTCCAGCGGCGGCAGCAACTGGCAGCCGTGGTCGACCTACAACAGCGGCGTCTACGCCAACCACCTGTCCGCCGCGCAGGCGGCGGTGAACCGGCTCGGCGGCGGCACACCGGGCGGCGTAACCGGAACAATCCTGGCCAGCCCGTGGCTCAACGTCCGGGCCGGCCCCAGCACCACGTCCGCCGTCGTCGGATACACCTACTACGGCAGTACGGTGACCATTTCCTGCTACACCTTCGGTGAGTATGTCGGCGGCGGGTACTGGCCGTCATCGACGTGGGACCGGATCACCGATCCGGCCACCGGTGCCACCGGATTCGCCGCGGACACCTGGATCAACACCACCCAGGACGTCAAGAGCATGGTGCCGTCCTGCTGATCCGTCACGTCGGACGGCACCGGTGAGCCGGCCGTGTTGTCCCCCTGCCCCACACCCTACGCCGGGCCGACACCGGCGTGCCGCTGGCGGCACGGGACAACACGGCCGGCTGCCGTGAGACGCCGAAGGCAGCCGACCGGAGCAGGTCGCCGCGCGGCAGCGGACTGAACCCGCGCCGACCGACAATCCGGCCCCTTACGTTAGAGTCCGGTCGTCGACCTGCCACCACACACGGGCGGCGAAAGGAGAAGGACGTCAGGTGTCGGGAACAGCGGAAGCCCTACGACCGGTCACGGCGGAGGCAGCGCGGCGGCGTACCTTCGCGGTGATCTCCCACCCGGACGCGGGCAAGTCCACCACCACCGAGGCCCTCGCGTTGCACGCTCGGGCGATCAACTCCGCCGGCGCCGTGCACGGCAAGGGCGACCGCCGTGGTGTGGTTTCCGACTGGATGGCCCTGGAGCAGCAGCGCGGCATCTCGATCACCTCGGCGGCGCTGCAGTTCACCTACCGCGACACGGTGGTGAACCTGCTCGACACGCCCGGGCACGCGGACTTCTCCGAGGACACCTACCGGGTGCTGACCGCGGTCGACTGCGCGGTGATGCTGCTCGACGCCGCCAAAGGACTGGAGCCGCAGACGCTGAAGCTGTTCGAGGTGTGCCGCCACCGCCGGGTGCCGGTGATCACCTTCATCAACAAGTGGGACCGACCCGGGCTGGAGCCACTCGAACTGCTCGACGAGATCGAGCAACGGATCGGATTGCGCTGCACCCCACTGACCTGGCCGGTCGGTGTCGCGGGGCAGTTCCACGGGGTGGCCGACCGGCGCACCGGCCGGATGGTCGCGTTCACCCGCACCCCGGGCGGGGCGAGCGCCGTCATCGAGGAAACCCTCACCGCCGACGAGGCCAGCCGACGGTACGGCACCGACTGGACCCAGGCGGTCGAAGAGCTGGACCTGCTCGCCGCCACCGGCGCCGAACACGACCGGGCCGCGTTCGTCGCCGCGACCACCACGCCTGTGTTGTTCGGCGCCGCGGTCACCAACGCCGGCGTACGCCAGCTCCTCGACGTGCTGGTGGACACCGCCCCCGCGCCGACGGCTCGACCGGACACAACCGGCACCCCCCGCGAACTGGACGCGCCGTTCGCCGGATTCGTCTTCAAGACCCAGGCCAACATGAACCCGGCCCACCGTGACCAGGTAGCGTTCGTCCGGGTCTGCTCCGGCCGGTTCGAACGCGGCATGGTCGTCACCCACGCCGGCACCGGCCGTCCGTTCGCCACCAAGTACGCCCAGCAGGTCTTCGGCCGCGACCGGGACACCATCGACGAGGCGTACCCGGGCGACGTGGTCGGACTGGTCAACGCCACCGCGCTGAGCATCGGCGACAGCCTCTACGCGCCTGGGCCGGCGGTGACATTCCCACCGCTGCCGTCGTTCGCCCCCGAACACTTCGTCGCCATCCGGGCCACCGACGCGTCGAAGTTCAAACGGTTCCGCCGCGGCATCGAACAACTCGACGGTGAAGGCGTGGTCCAGGTGCTGCGATCGGACCGCCGGGGCGAGCAGTCCCCGGTGCTCGCTGCGGTCGGGCCGATGCAGTTCGAGGTCGCCACCCACCGACTGGCGACCGAGTTCGGGGTACCAACCGCAGTCGACCATCTGCCGTACACCCTCGCCCGGCGCACCGAAGCGGCGAGCGTGGCCGGGTTGAACGCCGCTCCCGGGGTCGAGGTGATGACCCGGGTGCGTGACGGGGAACTACTCGCCCTGTTCCCCGACAAGTGGCGGCTGTCCACCGTCCGCAACCGCGACCCCGACCTGGTGCTGGAACCGTTGCTCGCCGATGCCGGGAGCTGACCTTGCGCACCACGTCATGCGGCAGGCCGGGCCGGCGACCGCCGGGCGGTGACCAGGTACGTGCGAACCTCGGGGTAGACGGGTGGCGCGGGGTTCACATCTCCCCCTGCTGAAGCAGAGAGTCTCGACACAGTCCAGCAGACCGTGCAGCCGCTCCAGCTCCACATGGCGGCCGACGAAGTCCGCCACGACCGGCAGCAGGTCGGGCATTGCACCGGCCGATTGTCATCGGGCTGCTCCTCGGCGCGGCCGCGTCCGACAGCCGTCCACCATCGCTCGCAGCGTCTGCTCGACCCGCTCAGCACCGACCGTGACCGAGAACACCTTGTCGCAGTAGGACCGACCAGCCTGCCCGAGCAGCTCGAGCTTCTCGCGGCCCAGGTCGCACGCTTCGCGCAGGGCGGTTCGGATCGAGTCCGGATCCCCCGACCGGGCGACGAAGCCGGCGCCGCTGTCCTGGGCGGCCGTCGCGGCGTCGCCCTCGGCCGCGACGAGCAGCGCCCGACCTGCCGCAAGGATCGCCCGCACCTTGCTCGGCATCGTGTACGCCGACATCCGGCGGGCCATCAGGGCGGCGATGGCACTGTTGGTGTCCCCGAGCACCAGCAGGGCGTCCGGCCGGCAGTCGTCGAGGGCGGCCTCGATGCCGACCAGGACGCCGGCGAGCACCCGACCGAGCGAGGTGGTGTCCACGCCCAGCGACCGGTCCGGCGGGCGCAGCCGCAGGTCGGTGAAGAAGACCTCGGAGAGGACCGGATCCCAGTTCTGCCCGGTGTGTACCAGGACATGGTCGACGGTGCGGTCCAGCCGGTCCATCACCCGGGACAGCCGGATGATCTCCGGCCGGGTGCCGACAACCGTCATCACGCGGGTCATGACCGACTCCTTATACGTGCCGATTCGGAAGGGCGGGGTCGTCACGCCCGTTACCTTTTTGATCGTCCCCAGCCGGGGACGGCTCGGTCGCCCGGCTCGGTATGA
>NZ_JBHMIO010000106.1:0-3726 GCF_048060275.1 Micromonospora sp. LOL_015
GCCCTGAAAGCCGACATCCGTTCCTGGATCGCCGACTGGAACACCAACCCGAGACCGTTCATATGGACCAAGACCGCCGAAGAGATCCTCGAGTCACTCGCCCGATTTTGTAGGCGAGTTTCCGGCGCAGGACACTAGGGTGGCGAACACGATGGTCAGGTGGGCCTCGATCGATTCGTGGGTGTGGTGGAACACCGGTCGCGTGGCGAGGTCCGTCTTGGACATGCGGAAGCTCTTTTCGACCTGGAGAAGTCGGCTGTAGGCGCCGATGATCTGGTCGGGATCAGGGTTCGGCAGGTTGGTCACGTAGCCCTTGATCCCGGCCAGGGCGCGGTTTTCGCTTCGAGGGCGCGGTTGACGGTCTTGGTCGCGCCGGCAGCCTACTGGCCCCCGTCGGGTAGCGGTCGTCCGGCGCGCCGGGATGCCCCCCGTCCGGCCCTGCGGCGGGGGAATCTGGGCCAGCCCGGCTCGGTCGGCCTCCACAGTAGCCGCTGTCCGCACCGGGCCGCACCCACGGCTCAGGATGACGCCCGGCCCGCCGGGCAGCCGGGAGCCGAACCGAATATTCGAGCCCCCCACGCAGCCTAGTTCTGGTTCAAAGATCAAGAAGGCCATGACCAGGGCGGACAAGGTCCCGGGAACCCGCAACGTCTCGGCAAGCCGGTCGAGTGTCAATCTTTAGGACGCGCGGGTGATGTCGTCGGAGCGATCAGGCGGGCACACTGCGTCCATGTCGCTCTCGACTTCGCCTGGACCTGTTCAGCTAGAGACGGTGGAACCTGACGACAGCGACGCTGTCGCGCAGGCGTTCGAGCTCGGCTGTCAGTTCAAGGCTCGACTCGGTATGCAGATGCGTGGGGCCTACGAGCAAGCGGCCGGGGATGGGCACCTGCTGGTGGCCAAACAAGAAGGCAGAGTGATCGGGTTCGCACTCTACGGAATCGCCTATCAGCGAGTCCGCCTCGCCTACCTGTGCGTGAGCCCGGAGCGCCGCCGTGGCGGAATCGCCACGATGTTTGTGGAGCACCTCTCGACGAAGCACTCTGATCTGGCCGGCATAAGCGTCAAGTGCCGCCAGGACTATGGGATCGACAAGCTGTGGATCGATCTTGGATTTCACAAGAGATCACAGGTACGGGGGCGAAGCCACAACGGCCACCTTCTCGACGTCTGGTGGCGTGACCACGGGCACCCGGATCTCTTCTCACGACAGGATCCGCCTCTGCTGCGAGCTGCCCTGGACAACAACATCATCCGCGACCTGGGCCCGGCCCAGAGCCGACCAGGTGCCAGCGAATCGCTGGCACTCCTCGCCGACCACCTCGCTGACCAACTCGAGTTGGTGGTCACGACCTCGGTCCGTCGAGAGATCTCCGACTTGGATCCCGGCACGATAAGGGACGCCTGCGAGGAGGTGATGAGCAGGTGCACACCACTCGCACCTGTCTCACAAGCCGTCAAGGCCGCCCAGAAGTTCCTCCTGGACCGGATAGACGCCGAACACCGCCCGTATCCCGCTGGTCGACGGGATGAATACGACCTGCGCCACGTCGCCTCGGCCGCAGCGGCAAAGGTCGGTGTTTTCGTCACGCACGACAATCGGCTGATCAGCATCCTAAGAAGACCAGCCCGGGCCCTGGGGTTACGCATCCTCGAGCCGGCCGATGTCGTCGTGCACCTCGACGAACTCACACGAGCCGAGGCATACCAGCCAGTGGCGTTGCTCGGCACCGGCTACCAGCTCAAGGCCCTGGGATCGGAGCAGGATCACGCGGTCGAGCACCTGGCGGCGACGCTGATCGGCGAGAGCCGCAAGGACTTTCTCCGCCGAGTTCATGCCCTCGCCGTCGCACGCACTCAGCGTTGTGCAGTGGTCACCCCGGGCGGGGACGTCGCCGCTCTGTACGTGACCGGCCAGCATGACTTCGCGCTTACCGTGTCGCTGTTGCGGGTGGCCAACCAGCCCTTGGCCGACACCATGGCTCGTCAATTGTTGCTGATCCTGCGCAACCAGTGCCGCGCCAACAAGCTCGCCGCGATCGTGGTCGACGACCCTCACCTGTCGCCTGGAACGCAGCGCGCGCTGCTCGACGACGGCTTCCAACAGATCGACGGCAGGTGGACTGCGTTCGTCATCGACACCTGCGGCACAGCGGCCGACGTCGAACGGGACGTCAGCGCGGTAGCGCGCCATCTCGACCTACCCGAGCCAACACCGTTAAGATCAACTATGCCTACCGCCGTCGTCGCTCAGTTGGAGCGCAACTGGTGGCCGGCGAAGATCATCGACACCACGCTGCCCACCTACGTCGTGTCGATCCAGCAACGGTGGTCGAACCAGCTGTTCGGCGTGCCCACACCACTGTGGCGCGAGGATCTCGGTCTCAGCCGCGAGCACGTCTACTACCGCGCCGCCACAGGCGGCCCCGTCGCTCCCGCCCGCATCCTGTGGTACATGAGCGGCAACACACCAGCCGCGCCGGGCATCATCGGATGCTCCCAGCTGGAGCTGGTTGTCATCGGCACGCCAGCGGACCTGCACGACCGCTTCCAGCACCTCGGCGTCTGGGAACTTTCACAGATCCAGGGCAACGGGGCAAGTCAACGACGACAAGCCCTGCGTGTCACCAATACCGAGATCTTCCCTCACCCGATACCACTCCCGCGGCTGAAGGTCCTCAGCGGGTCACGAACCGGCCTGCTCTACCCGCTTTCACCACGCAAGATCGAACCTGAACTGTTCGCTCAAATCTACCGGGAAGGTTTCGATCAGGATGCGTAAAGAGCCGCCAGCCCTGCTGCTGTCCGTACGGCCGCGCTTCGCTGAAGCAATTCTCTCGGGCCATAAGACAGTCGAGGTGCGCCGCCGCCGAGTCGCCGCCCGCGAGGGTTCACCCGTCGTCCTGTACGCCAGCTCGCCGGTGATGGCCGTCGTGGGAACCGCGCAGCTTGAACGGTCCGAGACACTCAGCGTGCAAGACGCCTGGAGCAGCCACGGACACGCGATGGGAATCAACCGACGCGAGTTCGACGACTATCTGGCCGGGACCGAGACCGCCTGCCTGCTCTTCCTGGCCAAGGCGCTACCCCTGGGCGCCCCTCTTCCGCTAAACGACCTGAGAAGCAGCCGAGCCTTCCACCCACCTCAAAGCTATCGATACGTAGCGGAATCCGACCCCACCGCGATCCGACAACTGGCGGCCCAGCGGGCATAAGTTGACCTCTCGAGCGGGCAGGCGAGAGTGCCGGACTACGAGGACAACAACCCGCTTCGGTCATACAGCAGCCGAAGTCGCTGGAGGGTGATCGACCCGTCCCACGCCGTGCGGAAAGATCGTTGACACCCCCGCGTGTCGGCTGCCGGTAGGGACGGAGGTGTGCCTCACCTGCGCAGCACCTCGGCGGCAGCAGCGAGCACCGCGGCCGCCGTTCCGATTCCCACTGCCCATGCTGGGCTGTGCGCGGCGGCCAGTCCCGCTCCGGCTGCCACAGCGGCAATCGCCGCCAGTCGCCGCCACCGGATCGGCGACACCTGGGAGGAACACCAGCGATGCCCGCACCTAAGAAGTACTCCGACGAGCTGCGTGAGCGTGCGACCCGGTTGGCCCTCGACGCGCGCCGGGACCCGGCGTCCGCTGTCGGCGCGATCCGGCGGATCGCCGATCGGCGGATTCCAGGGGTCGTCGCAACACCTCGACGAAGGGGTGTGCCATGGGAAGACCTCCG
>NZ_JBHMIO010000107.1:0-3303 GCF_048060275.1 Micromonospora sp. LOL_015
AGAAGACGCAACACCAGATACTGTGTTCGGCGTGTCGCGGCGTCGGGTCGCACCGGGTACGAGGAGGAGGGTGCATCGGGTGAGAAGCGTGCTATGGGGTCTGTACGGGGCGGTGCTCGGCACCCTGCTCGTCGGCGTCGTCGGGGTGCTCAGCATCCAGGCGACCGGGCTGCGGCCGGTGCGGTCTTCGACCTGAACAACACCCTGGCCGGGATCACCTCGCCACGCACCCCGTACCTGCCGATGCTCGGGATCGCGGCGGTGAGCAGCCAGGCCATCTGGGCTCTCACCGTCGGGCCCCGGCGACGGCCCCGACGGTGCCGGGTGGGCCTGGTCGTCGGCTTCAGCGTGTCGACCGTGGCGCTGATCACCCTGTCGTTCGTCATCGCACCCGACATCGCCGCGCAGCGCGAACCGCTACCGGGAATCCTGCCGGGCTGGCAAGGCTGAATCCATAAGGGAGGCAGTGAATCCGCCGTACACCTCTGGTGAAGCCGGCCACCGAGCGCGGCGGCGTAGCGGGCGACGACATCCTGCCCGGAGATCTTGCCCTGTTCGATCTGGGAAACCCGGCCCTTGGTGACGCCCATCCGGTCGGCGACCTGTTGCTGGGTCAGGCCTCGGGCCTTGCGTACCTCGGCGAGGCGGTGCCCGACGACGGTGGCCAGCAGTTCCCGCTTGCCGGCCTCGACCGCTTCCTCGCCACCGGCCCGTTCGACGTAGGCACTCCGGACGTCACTCCAGCGCGTGTAGCTCGTCACGGCCTCACCTCCTGCATGGCACCTTTTCCTCGATCGATCTCGCAGCTGGGCAGACTCCACCACTGATCTGCTGTCAGCCTGCGTCAGGCAGCGGCGTCGCGGGGCTCGAAGCCGACCTTCAGGCTCACTCCCAGCGCCGCTGCCAGTCGCTCCAGCACCACGAGTGTCGGCACGGTCCCGCCAGCCTCGAACCGGGCCACCGCAGACTGCGTCATCCCCGACGCCGTGGCCAGCTGCGTCTGACTCCAACCGCGACGCTCGCGCAGCTCACGCACCGAACGACCGAGCTCGAATGCCAACCGCGTCGCCTCGTACGCCTCGGCGGCTTCCGGCTCAGCCAACCGCCGCTCCCGCATCGCAGCCCAGCCGCCACCCTCACCCATGGCTAGACCTCCTCCTTGCCCTCAACCTGGTGTGCCTCGTTGATGCACCGCGCCAGCGCCTGACGCGCCCGGTCGATCTCCCGATCCTCGCGCATCCGGGTCTTGAAGAAGACCGTCAGCAAGATGATCCGCCTTTCCGACTCGATCCAGTAGGTGACCCTTACCGCGTGCTGCTCAAGGTGGAACCGCAACTCACGGAGCTTCCGATCAAGCTGCTTCGTGTAAGGCTCGCCCAGTAGCGGCCCCTGCTCGGCCAGCAGGTCGACGTAGAACGCGGCTCGGGCGAACAGGGCACTCGGCAGACTCTCCAACCACTTCTCTGCTTCCGGTTCCAGCTCCACGACACCCCAGGCTATAGCATAGATGCTATAGTAGCGCGGCGGCCACAGCCTGGCCCGACGTCAGCTTGACTGCGCGACCCACTTGACCCATTCTGTTATGGGAATATGATGGCTGCCGTGGCACGAGCAGCGACGACGTCGGACGTCTTCAACGCGATCGCCGAGCCGCAGCGCCGGGACATCCTGGCGCTGCTGCGGGCGGGCGAGTGGCCGGTGACCGACCTGGCCCGGGAGCTGGGGATGAGCCAGCCACGGGCGTCCAAGCACCTGCGGGTGCTCCGTGAGGTGGGGCTGGTGCGGGTCCGCGAGTCGGGCAAGCAGCGCCTCTACGGCCTGGACGCTGGCGGCCTGCGGCCGATCCACGAGTGGGTCGGCGGGTTCGAGGAGTTCTGGAACGGCAGTTTCGACCGGCTGGACAGCTACGTGCAGGACCTCAAGCAGACACGACAGGAGCAGTGACCGATGGCAGGAGCAGAGCGGGAAACATCGGCGGAGCCGGCGACGGCCGACCGGGAGATCGTGATCTCCCGGGTCATCGACGCCCCACTGGAGCTGGTGTTCGAGGCGTTCACCGAGGTTCGGCACCTGTCACGGTGGTGGGGTCCGGAGGGGTTCAGCACCACCACGCGGTCCTTCGAGTTCCGGGTCGGCGGCGAGTGGGACTTCGTGATGCACGGCCCGGACGGCACCAACTACTCCGAATGGATCACCTGGACCGAGATCGTCCCACCGCAGCGGATCGCCCTGCTGCACGGCGAGTCCCGCGATGACCCGAACGCCTTCGAGTCGACCCTGGGCTTCGCTCCGGACGGTGCGGCGACCCGGATCGTGATGCGTACCGCCTTCCCCACCCGCGAGCTGCGCGACCAGGCCGTGGAGAAGTACCACGCGATTGAGGGCGGCGAGCAGACGCTGAGCAACCTGGCGGCCTACGTCGCCGAACTCACCCAGCGGCAGGAGGAGGGTCGCTGATGGCCGGCAAGGTGTTCTTCAGCGTGTCGATGTCGCTGGACGGCTTCAGCGCGCCCGAGCAGCAGGAGCAGGACCCGAAACTGGAGCGCTGGATGGCGCAGTGGATGGAGCTGCAGGCGTGGGCCTTCCCGCTGCGGTTCTTCCGGGAGAACCTGAAGCTGGGCGACGGCGGCGAGGAGGGGCGCGACAACGACATCGCCCGGGAAACGTTCGAGCGCACCGGCGCGAGCATCATGGGCCGGCGCATGTTCGACTTCGGCGAGCAGGCATGGCCAGCGGAAGCGCCCTTCCACACTCCGGTCTTCGTGCTCACGCACAACAGGCGTGACCCGTGGGAGCGGCCGGGCGGCACCACCTTCCACTTCGTCGACGACGGCATTCACCGTGCGTTGGACCAGGCCCGCGAGGCTGCCGGCGACCGGGATGTCCGCATCGCCGGCGGCAGCGAGACGATCCTGCAGTACGTGAACGCCGGCCTGGTCGACGCGTTCTCGATCGCGCTCGCGCCCGTGCTGTTCGGTGGCGGTACCCGCCTGTTCGATGGCGTGGACGCGTCCAAGGTCGCGCTGGAGCCGATCCGTTCGGAACCATCGACACGGGTGACGCACCTGACCTACGCCGTCCACCCCCGGTAGTTAGGCAGTACTTCCCCCGTGGGCAAGGAACTTCGTTCGTGGGAGCGTGGTTCGGCCAACTGGCTGCTAAAATCTCTTGTGCGGGACGATTTCGATCTCCCGCACAGCCTTGCCTCGATTCACCGACGCGGTTGCCGCTGTACGTCGGTCGATCATTTCTGTGTTGGGTGGTGCGGCGGGCGTGAGGGAGTCGCCGATCACGTGATCGGCT
>NZ_JBHMIO010000108.1:0-2989 GCF_048060275.1 Micromonospora sp. LOL_015
TGTCCGCCCACGAGGAGCTTCAAAGACCATCGGACAGGACTTCGTCCTGACCCTTGACACTCGTTGTCGGCATTGTGGTCTGGTCGGCGTCGACCCGTCCGGCCGTGACCAGACGGCCGCCCGCGCGACCACGTCGCCTCGTCGTCACCATCACGGTGCTGGCCGCGTTCCTCGTCCCGGGCGGCTTCCTGGCCCGGCTCTACATCGTGCCCGGGGTATCGGCTCCCCCGTCCCTGCTGCTGGTCGCGGTGGGCCTGCCCACCGTACTGACGGTGATCGCCGTCATGGGTGTCCTGGCCACGTCGAGGCGCCGGCCGCGCCGGCCGTTCTGGCGGCTACTCGACAGGGTGGTTCTCGTGGAGTAGTGCCTCGGCTTCGAGGAGAAGTTCGTCCAGTTGCTCGTCCGTCAGCTCCGCATCTTCGACCAGCCGGAACAGGAGCTGTCCCTGAATCTCGGCCATCACGCCGACGTCTAGGTCTTCGACGATCTCCTCGACGCCGGGCATGTCCATGTCCAGCATGGCGTAGATCAGGGCTTCGCCCTCCTTGGCGGGAAGCTCTCGTCCTTCTAGCAGTCGGGCTCGCGCATCCGCTACGAATCGGATAATCTCGCGGGCGTCTTTGTTCTCGGCGAATCGTCGCTGAACGGCGACGAAGAAGCTGTAACCGATGATGGCAACAGGCGTGCCCTTGCCCTCGCTCTGGAACTTTTCGGTGAACGAGTCGTAGGTTTCCCAGTCCTGGCGAAGCAGGGCGCGAAGGAATTTGGTTTCCTCTTCCATTTTCTATCCTTTTTCCTTGGTGTCGTCGTTTCTTGTCCGCCTGCGCATGCGAGACATCAGCTCTACGCCCTTCGCTCCGACGATGGCCACTGCCAGCGCGGCGAGCAGCCCATCACCGACGGGCGCACTTGGCTGGTGAGTCGGCCGGAAAGAAAAATCCGGCGTCTTGCTGACCGCTGTCCCGCCGGAGCCCTTTGCGGCGTCCTGGAGAATTCCGCCCAACTTGCCGAAGTGCTGCAACCCGTCGTCCGAGCTGCGCACCTGGCCGACGCGGCCGAGTGCCTTGGCAGCCAGCGAACCCTTCTTGTGGCCAGGTCTGGCCAACGCCTCGCCAGACGGCATGCCTCCGGTGGCGGAGGTACGGGTCGGGACGGAGCCCGGGGCGACGCGGTTGGCGTAGTGGGAAATCTCGGCTGCTGCTTCGGCGATGAGCCGGGCGATCTTGCCGGACTTCGCGGCGGCCTCGCTGGCCTGCGTGCGCGCTGCGGTGGCGTGAGAGCTGTCAGCGCCCTCGGTCGCGGTCTGGTAGTGCCGCGCACCGGCCGCGGACGACTTCTGTGCGGTCTTTGCCGCGACTGCCGCGCCATCGAGGTCGTCGAGAATCTTCCGTAGCACCGCAATGACGTCGCCGACGCTGCCGCTGCTCACCCGAGAGCCTTCGAGTACCTTTCGGCGCTGTCAGTGCAGCCGTCGATCCTGTTGAGCGCCAGCTCGCCTTCGTGGTCGGCTTCGCGTAGCCGGTGGAGTGCGGTGGTGACGTGGGAGTGCTGGCTGTCGGTGAGGACCGCGATGGCGGCGAGATGACAGGACCGGACGGTCTCCCGTACGGAATGGATGGTGTCAGCTGCCGACCGCAGCGCCTCGGTCCCCTCGCGTAGCCGGCTCTTGACCTCGTTGACGCTCATCGCCGCTACCCGAGGATACCGGCGTACCGGCGGGTCGACTCGCCCGCTTGGTGGATGAGGCCGGCGGACTCCTCCAACTGCCGCTTGGCCTGCTCGCAGCGGCCGATTGCCTCGCTCACCAGGTGATGCCCGGTGCCGGCCGAAACAGCGTGGAGCTGGCTGAGCATGTTGTCCAGGGTCCTCACCGCCGCCATGAGCTGCTGCCGGCTCGTGTTGCCGTGCTCTGCGGCCTGGGCGAGACCGGCCTTGACTTCCTGGATGCTAACCACCAGTTCCTCCCCGACGTCGGTCCTGCGACGAGCCCGGCTACGGCGGTCACTCTCCTACATGGTCGGAGCCTATCGGAGTGCGTCAACTTCAGGCTACGGAAGGTGATGGCACTTCAGGCGGCTGGTCAGTTCAGTAGCCGCTCGGCCCAGTAGATCTGCCGGTCGGGGCCGACGCTGACTAGGGCGACCATCAGGTCCTCGACGGCGGCGGGAGCGGACGCGATCGCGAACTCCGGCGGGGTCTCCGGATGTGCCGGGTGCAGGACGAAGGAGTACGTGACCGGTGTGGCGTCGACCGACGTGACCACGACGACGCTGCCGGAGGAGTGGAAGCCACCGTTGACCTCACGCGCACCGACACCCTGCAGCCAGGGGTAGCGCTGTTCGACAGCGTCGAGGACGCCGTCGGAGCCTGATCCGACCTGGTCCGGTCTATTCAACCTGGTGGAGATGATCCCGGGCAGGGTGCGGGTCCGTTTGTCGAGCACCGCGATGATCAGCATCGCGCCGGGTTTCGCCTGCGGTGGCGGCGTCCACCTGACCTGGCCGAGGAAGACTTGGGCGCCGTCGGATGGAACTACCAGCTGTTGACCGTCGAAGGCGGCGTCCGCAGTTGCCTGGTCGACCAGCCGCAGCGTCGCAGCCGGCTTCAGGATCTCCGGCCCGTACGGCGACCGATGGTGCCACCACCGCCACCCGGTGATGCCACCTACCAGAGCGAGCACCAGGACGAGCGAGCTGAGCATCCAGGCCGAGCGATGTCTCATGCCGGCCAGTGCAGCACACGAAGGCGAGAACTCGCCAGATCCGACGCCACGGTCACAACTACTGCACCAGCCTGCTCTGCGATCACATCTTCAGGTAGAAGTGATCCTGGGTAGGTTAGGCCATGCCTATGGTTCGGGTATGGGGGAGAAGGAGCAAAGCGGGAAGGGTAGTGATTTCGGTGCCGGCACGGCATCGGAGGCAGGGCAGAGCTAAAGCAAAGTCAGTTGATCATGGTTGCGATGCGTTGAGCAGGGCCGGGATGAGC
>NZ_JBHMIO010000109.1:0-2910 GCF_048060275.1 Micromonospora sp. LOL_015
CTGGCCACCAACGGGGCGATAAATGACCGCCTACGGGGAGTATTCACTGGCCGCCGACACGTGCCCTCGCTGAGTTCTACCGCGAGTTCCTCGGACTGCGATACCGCCCTGGTGACGAACTTCCGGCTGACGGAACCACCGAGGACGAAGACTGGCTCGTCCTGGTCGACGGCAACGGCAACCGCAAGCTTGCCTTTCAACAGGTGTCTGCCTTGGCGCGGCCGACCTGGCCGTCACACGATGTTCCGAAGCAGATGCACCTGGATTTCCGCGTAGCCACCGTCAATGAGTTGGAGCGGCACCGTCGACGAGCCGAGCAGCTCGGAGCCAGCTTGCTTCACGACCGCACCCGGGATTCTGAGACTGAGGAGCCTCTCTACGTTCTCGCCGACCCCGCAGGACATCCGTTCTGCATCCTCGTCGGCTCGGCGTAGGCCAGAGTACGGATCTGCCGCAGTCCGGCTTGGGTGTTATTGAGCCCGACATTACGGAGTGTAGTTGGCGAGGGCGGTATTCAGTGCGACATGGAGGCTCGTACGGCAGGCGTGGTTGGCATCCTTGGTATGTGACCCGCGCGGTCGGTTCAGTTGCGCGACGCTCGGCCTGCTGTCGACCACTGTGGCGTTGTAGCCAGGCGTTCGGCAGCGGGCTGGTGCACCTCGACGTCGCGGAGGGATGCAGCTACCCGTGGCAGCGGCCCGTGGCGAGCATGGGCCGCCGCCACGGGTAGCCGGTCAGCGGGACTTCGCCAACTCGACGAACGCCGACCAGGCTGTCGGCTCGAAGGCCAGGGTCCCGCCGGCGGGGTCTTTGCTGTCGCGTACGAGGATTGTGGCGGGGACGTTGGTGGCGACCTCGACGCACGAACCTGTGCTGTCCGAACGCGTTGACTTGCGGTACTTCGCTGTGGCCAGAACCTCTGGGGAGAGCGCGTCACGACTACTGGGCACTGGATAGCTCCTTCGCTCTCTGGCTGATCAGGTTCCTGGATGCGGCCTCGTTCAAGGCGCAGCGGTCGATGGCTGCCGCAGCGGCCTCGAACCGGACAATATCGGACGGTTTATGGGTCAGGAGGTGGCCGGTGAAGTTGTCCATGTAGGCCGTTGCCGGCCCACCTTGCTCTGGGAACGTTATGACCGCGAACGGCCCCGTGTCGATGCCGTAGTGCGCACCGACGCTGAACGGTACGACCCGGATGGAGACGTTCGACAGGGCACCCCGCTCATTGATCTGCTGCAGTTGGCGGGCCATCACAGCTGGTCCACCGATGGTGCGGTGCAGGACGGCCTCGCCGAGCACGACGGTGAAGTCGACGGGATTGTCTGATCTTGTCAGGATCTCCTGTCGGCGCATCCTGACAGCGACGCGGCGTTCGAACTCGGCATCTGCAGCTTTCGGGCCGTCGGTAGCTGAGATCCGGAGGATCTCCCGCGCGTACTCCTCGGTCTGCAGGAGCCCGTGGACGCGCTCGCCCTCGTAGGCCCAGACCGATTGAGCTGCGGCCTCCAGGCCGATGTACATGTCGAAGCCGGGCGGGAGCACGTCCCGGAACCGCGAGAACCAGCCCTTGACCCTGGTGGCTGCTGCCAGCGCCAGCATCGTTGCCGTGGTCTCATCGTCCGCGCCGAACAACTCGGCCAGGGACTTCACGTCGTGGTCCTTGACCCGCACGCCGGGCAGGCCGTTGATGATCCGGTGGGCGGTGGGACGGGCGCGCTCCATGTGCTGCGCGGCCTGCTCGATCGTGATCGGGGTCCCGTCCTTGTTCCGTGCCTGTTTGCGCAGGTTCTGCAGCATCAGCGCCAGGCGCTGACGAGCCACGGCCGCGCCGGCGTCGTATCCGTCGACTGCCACTGTGGAGCCTCCCCTCGGGTGCATGTCGCGCCCTGCCGACCGCGTCCGGCAAAAATTTAACACTGCATCCGAACGATCTTGATCGAGCGTAGCCGCCCGCTGCGGCTACCTCTCCGGCCACATGGCAAAACCATGAAGTCAAAAATTGAATGTTGCGGTTTTGCGTGATCGATGGTTGACTCCGTACCGGAACGACCTTCGTGGACGGTTGATCAACTGGCCGGCTACCGGGGTAGCGGGGAGCGGCGAGTGTCTTGATCGTTTTCCCGCTGCGTTTCGCTGTATTCCCAGGTGGTCGGGCGGGTCGCGGTAACGGCTCGCCCGGTCGTCCCCAGCCCAATCGGAAGGGTTGATCATGGTGGCGCTTGGTGCCCTGGTTTTCGGAATCCTGCTCGGGTTCTTCGTCGGGTTGTTCAGTTTCAAGATCAAATCGCGGTGGTGTCCCGACTGCGGTCGGACGACGATGCCGGCGGCTGATCGGTAGCGTGCCGGCCGACCGGTCCCCGGCCGACCCCCGGCCCGGTGACGAGTTGATCATCGATGGTCGGGCGAGTGTGCAGTTCGCGGCCGGGCGGGGTTTCCGGTTCCGGGTGACGACAGTGGACAAACGCTGGACGTACGAGGGCTGGGTGTGGCTGGCCGGGTATGTGTTGGCAGCCGACGGTGAGGCCCGCGAGCGTCGGGAGATCTTCGTCGAGCGTGACGGTCTCCGCTGGGCTCCCCGCCCGCGCCGGCACCGCTGACCTCGGCGGCGGCGCAACTGCGACGCGAAACCGTGTGCTCTTCATCCGTACCCCTTGAAGGTTTTTCGACTGTGTGAAAGGTGGTTCCTGCTGTGCGTGGATTCCTTGACCTGTTCCGGCGGACTCCGGTGCGGAGCCGGCGTAACCGGCGGTTGCTCGCCGAGATCGCCCGCTACCACGACCGACGGCCGACCGACGCCGCTGCCGGGCCGCGCCGGCCGGTGCGGCCCGCCCCGAACGCTGCCGGTCACCTGTACGGGCGGGCGGTGCGGCCGTCGATCAGCCCTGGCCTGGTTCGCGACCGTTCGTTCGG
>NZ_JBHMIO010000110.1:0-2892 GCF_048060275.1 Micromonospora sp. LOL_015
TGTCCGCGGGCAGGGACTCAACTGTCCGTCAACAAGGATTTTTCAGTGTCCGCTAGCAACGGCGACACGTGGCGATCCCGCACCCACCACGAGCGGACAAACGGTCAAGCCGAAACGGTCAAGCAGGGAGCAACACCCTCCGACGGATCGAGGTCAGCGTACGTCTCAACGCACATCAGGGCGCGACGTCGGTAGGACCCCGATCCGGATCGCCGTCGCGATCCTCACTCTGGCGCCAACGGGTCGGGATCGGGTATGGGACCCAGAACAAGGCCGAGAAGCTGATCGACTGCCCCACTTCGATGACCCGATCGAGCAGCAGGTAGCCGTACTCTTGCCAGCCTTGGCGCGGTGCCAGTGCCCTAGGCCGGGGAATCGGTCGCACCAGATGCCCCCTCGTCAGAAACTGTCGACGACTTGGTAGACGCCGAACGGCGGGTCCGAACCGCTCATCCCGGAAGGGCCGCAGCGGGGCTGTGGTGTCCCGATGATCAGGACCGGCCTCCCAGGTGAGAAACGCGTTCAGGTCGGCCCAGCGGCTCATCACCAGAAAGCCCCGGCTGTCCCGGACCGCCCCGAGCAGATCGTTACCGAGTAGCCCTGGCACGTCGCGCATGCGCTGGCTCACCCGCTGGTACGCCAGCCGGACCGACTCGTGGTCGGTCGCCGCGTGGTACACCAGCACCCGTACCTCACCGCTCATGCCGGCGGTACCCCCGCACCAGTTAAATGGGCGACCACGTGCATCGTGGTCATCGACCCAGCCGATCGGTACGGATGCAGCAACTGGCGATGCTGCACATGTCGGTCGCTGTGCTCGAACTCGCGAAACTGCGGCTCGTCCAGCCAGTCGCTGACGATGTAGTAGACGTCGTTCTCCTCAGCGCTGCGTGACAGCCACTGACCCAGATTCGCTGGGTGCGAGGTCACCGAATTACCGACCTCCCGCCAGACCCGTTCGAAGTCCGCTCCCATACCCGGCTTGATTTGCATCCGGAGCATGACCCGGAACCGACTCTGCTCCGACATCAGGAAATCCCTCCATCGATGTGCAGGGTGGCACCGGTGACGTACCGGGAGAGCGGGCTGGCGAGGAAGAGCACGGCACCACCGACCTCGTCGGGCGTACCGAGCCGGCCGAGCGCGGTCTTGTCGCCGTAGCGCTGCCGCATGAGAGCCTGCTGCTCGGCCGGCATCGCCGCCATCGCCTCGGTTTCGATGACCCCGAGCGCCAGCACGTTCACCCGGATACCACGCGGACCCAGTTCCTTGGCCAGCGACCGGGTCAGCCCCACCAGCGCGGCCTTGGTCGCCGTGTAGTGGGCACGCAGCGGAATGCCTACCTCGGCCACCTTCGATCCGATGCTGACCACCGAGGATCCCTCGCCGAGTAGCGGCAGGGCGTGCTGGATCACCAGGTGGGCGGCGGTCAGGTTGACATCCAGAATCCGCCGCCACTCGGTCAACGTCAGCCGCTCGTACGGCACATGACTGATCGCCCCGGCGTTGTTGACCACTAGGTCGAGCCGGCCGAACCGGTCGCCGCACTGGGCCACCAGGCTGGCGATGTCGTCAGGCCGCCCGAGATCGGCGCGGATGACATGGTGCTGCCCACCGATTTCCTTGAGCTCATTCTCCAGGCTGGTGGCTTCCTCACTCGCCTGCCTGTGGCAGGTGATCACATCGACTCCCGCGCGGGCCAGGGCGAGAACAACACCCCGACCGACGCCACGGGTTCCTCCGGTGACAAGAGCCTTACGGCCCGCCAGTTGGAGATCCATGTCCGCTCCTTTCTAAGTCGTGGCGTGCGGCCACGAGGGGATTACATCTGCACGCTCAGCGCCGCACCATTGGCGATCAGTGCGCACACGGCCAGCCAGGTCCGTATCCGGTTCCACAGCCCCCAACCGGGTCGGGGATCCTGCCGCGTGAAGTCGGGTGGTAGGCGATCCGGGTCCAACTGTCTGATCCACCGGTTGACCGGCACGTTCTTGATCAGGGAGATGGTGACGGTTGCCGCCGCCGCGAGCGCGGCAACGACGTACAGCGCCCGGGCAGCCCTGGCATCGCCGTCAGCCAGGGCCAGCACCACGTCGCCGGTGATCGTCGCCAGTAGGCACGCCGGCATGAACGGGTCGTATCGGGTGGCGAAGAACGCGTGCGCGTGCACGTACCGGCCGGGCGGCAACGCTTGCAACAGCGGCCAGCCGCCCAGTTGAGTACCGACCAGTACGCCGGCGGCCAGGCCATTAACGACGAGCACCAACGGAGCGAGTACGAGGATCGACACGACGCTACCTGGCTCAACCGGTCGCGGCTGCCCGCGCGGCTGCCTCGACCTTGTCCTTGATCAGCTGCATTTGGACCGCAGTATTGCGGTTCAGATGAGCGGTCATCCCGGCGTCGTCGGTAGGTGCGTCCGGCTTCAGGTGGAAGTCCTGAACCCAACGCATTCGGACTCCGTTTTCCTCTTCGCGGTACTCCCAGTAGATGTTCATGAACTCGAAGGGGCCGGTCTCCACCCGATGCGCTCGCACGGTTCGGGTACGAGGATCCGGGGTCCGTTCGGACACCCAGCTCCAGGTCCTGCGCTGCTCGTCCGGGTGCATGGTGAGTCTGAACCGGACGGTGTCACCGCGCTGTTCGAGGATATCGGCCGATGCGTACTCGCTGAACAGGTCGGGCCAGTTCACCACATCGTTGGTCATCTGCCACACGACGTCGATCGCGGCCTCGATGAGGATCGAGTTGTCGGTGTGTCCCGCCATGTCAGGCTGCCTTCCCTGACGCGACGAGCCGTTCGTTGAGGTAGGCGACGGCCGTGCGAGGGGCAATGCCACGTAGCTTAAGTTGATCTTGGTGGTGGCTGGACCCGGTAGATGTGGATGGTCG
>NZ_JBHMIO010000111.1:0-2788 GCF_048060275.1 Micromonospora sp. LOL_015
CACCTGAACCGAGTACCGGCACTACACCCAGTCGCGAACCGTTACTCGCAAAGGCTCACTGGGGTAGGACGCCTGCGGCCACTGCCTTCAAGTCCGCAACCGGCACATTCCCGTTCCCGTCGACGACGATCACCACACCGTCCGGGGTCGTGATCACCACGTTGTGTGCGGTAACCTCGGAGCCCACGAATCTAGTGAGCTGGGCTCGGCCGGCCGGAAGCTCGTATCTGTCAATCACCTCGGAGCCCTTGATAGCCCATCCGGTCAACCATTCGGTGACCTGTGCCTGATCAACCTCAGCTGTCGTCCCTTCCGGGCGCAGCACCGAGATAGCTATCCAATTGCCCCCATTGGGCAGCACATACGTTCGCAGTGTCGTTGCGGCGGTCGGATGTTCTGACGCGGGCACGGAGCCGTCGTTGTGCAGTTGGTCCTTCGATACGGGGTAGCTAGCAGACCCGTTCCCAGGGACACCGACCCGGAGCCCATCAGGCACGAAGGTGACACGGTAGCCATCCAGCGGCTCGTGGATCGGGTCCACAGCTGCGGTCGGCGAGGCGGCCGCGATCGGATTAGTGGTCGGGCTAGAAGGGGCGGCGAGATGGGCGGGTACTGTCAGAGTGACCACGATGGTAGCGGCAACGGCTGTCGCGGCCACTGCGCCGCCCGCAGCTACGGCGCGTAGAACCCGGCGCCTGCGTACGCCTCGATGCACTCCGGTGATGAACGCGTCGGTGACAGGAAGAGCGAAGTGCTCCTTGTCCAGGACGGCTAGCTCGTCGGCGGGGTTTTCGGCCACCAGAATCACCCTTCTGCTGTCATGGTCGCCCGGAGGCTCGACAAGCCTCGGGAGAGTTGAGACCGCACCGTCGCTGGGGTGCAGTCCAGTAGGCGGCCGATCTCATCGTCCGGCAGATCAGCCACGTATCGAAGTGCGATCACTGCCCGCTGCTTCGGCGGCAGGCTCGCGAGGATCTCGCGAACGGCAGCTGTCGAGTCCACCGCGGCCAGTGCTGTGTCCTCGCGCGCGGTCTCCGGGATCTTGTCAGTCGGCATCGGCCTGCGACGTCGTCGCTCGTTGAGGAACAGATTGGTCATGGTGCGCTGGGCATAGCCGACGGGATTCCCGTCCGAGCGCAGCCTCGACCAGGCGAGCCCGACGCGAATGAGGGTTTCCTGAGCGAGGTCTTCCGCAGCGGCTCGGTCCAGCGTCAGGACATTGCCTAGACGCAGGAGCCCGGCGGCGCTCTGTAGTACGAACGCCTCGAACCCGGAGTCGTCCGGCGGGAATCGTGACACCATCACACTATGACTACACGGCGGGCCCCAGAGATGTTGCATGGGTCCCTTAAATTTCTTCGAAGCAGCTGCTGACACCGGACGAGCCCGGCAGCAGCGAACTCGTCGACGGACAGTTAGTCCAAGGCTCAGCGACACTGTCAAACCTGACTTCGGTCACTGGCTTCCGGCGCGAGGAACTCGAACCCGCAGCCAGCGCCGTAGTGATGGTCTCTCGGTCGGCGGCGCGCCGATGGTCGGAAGACACGGCTGGCGAGTATCTGCCGACGGCCCGCCTCGGCAGACAGGTCGGCGTCGGTGGACAGGGTGAGCTACCCCCGCTTTGATGGAGCTTCTTGATCATGGTCCGATGGCCGCTGGAAAAGGGCGGTTTCAGGTGGTCAGTGCAAGTAACAGGCGGTTCGCGGCCTCCGAGGGGATCGGCACCGCCGCTGTGCCCTGTTCGATCCGCTGCCGAGTGAAGGGCAGCGGCGGCGCCGATGGTCTCGCGCTCTAGTGTCTCGTGATCCTGTTGTCTTGACGTGATGTCGGTGTGGTTGGCTGTGCCTCGTGGAGCTGACAGCGGATGAGCGGGTGGAGCTTCGGGCGTTGATCAACAGCCCGGAGGTGTCGGCTGCGGTCGGCACCCGGGCGCGGATCGTGTTGTGGCACGCCGAAGGGCGGATGAAGAAGGACATCGCGGTGCTGGCCGGGGTGTCGAGGCCGACGGTGGACCTGTGGCTCGGCCGCTACGCCGACGAGGGCGCGGCGGGTCTGCTCAACCAGCCACCCGGCGGTTCCCGCGAACAGGTACCGGCCCGGATCCGGGCCCGGGTCCTCGCGTTGACCCGGATGACTCCGCCGACGGGCACCGGCCTGTCGCACTGGTCCAGCCGCGAGATGGCCGCGTACGTCACCCGCACCGAGGGCGTGCCGGTCTCCCACCACTGGGTGGCCAAACTCTGGCGCGAACACGGACTCAAACCCCACCGCTCCGGCACCTTCAAGATCAGCAAGGATCCGCGGTTCGCCGACAAGGTCGCCGACATCGTCGGTCTCTACCTCGACCCGCCCGGCGGCGCGGTGGTCCTCAGCCTCGACGAGAAGACCCAGATCCAGGCATTGGATCGGACCCAGCCGCTGCTGCCCATCGAGTTCGACGCCACCGAACAGCGCACCCACGACTACGTCCGGCACGGCACCACCAACCTGTTCGCCGCGCTCAACGTCGCCACCGGCGAGGTCATCGGCGAGTGCCGGCCCTCGCGCGACGGGGCGGCGTTCCTGGCCTTCCTCCGCAAGGCCGTGGCCCCACACCGGGGACGCCAGGTCCACGTGGTGCTGGACAACCTGTCCACCCACACCACCCCCGACGTGCTCGCCTGGCTGGCAGCCAACCCGCACGTGCACTTCCACTTCACCCCGACCGGATCGAGTTGGATCAACCAGATCGTGCGACACGCAAGTCGCATGAGTACAGCGACACTCATCGAAGGGGGTGCGGCGTGAC
>NZ_JBHMIO010000112.1:0-2421 GCF_048060275.1 Micromonospora sp. LOL_015
ATAACCATCACCCACATCGACCTACCGAAAGCCAGCAAAAAGGCCAAAGTTTAGGTCAGTGCCCTCCAGGGTTGTGAAGAACTCCTCGAGGTGATGGTGCGGTATCCCGTCGACATCGGTACCCCAGTAGAAGCCTCGCTCGACGGCCACATCGTTGACTGATGCGGGGAAGCGGGCCGTGAGGTCGGTGCTCGCCGCCATCAGTTGCGCTCCGCCCGGTCGATGACGTGCGAAGCGCCGTAAGTACATGCGCGGCACGTGATGGTCGCGGGTGTTCGTCTGGTTGTCTCGCACGTTGACTGCCTTGCTCTGTCGTATGGAACCTGGATCCAGATGGCGAGTCGATGGAGCCGGCGTGTCCTCGGCAACGCCATGATCAGCGTCCCCGCCCAGCCCCTACGACCCATGCGGGGGGCATGCTGCGCAACAGGAGTTCGCCAAGCCCTCCGAGCGTTCCACCGTACCGGCGCTGAGGTTCGCCGCGAGTCTACATCGCGCAGCACGGGGCAGCCGATCTTCAAAACGCCAGGTCACGGCCGGTCAACAGGTTTGGCACGGTACGCGGCCTCGCGGCGCTAGAGGCGGTGCTGCGCTTCGCTGCTGTGGTTGGGCTGGCCACCACTCCGCCGGTGCCCCTGGCAGGAGTGACCGCGGCGCAGCTCGCCCGGCCCAGCATGGGCACCTGGCTGACGGTGGGCACGCGGCTGCGGAACCTGGCCGGCGCGGGTGGCGAGTTCACCCGCCCGCTCGCCTGCTTCATCCCGCGCGGCGCCGCCCAGCGCGTGCAGGAACCTGGTCAACCGGCGCAACAGCATCGCGCACGGCCGTACGACGCCAGCCGTTGCTCACGCCGACCATCTCGACGGGCTGCTCCGCCGGTTCGCGGCCCGGGCCGCCGCGTTCTGGCGCGCCGACATCGGGGCCTGGGCCGCCTCCATGTGCCGTTGGGGAGCCGCGCGGCGTGTGCGACGACCAGCGACTGGTGGACCCGGGTGTGTCACCGCCGACTCCGCACAGCACGGGGGAGCCGTAGCGTGTTCAGGGTGAGCTAGTTTCGGCGGATGCCGAGGAAGGACGGGGCGATGCGGCTTGAAGTGCGGCCAGCGTCGTCCGAGCTGGAGACCCGGCCAGATGTGGTTGGGTACGCTTCCGTGCTGCTCGACCGTGAGCAGCGCCGTCTCGTCGCCCTGATCGACGCGGACGCCCCGGATGACGCGGCTCGGGAACAGTACGAGCATCGAGTGCGGCGCTATCTGCGCCAGTTGAAGTCGGCGGTTTGTGACCGCACCGACAGGCTGCTCCCCTTGCGGACGATCAGGCCGTTCCGTGTGTCGGTGCACAACCGCGACGATCTGCTGGTCTTAGGTGCTCAGCTGACGATCTTGCTCCACGTCCATGGTCAACGGCAGCTGATCCAAGCAGACCTGGACGAGGCGCTGCTCACCGAGCTTCCTGACCCTCCGGAGGTTCCAGACGGCGCGCAGCTGCGGCCCGACGCGGAGGTAGGCGCGTCGGCGCGAGCCCGTGAACAGCGCGCAGCCCGACGCGTTCAGCTTGCGGGACAGACGGCGCTGTCGCCGGACGCGCTTCACCATGGCCTGCGCAACGTCGTCGAACCGGACAACATCGTCGCTACCTCAACGCACGACCGCGTCATCGAGCTCGTGTATCCAGAGTTCGACCTGCGTCCCGGGCAGGAGGTCCAGATGCCCGGCGTTGCGCTCGATCTGCTGGAATCCGTGAACGTAATGTGCGAAGCCACCTGGACGGTGACCGCTCGGAATCAACGCGGCGTACTCACCGGCCGATTCGAGCTGTTCACCGTCGCCGACCCGTGGGCACTCGCCCGCACCTGGCCGGCGGACAGGCTGCCGAACCAGCACGACCGCACCGGCAGTGATCGACCCACCGCTGAGGACGACGCAGACCATGGTGTCGATGGTCGGGTGCCGCAGGTGTGCGAGACACTGGACGATGTGAATCCGTTGCTCCTTGCCGCCGCTGGTGAGCTGCCGTCCACCAAGCTTCGCCTGCGTCTACGGGATGCGATCGAGGAGATCGGCGGGCTCGACGACCAGGTTTTGGACGACGATCCGAAGGCAGTCGTCGAGCGGTTGGTGGCGAAGTATTGCGTACCTGACACGGCGTACCGGGGCGACCCGGTGGTGGTGGGGGCGCCGCAGCAGCGCCGGCAGGAGGTCCGGGACTTCCCCCATCCCACCCGGACGGTGACCAGGGCTCTGCTGGACTACACGGTCTCCGTCGACTTCGACGGAGACACGGACCTGGTGCGTGCGTCGCTTGCCCTCTGTCATCACGAACCGCAGTGGCAGGTCCACGGCGGTCAGATCAGAGCGGTCTGTCCCGCACCGGGTTTGATGGAGACATCGAAACCTGGGAGGAACACCAGCGATGCCCGCA
>NZ_JBHMIO010000113.1:0-2365 GCF_048060275.1 Micromonospora sp. LOL_015
CCCGCACCCAGCCCAAAACCAGCAGTATTGCCAACAAAACGACCAAAGTTTAGGTCAGTGGTCCCGGGGCTCGCTGGCGTTCGCGAGGTGGCGCTGACACACGTTGAATTGGCGAAATAACGTGCGTCAGCGTCACCTCGACGATGTCAATCGCGGCCGGCCGGGTCGCGCAGGATCGCCGCGAACGTGTCTCTGATCAACTCGTCCGTCGGGGCGTCTAGGCCGAGTTTCGTCAGGCCACCGGTGAGTCGCAGGATGGTCAGGCCGTGGACGGTGAACCAGACAGGGTGTCGGCGCCGGTCAGGATCGGTGCCCGGCCGGCCAGACCGATCAGGGTGTCGCGGGCGGCGGCCTGTAGCTGCCGTACGTGCCCGTGGGTGAACGTACGCAGGAACGATCCGAGCGTCGACGGCGCGTACACGCTGCCGAACAGCGACCGCATGCCACCGTGCCGGGCGATGTCGAGGTCGTCGATGCTGTCCGCGCCCGCGAGCATCCCGGCCATGATCGTGGCGACCTTCCCGGCGGGGTTCGCGCCCTTGTCCGTCGGCAGCCGCACCCGGTCGGTGACCGCGTCATGCAGACCGGCCTGCTCGGCCAGGCGCATCACCGGAACGAGACCGGCACACGACACCAGATTCGGATCGTCGAACGTCGCGCGCACCACCGGCGCGTCCTGGCGTGTTCTCACCTGCGAGGTGCCCTTTCGAGCCGAACATAGAAGCTTCGCAACTCCTATCATTCCAGCTCAGAGGGCACCTTCTACCCTCGGGGCTTCGCCAACCCGGCCTTCATCGGTGGATCGAGGCTCAGGCAACTGCCGCCTGCCAAGCCCACTAACACGGACCCGCTGACCATGAATATTACTCATGTTCTGGTTGTGTGTTGACCAGCGCGGGTACCCTACCTACCGACAAGACTGGTTCTCTGACGAACACTCTAGCTGTCTCGGCCGAATTTCAGACCATCGACCAGGCAGCCTAATGGCTGCTCTGACCAGCAGTTACTTGACGGCGTACTGGTGCTGCTTATGCTGCATCGTGCAGATCGAGGGCTGGCGCGAGCTGTGATGCCATTGTACGCTCGTCGGAGCGGACAACCATAACTTATGCGTCAGTTCCGATTCGAGGAGATGAATGCTTGCGATGCATGCGGAGTATCGGGAATCTGCCCCATCGAACTGCTATAGGAGTGCAAGATTCGGAAGGCTCGTCGTTTGTATCCCGTGCCGATAGGTTAGGGCACGTCTTGATCGTCGCTCTATTTGCGGCATTTGTGATCCTAACTACCGCCTCGCTGGCGCAGGCCGCTACCTATTTCTATTACGCCAATGATACGCCCACCGCAGAGCTTCAGCACCGCTACTCGGGTGTGCGACCTTCAATTTCCGGCGGTATGGCCAGCTCTATGCTAGGTGGTGACGCCGGATCTGCGTACAACGTCATCGAGACGTACTATTCCTACCCTGGCTATCAGACCGTTGGTTATGCTTCTTCGGGAGGGACGGTCTACTTGTCGCATGCCCAGGTGGTGGATGCTTCACAGAAGTTTCATTGGGATTGGCCGATCGCAGGCGGAACGATTCCCGGGGAACTGGATCTGACCTGTGCCTCAAGAAATTGATCGTATACCCTACGGGCAGTCACGAAATGATGGGAGTTTCGAGTGCGAGTTCCGGCTCTCGGCGTAACGGCTGGCGTCGCGGCATTGATCGTGATTTCGACTGCGCTTCCGGCGCTTGCCCAGGATGCGCCCCGCGTGGAAGTCGAGAGAATGTTGCCTATTCTGGCGCTTCCACAATCTGTGCAGGATCGTGTGCCGGAGGATGTCGACCTGGGTCATCTCGGCAACGTCTCACGAGAGTCGGTGCGATTTCTTGGCGAAGATGATATCGCGGATTACTGGGTGGGGCGCTCTGGAAACACGCAGGTGTGTTTGATCGTCAAGATTTCTGGAGGAAATGGTGTATCGGCTTCTGCATGTGCTTCCCTGACAGATTTTTACCGGACGGGACTCGGGCTCGGTGCTGGCGAAAGCGTGAACGGTTCTGAGGGCTCTATCGAAGCTTATTTACTGCCTGCGGACATCGATCCGATCGATCTTGGTGCTGCGCGCCACATGAAACAAGCTTGGCAAGGAAGGCCTGATGCTCACTTGCTGACTGTCCGACCTCAGGTCGGATCCAACTGGAAGGGGTCCGAAGTCGAGCGAGACAATGGAATCTCCTTCCGGTTTACCCCTATCTCATCCAAGGGGAGATGAGAAGTGATCCTCATGCTCGAGTGACTGGATAGGTTCCTGATCCCGGTGGTGCTGTCTGCTGTGGATGCTGGTAGGTTGACCAGCCATGCCCGCCGATCCGCCG
>NZ_JBHMIO010000114.1:0-2312 GCF_048060275.1 Micromonospora sp. LOL_015
CCGCCACGCCGAACCACCCGACAGCAGCCACACAACCGCAGGCCACACCCCAAGATCAACTCAAGCTACGCAGCATTGAGCCTTGCTCGATGTGTGCGGCCAGGCTGACCTGGGAGTCGCTGTCGTCGAACACGCAGCGCTCGATCGACGCAGCGATCTGCCGAGGGCCGATACTCGGCCTTCTCGCCATGCGGGAAGCAACTCCGCCAATCCGGCTGCCCCACGCCATCGACCTACTCGCCTTCCGCTATAACGCGGGCGTCGGAACCGGAGCCGCGCTGGAGTAGTGGACTGGTCTCCTACAGACCGGTCCAACCCGGGACCCACGCACCAAAAGGGTCGCAGCGGACGCTCACGGACAGCGCAGCGGTTCCGCCTGAGCGCGCTCGGGTCGCGGCAGTGAGAGTGAAACCGGACCGGATGCGGGGATCGGCTTGGAGCCAGGCGGAGTCTTCCGCCCCCGGGGTTCGTTGTCAGGACTGCGATACCGGATGATCCCGGGATGGCGACCATTCATCTGCTGCAAGCAGGCGTGACCCAATCGCGCCCAGATCACCTCGGTCGAGGAGCCGACGGTCGGCCGGAACTAACACTCGCCGTGGCTCCGCCCGTGGGCCGACAACGAGGAGCGTTCGACGCTGCTCCGGACGTTCCAACCGAACCTCGTGCCGGGCCTCCTGCAAACCGAGTCATACGCCCGGATGGTCCTCGCCGCCGGCCTGCACACCGAGGCAGAGGTAGACGAGATGACGCGGGACCGGCTGGCTCGGCAGGCGGCAACGCTCGAACGACCAGAGCCGGTAATGATCTCCGCGATAGTCGCCGAGCCGGTACTCCGGACTGGTGACCCGGAGATCATGAAAGCCCAGCTTGAGCACTTGGTCGACCTCAGTTGCCGCCCTACCGTCCACGTCTGGGTCATCCCGACGAGTGCGGGAGTGCACGTCGGCCACTCGGGCGCGTTCGTCATCGCGACCTTGATCAACGGGACGCGGATCGGCTACCTGGACGATCAACTCGAAGGACGACTCGCGTCGAGCGCGAGCAAGCTGGCTACGCTTGAGCGACGGTGGGAGTCTGTGAACGACCTGGCCCTGCCTGGCCGGGAGTCGCGAGATCTGATGCTAAGGGTGATCGATGAGTACGATGCACACGCCTCACTGGCGTAAGTCCAGCCGTAGCAGCAACGGCGGAGACACCTGTGTAGAGGTCGCGGACAACATCCCGGGCCGGGTGTACGTCCGCGACACCAAGGACCGCGCCGGCGGGACCCTGGCCTTCGAGCCGATAGCCTGGTCGGCATTCGTCAGGTTGGCGAAGTCCCGCTGACCGACCACCCGTGGCAGCGGCCCGTGGCGAGCACAGCACCGGCCGCTGCCACGGGTAGCTGTCGGCAGCAGAGTGTGAAGAGGTGATCTAGTTTGTCCACAGCTCGCTACCGCAAGTCCACGCGTTCGGACAGCACAGGTTCGTGCGTCGAGGTCGCCACCAACGTCCCCGCCACAGTCCTCGTTCGCGACAGCAAGGACCCCGCCAGCCCCGCCCTCAGCTCCAACCCCGCCGGCTGGACGTCCTTCCTCACCACCCTCAACCCCCTCGCGCCTCAATGCCCCGAGGCACCGAGGTGCCCTATCCCTACCGGGGCAGACGACGCAGGTCGCGACATGCCCCAAGTGCATATTTAGGGCCCCCACCGCGTAACGGGATGCGCAGGGGATCGGCTACCTGGACGATCAGCTCGAAGGACGACTCGCGTCGAGCACCAACGGGGTTCGGTGTCTACTTAATACTGGGGACCGCGCTCCGACGTGATTGATCGACGATGGAGGAGCGTATGCAAACGTCCCGATCCTCTCGCCGCGTGGCTCGCGCCGCGAAGGCCACTGCGGCTGGTCTGGCTACCGCAGGCATCATCGCACTGGGTGTCGCCGGGCCTGCGGCTGCAGCCGGCATCTCGCCCTCGCACCGGAACTGCTACACGCAATGGTGGAACACGGCCTGGGCTCAGAAGTGCTACTCCGGAGGAAACTCGGTTATCGGATACTTCGAATCAGGCGTCACATGCTCCGCCCAGTCAGACCCGAGCTTCACGAAGTGGCGCGTTACGTACAGCACGGCCGTCTATAGCGGTCCGGACTGCTTTCTTCCGCGTCCGATGGGTGGTTGAGTTACCTCGGATTCTGACCCACCTACTGCGTGACAGGCGGGAGAGGGCTTGGAAGATGCCCCTCCCGCCTGTCAGCCGGTCCAATGAGCCTTTGCGAGTAACGGTTCGCGACTGGGTGTAGTGCCGGTACTCGGTTCAGGTGGTT
>NZ_JBHMIO010000115.1:0-2307 GCF_048060275.1 Micromonospora sp. LOL_015
AGCGGTTCAGCTTCAACTCCATGTTCGGCAGATACACCGTGATCGAATCCGGATCCTTCCGAACCAACCGACCACAAGGGCAGAATTCAATTGTACGAATGAGTTGTGCCGTCGCACTCCACCCGGACGGCTACGATCTCGACGTCATAGCGCAAGCTTCAATCAAGCCTGTGCCCTGAAGTCCGTGGCCAGGACTTCCTCATCGCCAATATCCCAAATCCCGGATCATCAACTTCGCAGGACTGCCACTTGGACAAATTACAGCAACTGTCCGAGTTGCATAAAGTTCCCACAGGACTTGGGACTACTTACGTTCACTCTACACCTTTAGAACGCCATCGCTTCAGCACCAGCGCCGAACTGAGGGCAGCCTCCCATACCTGTATTCGCATATACTCTGTGGTAGCTGGTTCTTCCGGGTCCGCTTCTAGATCCGAGCTGATGGCAGCATCTAAGTTCGACTTGGCCACGCGAACCCGCGCCCACTCGGGAACACTAAATCGGGCCGCTTCAGGTTCATAGTCCGTGCATCCCATGACGACCAGTCTTCCTGATGGAACGTGGAGACTACCTTCGACCACGTGGTCGAACTCTGCCCAGTCGTTGACCGGAGGGTCATCCAGTACCTCCACCTTGACTGACACGGACATATTCGCAACAGTGCCGACCGCCATGGCATCACTTCCGACCGCCAACTGGTCCGCAACCGCCCCCTCCGTCCAGACATCCCCTAGTACGGCAGCCGCCATTTGGGCTGTGACCAGGTAGGACGGGTCGGCGGGGGTGGTGCAACGTAGACGCAGCCGCCTGTTGATCATGTGTTTGTGAGGACTACAAGATCGAAGGCGGCTGCTGCTGCCAGGGTAGCGGCTGACCGGGCGGCGCGCGCACAGGGCAACCTGTTGGAGCGGGTGCGGTCGTGTTTCGTCCAGACGCGGACGTGGCGGCACGCCGGCCGGTACATGTCGGCGCTGGTCAGCAGGATGCCGAAACGCAACGGGTGGACCATCGCCGAGCACGTCGGGGACGCCACGCCGGACCGGACCCAGCGGTTGTTGAACCGGGCGGTGTGGGACACCGAGGGCGTGGCCGGCGAGGTGCGGCGGTACGCGGCCGCCGGGTTGAACGCGGCGGCGGCCGTCCGGCGGCGGCGTGGTCTGGCGGTCGGGGCGTTGGACGAGACCGGACAGCCGAAGCACGGCACCGGGACGGCCGGGGTGAAACGGCAGTACATGGGCTGCGCCGGTCGGGTCGCCAACGGCATCAACACCGTGCACCTGGCCTACGTGCGGGAACGGACCGGCCACGCCCTGATCGCCGCCCGGCAGTGGATCCCCGCCGAGCAGGTCACCGACCCGGACACCGCCGGACGGACGGGGCTGCCCCCGGACGCGGAGTTCCGCACGAAGGGCCAACTCGCGATCGACCTGTGCACCCAGGCGTACGCCGACGGCCTGACCTTCGACGTGATCTGCGGCGACGAGGTGTACGGCAACTGCACCGACCTGAGGGAGTTCCTCGAACAACGTGGGCAGGCGTACGTGCTGCGGGTCGCCTCGACGTTCATGGTCCGGACGCCGTCGGGTGACCGGCTGACCTGCGCGCAAGCCGTTGACCTGCTGGTCGGTGGGGCCGGTCGGGGCTGGCAGGTCCGCTCGGCCGGTGCCGGGTCGAAGGGACACCGCTGGTACGCGTGGGCGTGGATCGCCACCGATTCACCCCGCCACCATCTCCTCGTGCGCCGGCACCTGGCCACCGGTGAACTGGCGTTCCACTACTGCTACGTGCCCGACGGGGAGCCGGCGGTCGTGTCGCGGCTGGTCCGCGCCGCCGGGCTGCGGTGGCCGGTTGAGGAGTGCTTCGAGTTCGGCAAGGACCACTTCGGCCTGGACCAGTGCCAGGCCCGCCGGTACGGGGCGATCGCCCGGCACACCGTGCTGGTCATGGCCGCCCTCGCGGTCTGCGCGGTCACCGCCGCGCAGTTACGTCACCGCACCGACAGCCAGGCGCCCCCGCCGACCACACCCGACCAGCCGCCACCGGCCGAGCCCGGACTGATCCCGCTGACCGTGCCCGAGATCGGACGACTCCTCGCCGACGCCCTCCACCGCCCACAACCACCCGACCACGCCATCGACTGGCTGACCTGGCGCCGACGCCACCAGTCCCGCGCCCGCTGGCACCACCAACGCACCCGCCTCAACCGCGAATACGCCCTGGTCAACTAGCAAATGGCGGCTGCCGTACTAGGTCAGTTACCGACCCTTCGTCGAACAAGTGAATCTGGTGATAGTCTGCAAACAGCCG
>NZ_JBHMIO010000116.1:0-2203 GCF_048060275.1 Micromonospora sp. LOL_015
CGCGACCAGCAGCGAGTTCCGCAGACCGTGCGCGGCGATCGTCGACCGCAGCCGGGCCCACCGCTCGGGCTGGCCGACCTCGGCACCCCACAGGTCCGGGTGCAGCTCGCCCCGGGCGGCCCGGGTCTCGGCGTACGCCGGATGCGGGCCGAACCGTTCGGCCAGCCCGGCGGAGGTCTCCAGCGCGGTCAGGAAGACCTCCTCCTGGACGCGGGTGGACAACTCCCGGGCCGGCGCCGAGTCGAACGGCAGCCGCAGCGTGAAGAACGCGTCCTGCAGGCCCATCAGCCCCAGCCCGACCGGCCGCCAGCGCGGGTTCGACGCCGCCGCCTGCGCCGCCGGGTAGTAGTTGATGTCGATCACCCGGTCCAGGAACACCACGGCGGTACGGACGGTGGCGCGCAGCTTGTCCCAGTCGACGCCGTCGGCGGTGACGTGCGCGCCGAGGTTGATCGACCCGAGGTTGCACACGGCGGTCTCGTCGTCGCTGTTGACCTCCAGGATCTCGGTGCACAGATTGGACAGGTGGATCGTGTTGCCCGGCTCACCGGTCTGGTTGGACAGCCGGTTCGCGGCGTCCTTGAACGTCATCCACCCGTTGCCGGTCTGCGCCAGGGTGCGCATCATCCGCCCGTACAGGTCGCGGGCCTTGACCGTCCGGACCGCCTTCTTCTCCGCCGCCCGGTACGCCTCGTCGAACGCCTCGCCGAACAGGTCCGGCAGCTCCGGTGCGTCGGACGGGTCGATCAGCGACCAGTCGGCGTCCGCCTCGACCCGGCGCATGAACTCGTCCGGGATCCAGTTGGCCAGGTTCAGGTTGTGGGTGCGCCGGGCGTCCTCACCGGTGTTGTCCCGCAGCTCCAGGAACTCCTCGACGTCCGGATGCCACGGCTCCAGGTAGACGCAGGCGGCGCCCTTGCGGCGGCCGCCCTGGTTGACCGCCGCGACCCCGGCGTCGAGCGTCTTGAGGAACGGCACGATGCCGTTCGACCTGCCGTTGGTGCCCCGGATCAGCGCGCCCCGGCCACGGATCCGCGACCAGGAGATACCGATCCCGCCGGAGAACTTCGACAGCTTCGCCACCTGGTGGTAGCGCTCGTAGATCGAGTCGAGCTCGTCGCGCGGCGAGTCGACCAGGAAGCACGACGACATCTGGGTGTGCCGGGTGCCCGAGTTGAACAACGTCGGTGAGCTGGGCAGATAGGCCAGGCTGGAGATCAGCCGGTAGAAGTCGACCGCCTCGGCCGGCGTCTGGGACAGCCCGCACGCCACCCGCAGCAGCCAGTACTGGGGCGTCTCCACCACCAGCCGGGTCTGCGGATGCCGCAGCAGGTAGCGGTCGGCCACCGTACGCAGCCCGAAGTACTCGAAGCGCAGGTCGCCGTCGACGTCGACGGCGTCGTCGAGTTTGCGGGCGTTGCGGGCCACGAACGCGGCGGTGTCGTCGCCGATCAGCCCGAGGCCGTGGGCGTAGCGGATGGACTGGCTGAAGCTGGCCACCTGCTGGCCGCGGACCTCCTTGTCCACGTAGGCGGCGAGCAGCCGGGCCGCCAGTTTCGAGTACTGCGGCTCCTCGCCGATCAGCTCCGCCGCCGTCTGGATGGACAGTTTGTCCAGCTCGGCGGTTGTCGCCCCGTCGTACAGTCCGCTGATCGTCCGGGTCGCCACCCGCAGCGGGTCAACCTCGTCCAGGTCGGCGACCCAGTGTTCGACCGCCTTGACGATCTTGTTGACGTCCACCGGTTCGGTGTCGCCGTTGCGCTTGCGTACCTGCATCGGTTCCCCTTGTCGTGCCTGCCCACCGGTCGACGGACACGCGGGGAGGACGCCACCGGTCACCCACCTGGCGGTCTGCTCCGCCGGCGTGGACCGGTCGTCGGCGTCGGCCGTCCCGCGCGGCCTTCGACCACCGCACGCGACGCGTGCGGCACGCTGGCAGGTCTTCGGACTCGTGGGCGTCGTGCTCGTACCTACTGGCCGTCGCTTCCCGGACCCGCCGCGGGTCCAGTGCTTGGTGACGGCGGTCGTTCCCACTCACCGCTGCGGGGCAGTCCCGGACTCACACCGGGTTCCCTCTTGCCTCGACCACCACCGAGGGGCGGCCGAACCAGCTGCGGGGTACACCATATATGGGTACGGGCCAGAAGACGCAACACCAGATACTGTGTTCGGCGTGTCGCGGCGTCGGGTCGCACCGGGTACG
>NZ_JBHMIO010000117.1:0-2191 GCF_048060275.1 Micromonospora sp. LOL_015
CCTGGAGGCCCGTCCCCGAACCCGCCGCCCGGCTCTCCGGCACCTGGCTCATCCTGGCGCCGGGCCAGGTGACAGCACAGATCCAGCGGTGCCTCGACGCGGTGCCGGACCACCTGCCGCTGACGGTCGACGTCCACGACCGGGAGCAGGCCGCCGAAGCCCTGCGCGAGGTGGCGGGAAAGCCTTACGCCGGTGTCCTCTCGCTGCTGGCCCTCGATGCGGCCGACGCGCTCGCCGACGCCACGACGCTCGCCACCGTCATACAGGCGCTCGGTGACGCCGCCCTCTCGGCGCCCCTGTGGTGCGTCACCAGCGGCGCCTGCGGGCCCGACGAGATCACGGCACCCCGGCAGGCCATGCTCTGGGGACTCGGCCGGGTCGCCGCCGTGGAGCACCCCGACCGCTGGGGTGGCCTCATCGACGTTCCCGCCACCCTGAGCACCGACGGATGGCGCCGCTTCGCCGTTGCTCTCGGTGGCCGCGAGGACCAGGTCGCGGTCCGCGACTCCGGCACGTACGGCCGCCGCTTCGTGCCCGCCACCGGCGCCGGCCGCAGCTGGCGGCCCCGTGGAACGGTCCTGGTCACCGGGGGCACCGGCGCGCTCGGCGTACACGTCGCCCGGTGGCTCGCCGAACAGGGCGTCGATCGGTTGATCCTGACCAGCCGGCGCGGCGATCAGGCGCCCGGCGCCGCCGATCTCGTGGCGGAGCTGTCGGCGCTGGGTGCCACCACCACGATCGCCCGCGCGGACGCCGCCGACCCGGGTGCCATGCGGGATCTGCTCACCGGCGTCCCGCTGACCGCGGTGGTCCATGTCGCGGGCGTCCTCGACGACGGCCTGATCGACACGTTGACGCCCGACCGGTTGACCGCAGTAACCCGGGCCAAGGCCGACGCCGTCGAGGTGCTGCATGAGCTGACCCGTGACCGCGACCTGGACGCCTTCGTCGTCTTCTCCTCGATCGCCGGAGTGGTCGGCGCCGAAGGCCAGGGCAACTACGCCGCCGCCAACGCCGCCGTGGACGCGTTGATCGACACCTACCGGGCGGCGGGCATGCCCGCCGCGGCCGTCGCATGGGGCCCGTGGGCGGGTGACGGCATGGCGCACGGCGAGGTCGGCCGGCAGCTCGGCGAGCGCGGGCTGGTCCCGATCGAACCCGCCGTCGCCTTGGCGGTGCTCGGCCGGGCCCTCGACCGGGGCGCGCACACCGTGGCGCGGGTCGCCTGGGACCGGTTCCGGCCGGCGTTCGGCGCGACGCGGCTCTTCGACGACGTCCCCGAGGCCGCGGCCCTCGCCGGCCCTCCCACCGGCGGCGGCCTCGCCGCGCGCCTGACCAGGCTGCCGCGCGCCGAGGCGGAGCAGTTCGTCGCCGAGCTCGTCCGCACCGAGGTCGCCGCCGTGCTCGGCCACACCGACGCGGTCTCGGTGGACCTCGACCAGGCGTTCCGGGACCTCGGCTTCGACTCGCTGACCGCCGTGCAGCTGCGTAACCGGTTGAGCCGGGTGACCGGGCTGGCCCTGCCCACCACGCTGGCCTTCGACCATCCCACTCCCGCCCTGCTCGCCGCCCATCTGCGGCGCGAGCTGACGGGGGAACCCGTGGATCCCGGCGCCGACGCCGTCGTCGCGGCCGTGGCCGACGACCCGATCGTCATCGTCGGGATGGCCTGCCGCTTCCCGGGCGGCGTGCAATCGCCGGAGGACCTGTGGGACCTCGTGGCGGGCGAGGTCGACGCGATCGGCCCGTTCCCCCGCGACCGGGGGTGGGACGTCGACGGCTTGTACGACCCCGACCCGGACCACCCCGGCACGACGACCGTCCGGGAGGGTGGCTTCCTGACCGGTGCGGGCGACTTCGACGCGGCGTTCTTCGGGATCTCGCCGCGCGAGGCGACCGCCATGGATCCGCAGCAACGGCTGCTGCTGGAGACCGGATGGGAAGCGATGCAGCGCGCCGGCCTCGACCCCGCGTCGCTGCGCGGCAGCCAGGCCGGGGTGTTCGTCGGCAGCAACGGCCAGGATTACGCCACGCTGGCGCAAGCGGCAAGCGACGAGTACGCGGGATTCGGCGCAACCGGTGCCACCGCCAGCGTCATGTCCGGTCGCATCGCCTACACGTTCGGGTTCGAGGGTCCGGCCGTGACGGTGGATACCGCGTGTTCGTCGTCGTTGGTGGCGTTGCATCTTGC
>NZ_JBHMIO010000118.1:0-2144 GCF_048060275.1 Micromonospora sp. LOL_015
CGTCCGGTGGCGCATCGTCAGGAACAAGTACGGCCGTCGGGGCCGTAAGACCGACCCCGAGAGTCGGTAGATTTAAGAGAGGAGGGTGGGTCTCCCTATTTGCTCGTGCGTTTGAAAGAGTGATGAGTAGGAGGCAAGCCGCCTCGCCCGAGCTGCGGATGCGAAGGTCAGCAGGTACGCCGGCATCACCGAACGCACAAGGTGCCCCTGGTCGTCGCGGTGGGAGCACACCGCTTCACCTGTGTCGAACTCTCCGACGTTGACGACCTCCTCGCCGGAGCACCAACCATCAGCTTCCAGTTCAACCCGGGCGACACCTTCATCGGCAGCAAGACGATCAACCTCGCGCGTCCAGACCGCTGGAGGATGCCGGCCGACCTCGCCGGGCTGCTTTGGCTACACAATCAACCTCCATTTGCCGCGACCGCCCGCCCGAACCCCGAGGCGCGGCGCCCACTGCCGCGCCAGTTGCTCCTGGCAACGGGCGGCGGTGTCCACGTCGATTGATCTCAGCCGGCCGGGTCGAATCGGATCGTCCCATGAACGTCGCCGTCGATCTCGGCTACGACCAGCCCCGCCATGAGCCGTTGCGGGGCGGGCATGGCGTCCACTACGTAACTGATTCCGCCGGTACGGTGCTGCTGTCGGCCGCAGCGGAATTCCCCGTGGCGCGGTCAGCGAGGCGCTAGAGGGTCCAAGCGGGGCCGCTCCTGAGAGGCAGGGAATTCACCGGCGGGGTTGTGGTCGACTTGCTGCACACTCGTCGTGCCCTCGATCGGGTCTGGGCGGTGGGCTCGCCCGCCGTTCCGCTCCGTCGACTCACTGCGCACGGCCGTTTCAACATCATCTGGTGAGGTCGAGGATGGTGAATGGCCTGGTCATGTTGCGGGCGGCCCATCTGGTGGCTTCCGTGATGTCGGTTCGGCCGGCCAGGCGTAGGGCGTTGATCGCGAGGTTACGTAGCGAGGCCAGGACCCGGGGTCCGGACCGGGTACGCGTGGTCGACCGGTCCTCCCGGTAGCAGGTGTCTCTGATCCAGTGCAACGATTCGATGGCCCAGTGACTGCGGTTGTAGGCGGCCGGTTCGGCGGGGCCGGCCTGGTCGGGAGTGTGGCTGGCGACGCCGAGCTGCGCGGCGGCGGACTGTTCCCGGTGGCGGTGTGCGTGACGTAGCGCTCGATCAGCCAGACCTGGTTGACGTGCGGGAACGGCAGATCGGGCGGGGCGGGCAGGACACGGATCGTGCGGCGGGTCTGGCGGCCGTGTCCGATGTCGACGTTCTCCAGGTCGGGCGGGGTGTCGGCCCAGGGCAGCGTGTTGAGGGCGTCGAACAGGGTCCGGCGGTTCTCCTTGACCGGGAACATGAACTGGCCGCCGTGGTCGTGGATCAGTTCGGCGGTCGCCCTGGCGGTGTGCAACGCGTCCGCGGTGACGGTCATGCCTGGCAGGTCGAGGGTCTGCAGCAGGGCGCGGGCGGTGGCCGGCTCCGTGGTCCTGGCGCCGTCGGTCGGCGCCTGGGCGAGCACGACGCCCACCGCTCCCGGTCGCGGGTCTCCGGCGAGAGCGGACAGCAGGTGCAACTGGTTCCCGTCGTCGCCGACGGCGCCGCCCACGGTCTTGCCGTCGAGCCGTAGCTGGGTCGGCGCGCCGGCTGTGTCGTGTCGTTGTCCATCCGGCGATGACGGCGTCGAGCACGTCGGCGTCGGCGTCGGTGCAGACCCGCCAGATCGTCGACCGGGACGGCCGTCGGGCCGGGCGGGCTCCGACCCTGCGGTAGAGGCTGTCCATGACCTCGGCCGGTACGTCGGCGACCCAGCCCGCGATCGCGGTGTAGCCGGTCGCCCCGGCCACGGTCGCGGCCGCCGCCAGCGTCAGGACGACCGCGACCGGATGTTCACGGCCCTGCGCCGACCGGCCGTCGGACACCGCCAGCAACAGGCCCAGCAGGTCGTGACACGACGACGCGACGTCCCCGCCGGCCGGCGTGGACACCGGATCGACGGCAGGGGTGACAGAATGCGACATGACGAAGCTCCGGGTGGACAAGATCCTTGAGAAGACCTCGTCCTTAGAGCGACCGGCAATAGGCGTTACCTGAGTCGGCGGGTTGTCGGCCGGGTGTCCCAGCGGTAGAGCGTGCGGGC
>NZ_JBHMIO010000119.1:0-2104 GCF_048060275.1 Micromonospora sp. LOL_015
TGCTGTCCGCGGGCAGGGACTCAACTGTCCGTCAACAAGGATTTTTCAGTGTCCGCTAGCAGACAGTCTCCCGTCACTCCGCTCGTACCACCCTGGCCATCATCAGAGGGTTACGGACCCAGGCCCAGTGCGCGAAGTAGCGCGGGTGTTGCGCGATGATGCGTTCCCACACGACTCGGGCCTTGCGTCGGGGTCGTAGCCGCCGGTACTTCTTGCGGATCCAACGCACCAGGTAGGAGTTGATGCGCGCCAGGAGGAGGTTGAGCTCGGAGCGGTAGAACCGCCCGTAGTAGCTCATCCACCCGCGTACGACGGGGTTGATCATCTCGGCGAGTTCGGCCCAGCTGAGGTCCAACCGGCGGTGGATCTGCCATCGCCGGACGGTACGGCTGAGTCTTTTGAGAGCGTCCTTGCTGACCGCCGGGAGGAACGCGGTGAACACGTCCCCTCGACGATCTTTGGCCCCGCGAGGACGGAACGTGTACCCGAGGAACGTGAACGAGGTGTCCGGATGGGCGCCTCGCCGGTTGGTGTCCTTGCAGTACACGATCCTGGTCTTGTCCGGGTGCAGGCGCAGCCCGACCTCGACCATCCTGTCCTCGATCGCCTGGCGCACCAGGTGCGCCTGGCGTTCGCTGGCGCAGTGCACCACCGCGTCGTCGGCGTAGCGTTCGAACGGCACGGACGGGAACGTCCGGGCCATCCAGGTGTCGAACGCGTAGTGCAGGAACAGGTTCGCCAGCACGGGTGAGACCGCGGACCCTTGCGGGGTTCCCCGGTCTCGGGGTTGCAGGCTACCGTCGGGCTGCTGCATCGGGGCGATGAGCCACCGTTTGACGTACAGCAGTACCCACGGCAGGTCGGTGTTCGCCTCCACCGCTTTGATCATGAGGTCGTGGTCGACGCTGTCGAAGAACGCCTGGACGTCCAGATCGACGACCCAGTCGTAGCGCCAGCACCGTTGCCGGCATGCCGCTACCGCGTCCAGCGCCGACCGTGCGGCCGGTAGCCGTAGGAGTCGGGGTGGAAGATCGGTTCGACCTTCTCCTCGATCCTGCGGGCCACCACGGTCTGCGCCACCCGGTCACCCACAGTGGGCACACCGAGTGTTCTGACCCCACCCTGCGGTTTCGGTATCCGCACCGCTTTCACCGGAGGCGGGAAGTAACTGCCCGAGGACATCCGATTCCAGATCTTGTACAGATTTCCTTTCAGATCCTTCTCGAACTCCCCCAGGCTCACGTCGTCGACTCCGGGTGCTCCCTTGTTCGCCTTGACTCTTTCGTACGCTTCCCAGACTTCCCACTTTGAAATCTCTAACGGTTTCTCTGACAATGTCAGCTCGCTCCCCCTAGTTCCTCCCAGACCGTTTTGCGTTCTGGTTGACCAGACGAACCAACTGCGGATGGCCCGACCCCTTCGCTCCACCCCGATTACCAGGGCTTCGTCACTACTACGGGCCGGTCCGCCAGCGCGTCTCGCATCGGTACTCACACCTCGCGGGCACATCCCGCTCGGCTACTCCCTCTCGCCCGGCTACCCGGGGCGGTATCGAGACACGCCTTCCCACGTTCCATGCAGAAGCCGCAGACCAGGCTCATGCCGCCTCCATGCCGAGCACCGCCTGGCCAGTCATCGGGCACCCGCCAGACTCATCCCGCAGCCAACAGCAAGGACCACGGTTCTGATGCCACCTAAAACGTAACGACACGTCAACAGCGGTTCGGTTTCACTCATCTTCCTGGTCCCCACCTGACACCTCTCACGGCGCCTTTTCCACATCGCTCACCACGACGGTCTTCAGCCAACGCAGCATGTGGTGGTTTGAAGCCTCCTCCCGAAAGGCGACTCCGAAGGGCCAAACCTTCATCTTCTGCACAGCATCGATTCCTGAAATCGCTCCTACATTGCGATCACCATTCCTCGTTCGTGGCACACGCTGTTGCGTAGTCGGTTGAGGGCTGGCTGAGCTGGGAGTTTGGAAGGAATGCGGGGGTCTATGCAGGACGGGCGCGGCCCGTTGGTGATCATGAAGTTGCGAAGTGAGGGGCCTCGCGTTTTCCGGACAGTGGTTCGGCCGGTTCTTTCACGCCGCGATTTGAAG
>NZ_JBHMIO010000120.1:0-2051 GCF_048060275.1 Micromonospora sp. LOL_015
CGACTTCGGGCCGTACCGGGAGGCGGGAGAGGCCGTATTCGTGCCGCGTGGCCCGGTCGGCGCGGAGGACGACGGTTGGCTGCTCACCTACGTGTACGACGGCCGGGTCGGCCGTAGCAGCCTGGTGGTGCTCGACGCCGCCGACTTCACCGGCGATCCGGTGGCTGTGGTGCACCTGCCGGTGCGGGTGCCCAGCGGCTTCCACGCCAACTGGATCACCGGTTGAACCCGCCAACTAGGCAATCTCAGCTATCTACGACGTCATCTTGCCAGCTAGCTTCGCAACAGGATGTCATGCCTGTCTCACGGAAGGTATGCGAAATGGCTCATTCCGCTGCCCATCCCGCCCCCCACTCCGCCTCCTCCGGCTCCCCCGGCCTCGTGGGCCGGCTCAACGGCGCGCACCACAAGCTGGCCCTGAACGCCTTCCTCGTCGTCGTCCTCGCGCACTGGGCCGAACACCTGGTGCAGGCATACCAGATCTGGGTGTTGGGTAGCCCTCGCCCGCAGGCCCGAGGCGTGCTCGGCCAGTGGTTTCCATGGCTGGTCAGCTCCGAGTGGCTGCACTACGGGTACGCCATCGTGATGCTCGTCTTCCTGTTCCTGCTCCGCCCCGGGTTCACCGGACGGGCCCGGACCTGGTGGACCATCGCACTGGCCATCCAGTTCTGGCACCACATCGAACATCTGCTGCTGCTGATCCAGGCGCAGACCGGCACCATTCTCTTCGGCCAGCCGGTGGTGACCAGCGTGGTGCAGTTGATCGTGCCCCGCGTCGAGCTGCACCTGTTCTACAACTCGGTGGTCTTCATCCCGATGGTGATCGCGATGTACCTGCACCTGCGCCCGAACGAGCGGGAGCGGGAGCAGATGAGCTGCAGCTGTGCCGGCCACGGGTCGGAGGTCCGACCGCTCGTCTCCGATGCGGCCTGACCCGCGCCCAGGCGTACCAGCCGCTGCTCTCGGGCTGGCCGGCGTCGTCGTCGTGGTCGCCGCGGTGCTGCTGGCCACTCCCGGCAGCGCCCGTGCCGAGGAGGGCAGGCTGCTCCTGGCGGACCCGCCGGTCGACGCGGCGCTCAGCGGCGCGCCGAGCGGCGTGACCCTGTCCTTCACCGACACCGTGCAGCCGGAACTGTCGCACGTCGAGGTGTTCGACGGCGCCGGCGACGAGGTCACCGACGGCGACTACCGGCAGGTCGCGCCGGACCGGGTGCACCAGCCGGTGCGGATCGGCGCCGACGGTGACTACACGGTCGCGTACCACGTGACGTTTCCCGATGGTTCGGACGTGACTGACGTCTACCGGTTCAGCGTTGGCACCGGCGTGCCGCCGGCCGCGCTGGACGCCGCGACCCGCGAGGCCCGTACCGACGCGGTGTCCGAGCACGCGCACGAGATCGACGGATTCAGCGCGACCCTGCTGGTCATCGACGGGCTGGTGCTGTTCGTGGTGATCGCGCTGCTGTGGCTGCGCCCGCGCGACGGCCGGCCGACGTCACTGCGCTACCGCGATCCTGACTGACGGATCAGGCAGCGGGCAGTGCGCGCCGTCCGTCGCCGCGCCAGACCGACTGATCGGCGCCGGCGGGTCCGCCCGCCGGCGCCGATCAGTCGTTGGGCATTGTCAGGGGATAGGGAAGAACGCGCGGACGAACCGGTCCCAGTTGCGGTCACCGATTGTCGCCCGCATCCGGGTCAGCAGCCGGGCGGGTATCCCGAGTCGGTACCGCACGCGCGGGTTGGGGTGGGTGACCGCGGTCTCGATGACCTTGGCGACATGCTCGGCGCGGACCGCCATCTTGCCGCGCAGCGGCGGGTTGTCGCTGAGCCGGTACGCCTGGTGCCACTGTACGAAGTAGTCCCAGAAGTCCTTGTACAGCGCAGGGTCGCCGTGCGACTGCATGCCGAGGTCGGCGACGCTGTCCGGGACGAATCCGCCGAGGATCGGCGACGGCTCGATCAGCACCACCTTGATGTCGAACCGGGCCACCTCGTGCCGCAGCGAGTCGCCGATCGCCTCCAACGCGTGCTTGGTGGCCTGGTAGTAGCCC
>NZ_JBHMIO010000121.1:0-1913 GCF_048060275.1 Micromonospora sp. LOL_015
CCAGCGCGTTGAACACGCGTTTGGACACCCCGATCCGGTAGTAGGCGCACCATCCGTTGATGATCGGGTTGAGCTTGCCGATCATCGCGTCGGCGTTGGACCCGCGCAGGGCCCGCACCTCCACGGACAGGCGTCTGCGGATCCGTCGCACCGCGTCGTTACTCGGCTTGGTCAGCAGCTTGCCGTTGGGGTAGCGGCGGATGTTGAACCCCAGGAAGTCCACGCCCTCGGTCAGGTGCGTGATCCGGGTCTTGTCCTCGTTGAAGACCAGACCCCTGGGCGCCAGCCATCCGGCCAGTGCCGCCTTGACCTGTTCGGCCTGCTCACGGGAGTGACACAAGGCGATCAGATCGTCGGCGTAGCGGACCACGACCGGGCAACCGTCCATCGTCTTCCCGGCACGGGTGCCGGTGACGTGGTAGCGGACCCCGGCGGCGGTCTCCATGCCGTGCAGAGCAACGTTCATGAGCAACGGACTGATCACCCCGCCCTGGGGAGCGCCCTCCTCGGTGGGGGTGAACCGGCCGTCCTCGACCACGCCCGCTTTCAGCCACTGCCGGACCAGTCCCCGTCCGGGGAACCAGCCCAGCGACCGGCGAATGTGGTCGTGGTCGAGCCGGTCGAACGCCGCCGCTAGGTCGGCGTCGAGCACCCACAGCCGTTTGGCGTCGGTGCGGCTCGACGTCGTGTGGATGGCCACGATGGCGTCGTGGCAGCCACGACCTGGTCGGAAGCCGTAGGATTTCGGCTCGAACCGGGCCTCCCATTCGGGCTCCAGCGCGTTCACCGTCAGGGCTTGCAGCGCCCGGTCAGCGATCACGGGAATCCCGAGGCCGCGACGGCGGCCGTTGCTCTTGGGCACATACACGCGCTTGACCGGCAGGGGAGTCCACGGCCTGGCGTCGTTCTGGATCCAGTCGGCCAGTTCGGCCTTCTGCTCCCCAGTCACCACGACCTGCCGGTCCACCCCGGCCGTCCTGCGACCAGCATTGCGCTCCGTCACCCGCCGCACCGCCACCACGGCGTTGCTGCGCGAGCGGAGCATCAACTTCTGCAAGTTCCGGACCTTCTTCAGGTCCCCGTCCCGCGACGCCGCGAAGATCCGCTGCCGTAGCCGCCGTACGTTGTCCTCGCAGGTCCGCCAACCGATGGCGTCCCAGCCAGCACGATCGTCCTCCGGTCCGTTCACGCCGAGAGCCGCCATCGCCACCGCGAAGGCATGAGCTGTCATCGTGTCTAACCTGCCCTTCGGTTCCGAAGCTGTGGTCAGCAGTAGCTCCGCAGGCTCACCCGACCCGCGTCAGCGCCCTTTCAGGCCAGGGCACATGCCCTTATCCGGCCGGTTATCCGGCGACCGCTGGCGGAGGAGCCAGCATCACCGCCGCCGGTTTCCCGCTGCCTTTCGGCCACCGGCATTCACTTCTCGGGTCGTCCTGCGCCCGCTGGGACATCGTCCGCCCTCACAGGCGGCCTACCAGCCGAATCACTGTCCGTCTGGACCCCATCGGGGTTGTCACGTTCCGCATGAGACAGATACGACCGGGTAGGGCGCCCTCTGAACCCCGGGGACGGTGGTGCGCTCCCGCCCGGCTAGATTCCTCCGAGCGGCACCTGCCGCCTTGCAACGGCTGGCCCCTGTCTCCCGCTGGCGCGTCCCATCGAGCGGAAGTGCCTATGACGAGGCGTCATCGAGGGTTCACTTGCGTTCACCCGTCCGGTCTTCCCCAGCCGGTAACCCCTGGATGGAACAGGAGTCCTTGGGCCCTTCCCCGGGCTTCGCACCCCGCGGTTACCCGCGACGCACGCCGAGGCGGGGACGGTCCTTGCGCACGGGACCGGACACTACATCCGCGACGTCACGCCGCACCCCCTTCGATGAGTGTCGCTGTACTCATGCGACTTGCGTGTCGCAC
>NZ_JBHMIO010000122.1:0-1889 GCF_048060275.1 Micromonospora sp. LOL_015
TGCTAGCGGACACTGAAAAATCCTTGTTGACGGACAGTTGAGTCCCTGCCCGCGGACAGCAGAAATCCTGCTGGGCGGTCAGGTGATCTCCGTCTCGGCCACGTGAAGTGGATCTCTCCGGCCGGTTCGATGCGGGTTGCTGACCTTGCACATCGAGCCGCCGGAGAGACCGTGACCAAGTCTGACAGGGAGATCATGGAAATTTTGGAGTCGTACGACCTGACCCGGTGTCCGCATTCCGCGGCGCAGCTGGCCGGGTGTGATCCGAAGACCGTGAAGCGGTATGTGGCGCTGCGTGACGTTGGTGGTGGGGACCCGTTGCTGGTCCGGACCGGGCCGCGGCCGAAGCTGATCGACGCGTTCCTGCCGAAGGTGGAAGAGCTCGTCGACGCCTCGAAGGCGAAGATCCGCGCGGACAAGGTCCACGAGCGGCTGCTGGCGATGGGGTTCATCGGCACGGAACGCACAACCCGGCGGGCGGTGCGCGAGGCGAAGATCGCGTGGCGGGCCGGACGGCGACGCTCGTACCGGCCGTGGCTTGCCGAGCCGGGCCTGTGGCTGCAGTTCGACTGGGGTGACGGGCCCCGGGTCGACGGGCGTAAGACGTATCTGTTCTGCGCGTGGCTGGCCTGGTCGCGGTTTCGGGTGGTGATCCCGGTCTGGGACCAGACGATGGGCTCGCTGATCGCCTGCCTGGACGCGACCCTGCGGCAGGTCGGTGGGGTGCCGGCGTATCTGCTGGGCGACAACGCGAAGACGGTTACCGTCGAACACGTCGCCGGCGTCGCGGTACGGCACCCGACGGTCGTCGCGGCGGGCCGGCATTACGGGGCGACGGTGCACTCGTGTGAGCCGTTCGACCCGGAGTCCAAGGGCGGAGTCGAGGCCACCGTCAGGGTCGCCAAGGCCGATCTGGTGCCCACCGAGACCAACCTGCGCGGCGCCTACCGCACGTTCGCCGAGCTCGTCGCGGCGTGCCAGGCGTGGTGTGAGCACATCAACGCCCGCACGCATCGGGAGACCGGCGCCGCGCCGGTCGACCGGCTCGCGGTCGAACGCGGTCACCTGCACATGCTGCCGGCCGAGCCGCACACCGCCGCGTTGGGCGAGGAGCGTCTGGTCAACGAGGACCAGACGGTCCGGGTCGGGTCGGTGCGCTACTCGACCCCGCCTGGGCACGTGGGCAGCAGGGTGTGGTGCCGCACCGTCGGTGACGAACTGGCGATCGTCGCCATGACGAACACGGGCACCGTCGAGATCGCCCGGCACCAGCTGTCCACGCCGGGTAACCCGCGCATCGTCGATGCGCACTACCCGCATCATCCGGGCGGGAATCACCCGCGCCCGCCCCGGCCGCGGGCCCGCAGCAAGGCCGAGGCCGACTTCCTGGCCATCGGTGACGGCGCCCACGCGTGGCTGGTCGAGGCCGCCGCGACCGGCGCCAGCCGAGTGCGGGCGAAGATGGCCCGCGCGGTCGAGTTCGCCGCCATCCTCGATGTCGCCCGCGTCGACCAGGCGTTGGGCCTGGCCGCCGCGGCCGGCCGGTTCGACGACGCGGACCTCGGCGCGATCCTGGACCACCTGGCCATCCGAGGCGAACCCGGTGACCTGGTCCGCGCCGACGAAACCTTCTCCGCGCAGCCCGGCACCGCCTCCTGGGAAAGGTTCGGCCGATGACCGACACACCCGCCATCCCGGCAGCCGATCGGGGCGTGGTCCTCGACTGCGACGAGGCCGCCGACCTGGCCCGCCCACTCGAGGTGATCGAAGACTGGCTGCGCCACGCCGACGACGACGCCCGAGCGGACCTGGCCGGCTTCCTCGACAGCGCAGGCCACGGCCACCTCGCCGCGGCCGGCCTGGCCGCCCTCGTCGAACAGAACACCCTG
>NZ_JBHMIO010000123.1:0-1883 GCF_048060275.1 Micromonospora sp. LOL_015
CAGAGGGCACTTTCTACATCCGGGGTCCTGCCGGTCCAACCTTCATCGGTGGATCGAGGCTTAGCTCAGCGGTTACTGGCCTTCCCACGAGCTGTGGACGCCATGAGACTGGACATTTTGTCCAAAGAGTCGGGTGTCCCGTGGGGACCAATCGAAGTGCATGGAGAGTTTCAGCGCGATGCGATCAATCCGGTCCGCTCGTAGGGAAGGCGGCTATCCGGATCGCCTGTGCGCTGAGGATGAGTTACGAGATCTTGCGGAACTCGGTTCGTGAGCAGCAGCGGCAGACCGTAACGAGCAGGCGACGTTGTGTCGGTGGGGACATGGACGCGGAGGTCGCCTCTCCAGCGTGGGGTAGCCGAGCTGCAGCGGGAGAATGAGACCCTGCCTGCCACCGACCTCGTGCCGTGCTGCAGATCCTCGACCATGCGTTGACACAGCGGGCCAGTTCGTGTTCCTGATCAAAGGAGAACCTGCGGGCGCTCTTCGGTGCTCTCAATGCGCCCAGTACGCCGATACCTACAACCATCCGCCGACAAGGTGCACACGCGCCCGCCGCACCGGCTGCGCCCTGCATCCGCCAGGCGTCAACCCATCGGAATCGCTGATCGCGCAGAAACCGCTGCCTCGCGCGGCTCTCTGCCTGCGGTCCCGGCCCGGATGCTGCCAGATGCTCGAACGCCAGATGTACGGCCACGCGGCCTTCGACCTGCTACGACACCGCATCCTCCATGCCGAACCAGGACCGCCCACCGTCCACCACCACTCCACAGGAAGCGGATCAGGGCCGATCAAACGACCGTTGGCACCCGCTGGGCAGGTCGCCTACACACGCGGCCAATGGATACTGCGCTACATCCGCGATACCTGCTACCGCGAGAGCTCGTCCTCATTGCATACTGTAGCCGATCCGTGCCCAGGGACCGTCCTCGCTACACACCATGCGATCAACGCCTCAGCCCCCGTCAGTGTGTGCCGACATCGCGGAAGCTACCCGAGGGTTCGTTCGCACCATGACCAGGAAGTTCTGCCGTGTCGGAGAACTCATCAGATGATGAGTAGCCGTGGGGGCAGTGGCAAACTGATCTACGTCGGTTCGAACGCCCCCTCACGGCGTCGATGGACCGGCATTGACATCGCGGGCTCTGATCGGCGAAACTCAGCGAGCTGTTTTTCCTTTGAAGGAAGGTCTCTGAGGTAACTCGCATGCCAAACGATGCCCGCGTCCCGTTGAACCGGAATCGTGACTTTATGCTCCTTTGGGTAAGTGGGACATTATCTCAGCTTGGATCGCGTGCTTCTATCCTTGCGTATCCGCTCTTGGTTCTCGCCGTCACGGGATCCGCCGGGGCTGCAGGCGTTGTCGGGTCGATAGGTGTGGGCGGTCGTCTTCTACTTCGACTCCCCGCTGGCGCTCTCGCAGATCGGTGGGACCGGCGTCGGCTAATGCTTATCTGTGAATCGATTCGGGCGATCGCTCTCGGGACGCTTGCTCTGGCGATACTCTTTGAAAGTGTCAATCTCGCACTAATCATAGTTGTTGTTTCCATAGAATCAGTAGCTGGGGTCTTGTTTGAGTCGGCACAGAATGGAGTATTGCGGCATGTGGTTCCGCGTGAGCAGCTCGGGACTGCGCTAGCGCGAAACGAGGCGCGTATGCATGGTGTGGCGTTCGCAGGACCCCCGGTTGGCGGATTGCTGTTTGGAATAGCCCGGTTTGTGCCGTTCCTCGTCGACGCAATTACATACTTGGTCTCATTTGTCGCCGTTCGAAAGATTAGATCGCGATTTCAAAATGATAGAGTTGGCCCTTCACTGTCATTGAGCCTTTGCGAGTAACGGTTCGCGACTGGGTGTAGTGCCGGTACTCGGTTCAGGTGGTT
>NZ_JBHMIO010000124.1:0-1726 GCF_048060275.1 Micromonospora sp. LOL_015
CCCAATCACTCGACACCCAAGATCATTTTACCGGGTGTCGCCATGACCGTTTGACTCCGCCATCTTGAAACGGCCGTGGGCGCGACACCGACCGAGCCACCCGCGCTGCCGTCAGAGCATCACATCTTTTATCCAAACATTCGGATGCATTTGAGGTTTCTGACGGCAACGTTGACGGCAACCCGGATGAACGCCCGCGCACGCCAACGCACACCGAGATGGGCCAGCAAGGCTGTGGAGTGGCATCAGAGCGCCTCACTTGCCACCCACTCTATTTCGAATCGCCGTGACTAATTCCTGCGCCGCAACTCGGTCATCATCACGAATCCGAGCCAGCGGAGTACGGTTTTTAACTCCGTCTATCGTCGCCTTCTGCCGGGATCTCTCGTCCGATAGATACGTTGCGCCAGCCACGTTCTGATCGAGCTGACCCAAGGCGGTCAGAGACGCATGTGCGCAACTAATGGCGACTTCCGGATCACCGCCGGTCGCCGCACATTTCGTCGCATACATAAGAACGAGGCATCCGTAGAAGGAGTAGATGTCATCGGCTTCAGTGAAGCCTAGATCGTTCGGCTGGAGTTCGGGAAATAACAACAGATGCTCACGCCGCCCGTCTAGCAACCTAGCTGGACGTCTCAGGTCCCACAGATCTTCAAGCGTCTCGACAACGTAGGCGATGTCGTCAGCGCGGCTGGGGTCGACTGCCCTGACGGCACAGAAGACCTGCACCAATCGTTCCGCACAACTCGCCGCAAAGATCCGCGCTAGCTGTCCGTCACCCCCGCGTAGGGCACGTACGGTTTCCTCGTCAACTACCACTCGAAGCTCCTCTGACGTGTGGTGGTAACACCACTACCAGGATAGACGTTACCCATCATTCTCCCTCCGCTACCCCTAATCCATGGAGCACAGATTGAAAGACAGGCGTTTCTCGAAGTTCCCCCAGCGACCGGCGTCCACCCTTGTTCATTGATGAACAGGAAGGCGTTTTGCTCGGCGTGTGTACCCGGAATATTCGGCGCATGCATCTCGCCGCGTCGGAGCGGTACAGACATTTGTGCAGGTGTTAAACCATCGCCAGAGCCAGCAATTACATCGACGACTCCGTGAGGCGTCTGCGCCCGGACTACTGCGACCGTGCTGATGTTATTACGAATGTACTCGTCTGGCTCTGCGGCGTGAATTTGGCTCGCTCGATCCGAGAATCCGCAGTTGTGCACGAGAACCGGCGTATCACCGGCGATCACATGGTACGTGTGGCATTGCTACGGCGGCTGCGGCGATGTCATGGCGTCGATTTTGGCAGGGAGCTGGGCTTTCGCTCAACCACCCGTCTGCAGTTCATCGATAGTTGGCGATTTTGACAGCAGCCGTGACAGCAACGTGGGCGCACGCGCTACAGCCGTTCCGGCCCGCGCGCACGCGCCCACGCGCGGACCAGTGCGACCAAGCGACGCCTCCCAGTCGAAGCGATCAAGGCCGTGACGATCCCATCACGGGTCAACCCGCGCGCCGGGTTCCGGGGATCGACGCCACGCCGCTACGCGCCGCGCCAACGAGAAGCCGCAACTTTGGCATCCAGCCCGACAGCTAGATCGACTCATTCGCATACGTTGCGAGTGCCTGACATTAGCCCTGACAGCAATCGGCACGCGCACCTATGCCCAATGCCACGTAGCTTAAGTTGATCTTGGTGGTGGCTGGACCCGGTAGATGTGGATGG
>NZ_JBHMIO010000125.1:0-1715 GCF_048060275.1 Micromonospora sp. LOL_015
CCGGTTCCGCGCTGAATCTGGTCCGCACCGAGCCGAGCCCGGCGATCCGTGCCTCGTACGCCGCCCCCGGGGTGACCGGCACCATCGGGCCGAGCGCGCCGGAGAGCACGACGTCGCCGGCTCGCAGCGGATCCCCGGCGGCTGCCATGGTCGAGGCCAGCCAGGCGACGGCGTGCACCGGGTTGCCGAGGCAGGCGGCACCGGCACCGACCGACACCGGCTCACCGGCGGATTCCAGGACCATGCCGCACTCGCGCAGGTCCACCGAGGCGGGCGGCACCGGCCGATCGCCGAGCACGAACAGCCCCGACGAGGCGTTGTCCGCCACGGTGTCCACGATGGAAATGTCCCAGTCGGTGATCCGGGAGTCGACGATCTCGATCGCCGGTAGCAGGAAGTCGGTGGCCCGCAGCACGTCGACCACGGTCGCCGGCCCGTCCGGCAGGTCGGTGCCGAGCACGAACGCCACCTCGGCCTCCACCCTGGGCTGGATCAGCCCGGCCAGGTCGACCTCGTCGCCATCCGGCACCGCCATGTCGGCGAACAGCACCCCGAAATCAGGCTGATACACGCCGAACGCGGCCTGCACCGCCGGCGACGTCAAACCGATCTTCGCGCCGACCCGACGCCGCCCGGCCCCTGTCCAGCCGGCCACCAACCCCCGCTGCACCGTGTACGCGGCGGCCACGTCACCGACCGGCAGCAACCGGTCCCGCAGCGGTGCACACGGCACCCCGGTGTCGTACGCCCCGGTCAGCGCCGCGGCAGCGGCCCCGACATCCACAGTCACGCTCATGTCAGATCCACACAGACGTTGGTCAACTCGGAGTAGAAGTCCAGCGAGTGCACGCCGCCCTCCCGGCCCACCCCGGAGGCCTTTACTCCGCCGAACGGGGTGCGCAGGTCCCGCAGGAACCAGGTGTTCACCCAGACGATGCCGGCGTCCAGCCGGGCACCGGCCCGGTGCGCCCGCCCCACGTCGCGGGTCCACACCGTCGCGGCCAGCCCGTAGTCGGAGTCGTTGGCCAGCGCGAACGCCTCCTCCTCGGTGTCGAACGGAGCGATGTGGCAGATCGGGCCGAACACCTCCTCCCGCACCAGCCGCGCCGACGAGTCGAGCCCGGTCAACACGGTCGGCTGCACGTACGCGCCGCCGTCGCGGGCGTCGCCGAAGGCCGGCACGCCACCACCGGCAAGGATCTGCGCGCCTTCGGCGCGGGCCAGATCGTAGTAGCCGAGCACCTTGTCCCGGTGGCCGCGCGAGATCAGCGGCATCGTCGAGATCGTCTCGTCGGCGGGCCAGCCGTACCGGGCGTCGCGGGCGGCGGCCGCCAGCCGGTCGACGAACTCGTCGAACACCGGCCGCTGCACGTACAGCCGCTCGGTGCACAGACACACCTGACCACCGTTGGTGAACGACGACCGCACCGAACCCGCCACCGCCGCGTCCAGATCCGCGTCCGCGAACACCAGACCCGCGTTCTTCCCGCCCAACTCGAACGACACCGCCTTCACCCCGTCAGCCGCCGCCCGCATGATCGCCGACCCCGTCGCCGACTCACCCGTGAACGTGACCGCGTCCACCCCCGGATGAGTGGTCAGCCACTCCCCCGCCGCACCCGGCCCGAACCCGTGCACCACATTGAACACCCCATCCGGTACGCCCGCCGCCGCCATCACCTCCGCCAGCAGCGTCGCCGACGCCGGCGTCTCCT
>NZ_JBHMIO010000126.1:0-1709 GCF_048060275.1 Micromonospora sp. LOL_015
CCGGTTCCGCGCTGAATCTGGTCCGCACCGAGCCGAGCCCGGCGATCCGTGCCTCGTACGCGGCCCCCGGGGTGACCGGCACCATCGGGCCCAGCGCACCCGAGAGCACCACGTCACCGGCCCGCAGCGGATCCCCCGCCGCCGCCAGCGTCGACGCCAGCCAGGCGACGGCGTGCACCGGGTTGCCGAGGCAGGCGGCACCGGCACCCACCGACACCGGCTCACCGGCGGATTCCAGGACCTTGCCGCACTCGCGCAGGTCCACCGAGGCGGGCGGCACCGGCCGGTCACCCAACACGAACAGCCCCGACGAGGCGTTGTCCGCCACCGTGTCCACGATCGAGATGTCCCAACCGGCGATCCGGGAGTCGACGATCTCGATCGCCGGTAGCAGGAAGTCGGTGGCCCGCAGCACGTCAACCACGGTCGCCGGCCCGTCCGGCAGATCCGCCGACAGCACGAACGCCACCTCGGCCTCCACCCTGGGCTGGATCAGCCCGGCCAGGTCGACCTCGTCGCCGTCGCAGACCGCCATGTCGGCGAAGAGCACCCCGAAGTCGGGCTGGTAGACGCCGAACGCGGCCTGCACCGCCGGCGACGTCAGGCCGATCTTCGCCCCCACCCGACGCCGCCCGGCCCCTGTCCAACCGGCCACCAACTCCCGCTGCACCGCGTACGCCGTATCCACGTCACCGACCGGCAGCAACCGGTCCCGCAACGGCGCACACGGCACCCCCGTGTCGTACACCCCGGCCAACGCCGCGACAGCCGCCCCGATATCCACAGTCATGAGAAGTCCACACAGACGTTGGTCAACTCGGAGTAGAAGTCCAACGAGTGCACGCCGCCCTCCCGGCCCACCCCGGAGGCCTTCACCCCACCGAACGGCGTCCGCAGATCCCGCAGGAACCACGTGTTCACCCAGACGATGCCGGCGTCCAGCCGGGCACCGGCCCGGTGCGCCCGCCCCACGTCGCGGGTCCACACTGTCGCGGCCAGCCCGTAGTCGGAGTCGTTGGCCAGGGCGAACGCCTCCTCCTCGGTGTCGAACGGGGCGATGTGGCAGATCGGGCCGAACACCTCCTCGCGCAGCAGCCGCGCAGACTGCCCGAGCCCGGTCAACACGGTCGGCTGCACGTACGCGCCGCCGTCGCGGACGTCGCCGAACGACGGCACCCCACCACCAGCTCGTACGTCGGCACCCTCGACGCGGGCCAGGTCGTAGAAGCCGAGCACCTTGTCCCGGTGGCCGCGCGAGATCAGCGGCATCGTCGAGATCGTCTCGTCGGCGGGCCAGCCGTACCGGACGTCACGGGCGGCGGCCGACAGCCGGTCGACGAACTCGTCGAAGACCGGCCGCTGCACGTACAGCCGCTCGGTGCACAGGCACACCTGGCCGCCGTTGGTGAACGATGAGCGCACCGAGCCGGCGACGGCGGCGTCCAGGTCGGCGTCGGCGAAGACCAGGCCGGCGTTCTTGCCGCCCAGCTCGAACGAGACCGCCTTCACCCCGTCGGCGGCGGCCCGCATGATCGCCGACCCCGTCGCCGACTCACCCGTGAAGGTGATCGCGTCGACTCCCGGATGAGTGGTCAGCCACTCCCCCGCCGCACCCGGCCCGAACCCGTGCACCAGGTTGAACACCCCGTCCGGTACGCCCGCCGCCGCCATCACCTCCGCCAGCAGCGTCGCCGACGCCGGCGTCTCCT
>NZ_JBHMIO010000127.1:0-1695 GCF_048060275.1 Micromonospora sp. LOL_015
AGCCTCGATCCACCGACGCGGTTCGTCTTGAGCTCGGTTGAGTAGTTTCGGTATTGGGTGGTTTCGGGGCGTGGCTGGATCGCCGATTACGTGGTCGGCTTGCTCCGGGTGTTGTCGTTCGGGGGTTGGGGCGGGGGTTCGTGGCTTGTGGTCGGGCCGCCTGGTCGCGCGTCGGTGTTGCTGTGGTCAGCCGGGTCGTGCCTGGATGGTGGTGAACAGGTTGTCGAACGCGGCCTGCCAGGGCCAGTGCTCAGGTAGGTGCAGGTGGATGGTGCGGGCCCGGTGCGCGAGGCGGGCGGCGACGGTGATGATGCGGGTGCGGATGGTCGAGGTTCGGGCGGTGGTCCAGGTGCCGGCGGCGAGGTGCCCGGCGGCGCGGGTGAGGTTGTGGGCGATGGCGGTGCAGGTCAGCCAGGCGTCGTTTGCTGAGAATCGGCCGGATGGTAGGTGCGCGAGGGGTCCGGCGATCAGATCCGCGTTGATCTGCTCGATGACCGCGTGCTGGCGGTGCTGGGCTTCGGCCTGGACGAGGGTGTACGGGCTGTCGGTGAGTACCGCGTGGTACCGGTAGGCGGGCAGGAGCTCTTCCTGGCCGGGAGCCTGGGTGGGGTCGTCGCGGCGGACGCGGCGCACGATCAGCCGGGCGGTCACCTGCTGCCGGGTGCCGGCGAACGCGGTGTATTCGGTTTCGGCGATCTGCGCGTCGGAGATCCACCGCTGTTCTTCCTCGTCCCAGACGGCCTGCGGGTACCGGATGTCGATCCACTGGTCGTCGCCGATGCTGTCGCATGCGGTGCGGACCTTGGCGTCGATCCGGGCGGTGACGGAGAACCGCACCTTGTGGCGTCGGCAGGTGGCGATGACCGCCTTGGAGTAGAAGGCGGAGTCGGCCCGGACCACGATCTCGCCGGTCGCGCCGCAGGATCGGGCGGTGGTGATCGTTTCGGCGATCATGCTCGCGGCGCCGCGGCTGGAGCCGGCGTTCCCGGCGCGTAGCCGGGTGGCCGCGACGACGGGCGCGGACAGTGGTGTCGCCACCGTCGCGACCAGGGGGTTGTAGCCGCGTAGCCGCACGTTGTAGCCGCCGATCTTGGTGTGGCCGAACCCGATGCCTTGTTTCTGTTTGCCGTGGACCCGGCGCAGCATCGAGTCGATGTCCACGAAGGTCAGCACGTCCGCGCCGGCCAGGATCGGCACCCGTGCGGCGAGACCGATCAGGGTGTCACGGGCGGCGGCGTGCAACTGCCGGACATGGCCGTGGGTGAACGTGCGTAGGAACGAGCCGAGTGTCGACGGCGCGTACACGCCGCCGAACAGTGAGCGCATGCCGCCGTGTCGGGCGATGTCGAGGTCGTCGATGCTGTCTGCGCCCGCGAGCATCCCGGCCACGATCGTGGCGACCTTCCCGGCCGGGTTGGCACCTTTGTCGGTCGGCAGGCTGACCCGGTCTGCGACCGCGTCGTGCAGGCCGGCCTGCTCGGCGAGGCGCATCACCGGAACAAGGCCGGCGCACGACACCAGATTCGGATCGTCGAACGTCGCGCGCACCACCGGCGCGTCATAGCGTAATCTCACCTGCGAGGTGCCCTCTCGAACCGAACGATAGAAGCGTCAGAACTCCTATCCTTCCAGTTCAGAGGGCACTTTCTACATCCGGGGTCCTGCCGGTCCAACCTTCATCGGTGGATCGAGGCT
>NZ_JBHMIO010000128.1:0-1637 GCF_048060275.1 Micromonospora sp. LOL_015
CTGTCCGTCCACACCCCCACCGCACCGGTCAGGTCACGAAGTACGGCTGCCCTACTAGGTGCAATCGAGTCGGCCGTTGCAGGCTCGGCTGCGATCAAGGGATGTCGATGGTGTGGCCGTGACCGCCAGCGAGCGGTCGCGGATCGGTGGGGATCCCAACAACGATCTTGATGCGAGGCGGGGAGGGCACCAGGTGATTTTCCGGATGTTAGGCTCGTTCGAGGTGATACGCGGCGAAGAGGTGATCACACCGTCGGCGCCGAAGCTCCGTCAGGTGCTCGCGCTCCTGGCCATCCAGGCCAACAGAGTGGTCCCAACCCGGCAGCTCATCGATGAGCTGTGGGAGGAGCAGCCACCGCCCAGTTCCGCCACCACTCTACAGACGTACATCTATCAGCTCCGCAAGGTGCTCAACGTCGGCGACGCCCGGCCCGGCATTCGGCCCGGTCCGATCTCGCTACAGACCAGGCTCGGCGGCTACCTGCTCGGCGTACCCGAAGAGTCGATCGACATCCGCACCTTCGAACTGCTCGCCGCCGCTGGACGGCGGCAGCTCGAGGAAGGCCAAGTGGAGCGAGCAGCCGGGAGCCTGCGCCAGGCTCTCGGGCTGTGGCGCGGCAGCGCGCTCGCCGACGTGTCCGTCGGACCCGTGCTCCAGGCCGACTTGGTACGTCTGAACGAGAGCCGGTACAGCATCCATGAGCTACGGATCGACGCTGATTTGGCGCTCAACCGGCACCACGAGCTGATCAGCGAACTCACCGGCTACACCGCGCAACACCCCACTCATGAAGGCCTACACGCGCGACTGATGCTGGCGCTGTACCGCGCCGGCCGACGGTCCGAGGCGCTCCGGCTGTTTCAACGGATTCGCTCGGTCCTCGCCGACGAACTCGGCCTGGAGCCGGGGCCCGAACTGCAACACCTGCAGCGTCAGATCCTGTCGGCCGAGCCAGGACCCCAGCTGGGACCCGAGCCTACCGAGACCATTCGGGTCTCCGCCCGTCCCGACCCGCCCATGCAACTGCCGGTCAACGTGTCGCTCGTTGGTCGCGACAATCAGCTGGAACGGCTCGTCGCGGTGTTGCGCGAGCGGTCGGCGAACGAGCCGGCGGTGGTGGCGGTCAGCGGCCCCCCAGGCGTGGGTGTCTCCGCCTTCTGTGCCCGGGCAGCCCACCAGGTACGGGCGGAGTTTCCCGACGGTCAGTTCTACGGATCACTCCGCGGCAGATCACGCGCCGCCGAACTGCTGGCGAATTTCCTTGCAGCTGTCGGCATTCCGACGAGTCGGATCCCCGACGAACTGGAGACGCGCAGCCAAATGTTCCGCAATTGGACGATCGACCGCAAGGTACTGGTGCTCCTTGACGACGTCAGCGACGCCGACATCGGGGGCCTGCTGCTGCCGGGAGGACGGCACAGCGCGGCCATCATCGGGGCCCATCGCCGGCTGTTCGGCCGGCAGATCCAGGCGACGGTGGACTTACGGCAACTGACCGTCGATCAGTCGATAGAGCTTCTGATCGATGCCGCTGGACGGCACCGGTTGCAGCGCGATGCGGGGGTGGCGCGGGCGCTAGGGCGTGTATCAAAGTCGGCCGTGGGCGGGTGACGACTTTCGGCGTGTCGCTGCCCGG
>NZ_JBHMIO010000129.1:0-1543 GCF_048060275.1 Micromonospora sp. LOL_015
CCCTCTTGGTCAGGATGGTGTGAGACACCCCGTGTGAGTGGGGTGCTGACCTGAGGACGGGGATCGGAGATCCTTGTGTACGTGTCCACTTCATCTGGCAAGCAGTCGGCCTCCGGCAGCGGGGCTGACCCGGCGCCGAAGCCGTCGCGGCGGGTCTTCAGCCCTGAGTACAAGCTCGCGATGGTCGCCGAGTACGAGAACGCCCCGAACGGCGAGAAGGGCGCGATCCTGCGCCGGGAAGGCCTGTACTCGTCGCACATCATCGAGTGGACACGGGCCCGCGACGCCGGACACCTCGGCCAGGTCGACGGCGGGAAAACGGATACCGCCACGGCTGGAGCCGGGTCGCGGGTGAAGAAGTCCGCGGACCAGATCGAGTTGGAGAAGCTGCGCCGGCAGAACGAGAAACTGCAGGCGGACCTGACCAAGACCCGCATGGCGTTGGACATCATGGGAAAAGCACACGCGCTCTTGGAAGAACTCTCCGGGAGCGCGGACAACGACAATCCGCCGAGGAGATCCTGACCGCCGTGTTCGGCGAGCTCCGCGACGCGGACATCTCGGTGCAGCGGGCGTGCGCGCTGACCGGGACCTCACGGGCGACCTACTACCGGCGGACGCGACCGGTCGGACCGCGACACGGGCCGTGGCTGCCCCGGACCCCGCCGCCGCAGGCGCTCAGTCCGGCCGAACGTGACCGGGTCCTGGCCGTGCTGAACTCGCCCGCCTACGCCGACCTGGCGATCCCTCAGGTGTGGGCGCGGGAACTCGACGCGGGCCGCTACCACTGCTCCATGTCCACGATGTACCGGATCGCCCGCGCGGCGGGGCAGAGTAGGGAACGACGCCGCCTGGCGACCCATCCACCCCGGGTGCGTCCGGAGCTGGTCGCGACCGGACCCGGTCAGGTGTGGTCCTGGGACATCACCGCGTTGAAGGGACCCGTCAAGGGCATCTGGTACCGGTGTTACGTCGTCCTCGACATCTACTCCCGCTACGTCGTCGGCTGGCTCGTCGCGGCCGCCGAGGACGCCGTCGTGGCCCGTGACTTCCTCGCCGACGCGATCGGCCGTAACGGGATCGAGCCGCACACGATCCACGCCGACCGTGGCGGCGCGATGGTGTCGAAGCCGGTGTCGGAGATGCTCGTCGACCTCGGTGTCCTCCGGTCGCATTCCCGACCCCGGACGTCGAATGACAACCCGTACTCGGAGGCGCAGTTCAAGACGATGAAGTACGTGCCGGACTTCCCGGCCAGGTTCGGGTCCCTCGCTGACGCGAGAGCGTTCTGCGACGGATTCTTCACCGCCTACAATCACGAGCATCGGCATTCCGGGATCGGCTGGCACACCCCGGCGTCGGTGCACTACGGCACCGCCGAGCAGGTCCGTGAGCACCGCCAACGCGCCCTCGACGCCGCCCACGCCGCCCACCCGGACCGGTTCACCCGCCGGCCACGCGCACCGAAACTGCCCGACCAGGCCTGGATCAACCAGCCAACCCAGCAGGACCAAACCGTCTCAATTTGACTTGACAACTACCG
>NZ_JBHMIO010000130.1:0-1504 GCF_048060275.1 Micromonospora sp. LOL_015
CGGTGGCGCCGGCGATGGTGTTGTCGGGGCGGCGGCTGGAGGTGCCGGAGACGAAGATGAATCCGCCGGCGACCTTGACGTGCGGGAACTTGCCGCGTGGGGTGGCCTTGCCCGCGACCAGATGCGCGGTCATCGCGTACCGCCGGTGGTGGTGAGGGGCGTACCGCCGGTGGTGGTGAAGGCGGCGGTGCCGAGCCCTTGCACGGTGGCCCGCACGTGGACGCCGGGGGTGAGGGGAACGGCGGCGGTGGCCGCGCCGGCCAGGAAGATCCACCCGGCTTGGAGCGCCGGGCCGTGCCGGTCGGCGAGGGCGATGCCGGCGGTCAGGGCCCGGCAGGGGTCGCCGAGGATCGCGGCGGTGGATCCGGTCTGCACCGTGCGTCCATCGATGTCGAGGAGTACGCCGAGGTTGTCGACTTCGTCGGGGACCGGCTGCCAGGGGCCGACGACGTACAGGGCGGCGGAGGTGTTGTCGGCGATCACGTCGGGCAGCGAGAAGGTGAAGTTGGCGTAGCGGGAGTCGATGACCTCCAGCGCGGGGGCGACGGCCCGCACCGCGTCGGTGAACGGCATCCCGGGTGTCGGCGGCCTGTCGAGGAGGAAGGCGATCTCCGGTTCGACCCGGGGGTGGATCAGCCCGGAGATGTCCACGGCGGCGCCGTCGGGCACCTGCGTGGTGTCGGTGAGTTGGCCGAGGATCGGCTCATCGACGCCGACCTGCGCCATCTTGGCCTGGCTGGTCAGGCCCATCTTGGCGCCGACGAGGCGTTCGCCCCGGTCGGTGCGGCGGGCGATCAGGGCCTGCTGCACCGCGTAGGCGGCGTTGACGTCGACCCGGTGGGTGTCGGCGAGCTGCTCGATCGGGGTGCCGGTGACGGCCGCCTCGTCGAGCCGGGCGGCGAGGTCGGCGGTGTCAATGCTGGTGGCGGTCACGGGCGCTCTCCGTTGACGAGGTCGAGGGCGACGTCGGTGATCATGTCCTCCTGGCCGCCGACCATCCTGCGGCGGCCGAGTTCGACCAGGATGGACCGCACGTCCAGGTTGTAGCGGTCGGCGGCGCGTTCGGCGTGGCGCAGGAAGCTGGAGTAGACGCCGGCGTAGCCGAGCGACAGGGTTTCCCGGTCGACCCGCACCGGCCGGTCCTGCAGCGGCCGGACCAGGTCCTCGGCGGCGTCCATCAGCGCGAACGTGTCGCAGCCGTGTTTCCAGCCGTGCAGGTCGGCCACGGCGGTGAAGACTTCGAGGGGGGCGTTGCCGGCCCCGGCGCCCATCCCGGCGAGGGAGGCGTCGACCCGGGTGGTGCCGTGCCGCACGGCGATCACACTGTTGGCCACGCCCAACGAGAGGTTGTGGTGGGCGTGAATGCCGATCTGCGTTTGCGGGTCCAGGACCTGCCGGTAGGCGTCGACCCGGGCGGCGACGTCGTCCATCAGCAGCCGGCCGCCGGAGTCGGTGACGTAGACGCAGTGCGCCCCGTACGACTCCATCAGCTTGGCCTGCCGCG
>NZ_JBHMIO010000131.1:0-1502 GCF_048060275.1 Micromonospora sp. LOL_015
CCGCTGAGTAGGCCCGGGGCGCGGTGCCGGGATTGCCCCCGGCCCGTCTCCCCGGACCTCTCGCCGAACCCGCCGTGCGCCTCTCAACGCAACGGGCTCTCCACGGTTTCTGCCGTCAAATCTGTTGCAGGGGCCAGGGAGAGGGGATCGCTGTGCTGCGGTAGCGATACCGGGTCACCGGGATCGCGCTGATCTTCCGCAGCTCGGTCTCGCCCGCCGTGATCGGCTGCCACTGCCCGGAGGCTGTGACGAATCGGCGGCGGACGTCTGACCACGTCCAGTGATGCCGTTCGCGCAGCATGCGGATCAGCCTCCACCAGGTGAAGTTGTCCAACGTGCCAAATGTGTTCTTCGCGACGGCGTGCCGGAAGTAGTTGGCCCAGCCGTGCATGACCATGTTCAAGCTGGTCAGCACGTACTCCAAGTCCTGCTGCGACGTCTTGTAGGTCAGGGCACGGATCTTCGCCTTCACCGACCGCAAGGGCCGCTGGGCGACGAAGGTGTAGACGTACCACTTACTCGTTCCTCGCTTGCGGCGCCACTGGATGCGGAACCCCAGGAAGTCGAACCCTTCACTCATGTGCACGACCCTGGTTTCGGTTGGTGACAGCCGTAGACCGATGGACCGAAGGACGTGAGTGATCTCTTCGCGCAACATTTCGGTGTCCGGTTCGGTCCCATGGACCAGGACCACGAAATCGTCCGCGTAACGGACGATCCGCCAGTTCGGTAATCCCTTGAGACGTCGTCGCCTCCGGCGGGCCTGAGTCGACATCGTCCCGCCTGACTCCCACGCCGCACATCCGTGCTCGTCGAGCATGGACAACGCGACGTTGGCAAGCAGAGGCGAAATGATGCCGCCCTGCGGAGTCCCGGTGCGGGTGTCCTGGAGTTCGCCGAGTTCCGTAAGAACCCCCGCTTTCAGGAACGCCTTCACCAGGGCCAGAACCCGTTTGTCCTTGATCCGCTTCCGGACACGGTCCATCACCGCGACGTGCTCGATCTCGTCGAAGCACGCCTGGATGTCCGCATCCAGCACCCACCGATAGCCGCGGGTCCCAAAGAAGTGGATCTCAGCGACGGCGTCCTGAGCCCGCCGGTTGGGCCGGAACCCGTAAGAGACCGGCTTGAAGTCGGCCTCGAAGACCGGTTCCAGCACCAGCTTCAACGCGGCCTGAACGACCCGGTCGGAGATCGTGGGGATCCCTAATCGCCGAACCTTGCCCGACCCTCCCGGCTTGGGGATCTTTCTCTCCCGCACCGGAAGCGGCCGGAACGTGCCCGCCTTCAGTTGGGCCCGTAGGTCGTCCAGGAAACCGGGGACACCGATCCGCTCTTCGACATCGGCGACCACGAGGCCGTCCACGCCGGCGGTTCGTGCTCCCTGATTGCCGGCAACCCGGTCGAACGCCATGATCAGCGTGGCCGGATCGTGCACGAAATTGAACAAGTCGTCGAACTGGCGGCCAGGATCAGCCACCGCCCAACGGTGAAGCTTGGCC
>NZ_JBHMIO010000132.1:0-1470 GCF_048060275.1 Micromonospora sp. LOL_015
GTTCTGTCCGTGTTGAAAATCGGACATCGGCTGAGTTGCGGGACGAGCGCGACTCCTGATGATCTTGCGGGTGACTAGCCTCGAAGTTCATCGCTGGAGCCGCGCTCGTGACGACATCTTCCCTGACCGACCCCGTTGTTGACCACCTCGCCGATCTGGCGTTGTGGGAAGCCGAACTCGCCGCCGGTCCAGCCCCGGCCGATCCCTTGTCGATGGCGTCGCCCCTGGTAGCACGCCTGGCTCAGGTGCCGGACCCCCGCCGGCCGCGCGGACGGCGCCATCCGCTGCTGGTGATCCTGGTCCTGACCGCGTGTGCCACCCTCGTCGCCGGCAACGACAGCCTGACCGCGATCCGGCAGTGGGCAGCCCGGACCCCACAGGACGTCCTGCACCGCCTCGGCGCCCGCCGTGACCCACTGACCAGCCGCTACCTCGTACCGAGCGAACGGACCTTCCGGCGGGTCCTGGCCGCCGTCGACGGCGACGCCCTCGACACGGCGACCTGCGGCTACGCCGCGGACGTGGCACGCGGCGACACCCCGGCCCCGCAGATCCCCGCCGGCGTCGACGAACCCACCGAACGCGAACAACGCCGCGCCGCGACCCGGGCGTTCACCCACCCGGCACCGGCCGGACCGCTGCCCGCCGCCGCGATCGACGGGAAACTGCTGCACGGCACCCGCACCCCTACCGGGCAGGTGTTCCTGGTCGCCGCCGTCACCCACGACCGTGCCGTGATCCTGGGCCAACGCCAGGTCGCCGACAAACGCGGCGAGGCCACCGCGACCGAGGACCTACTCACACCGCTGAACGTCGCCGGCATGCTGCTCACCCTGGACGCCCTGCACACCAACAGGAAGACCGCCCGGCTGATCACCGGCACGTTGAACGCCCACTACATGCTGATCCTGAAGGGGAACCAGCCGCTCGCCCTGCGGGCCGCCCACACGTTGCTGTCCGGCACCGACACCGAGTTCGCCGACCGGACCGGCGTCGACGCCGATCGCGGACACGGACGCACCGAACGCCGCACGATCCGCGTCACCGGCTGCGACGACACCCTGTTCCCCGGAGCCCGCCAGGTCTTCCGGCTACGCCGCGACACCGGCGGACTCGACGGGATCCGCACCAGCAAACAGATCATCCACGGCAGGGTCAGCCTCGACGCCACCCAGGCCGGACCGCAGCACCTCAACGCCTACGTCAGAGGACACTGGTCGGTGGAAACCCGCCTGCACTGGACCCGTGACGTCACCTTCAACGAGGACGACTCCCAGCTCAGGACGGGTGCGGCTCCCCGCAACGTCGCCGCCATGCGCAACCTGGCCCTGAACACCTTCCGCCTCGCCGGACGCGCCAACATCGCCCACGCCCGCCGTGACCTCCACGACCGCGCCGACACCTTCGCCGTCTACGACATCTGACAAACAATGATCAAGTCAGACATAGAGGAACAACGCCGGGGCCGTG
>NZ_JBHMIO010000133.1:0-1461 GCF_048060275.1 Micromonospora sp. LOL_015
CCCCTTCGATGAGTGTCGCTGTACTCATGCGACTTGCGTGTCGCACGACCTGGTTGATCCAACTCGATCCGGTCGGAGTGAAGTGCATGTGGAACCGGGGATGCTTCGCGAGCCAGGCTCGCACGGCGGGGGTCTTGTGGGTGCCGTAGTTGTCGCAGACGAGGTGCACGTCCAGCTCCGCCGGCACCGTCCTGTCGATCGTGATCAGGAACTTCCTGAACTCGACGGCGCGGTGCCGGCGGTGCAGTTCGCTGATCACGGTGCCGTCGGCGATGTTGAACGCCGCGAACAGGCTGGTGACGCCGTTGCGGGCGTAGTCGTGGGTGCGGCGTTCCGGCATGCCGGGCATCATCGACAGCACCGGCTGGGATCTGTCGAGCGCCTGGACCTGGCTCTTCTCGTCGACGCAGAGCACCACGGCCCGCTCGGGCGGGTTGTGGTACAGCCCGACCACGTCGACGACCTTCTCGATGAACAGCGGGTCGGTGGACAGCTTGAACGTGTCGGCACGGTGGGGCTTGAGACCGAAGTCGCGCCAGATCCGCCCGATCGTGGACTTCGACAACCCGGACCTGTCCGCCATCGACCCGCGGGACCAGTGGGTGGCGTTACGTGGAGTCTGTGCCAGGGTCGCGACCACCACATCCTCGACCCGGTCAAGGCTGATCGACGGCGGGCGGCCCGGCCGTTCCTCGTCCACCAGGCCGTCCAGGCGTAGTTTCAGGAAACGCCGCCGCCACTTACCCACAGTCGACAGATGCACACCGAGACTCGCCGCGACGTCGGTGTTCGACGCCCCTTCGGCGCACGCCAGGATGATCCGTGAACGCATCGCCAGAACCTGTGACGACGTCGCCCGTCGTGACCAGCGAGTCAACGTCGCCCGCTCTTCGTCGGTCAGCGTCAGCGGCGGGGTGGGACGACCAGTTCTCGGCATCCCCTCACCCTACCCACTTATCAGGCGAATTTCCGGCGCAGGACACCAGATGATCAGGTGAAGGTGCGCGGGATTCGGGTAGAACTCGGCGAGGTCGAGCGGGCACTCGCCCGATACCCACATGCCCAGTCGGTGGCCGTCGACGTGCGAGTGCATCCGGAGGCGGGGCCGGCGCTGGTCGGCTACCTGGTCCCGGTGGCCGGGGCGAACGTCGACCCAGCCGAGGTGCGGGCGTTCCTGCTCGGCACCGTTTCGCACCACATGGTGCCCGACGTGGTCGTCGTGCTGGGCGACCTGCCGCTCACACGAAACGGCAAGGTCGACCGGCGTGCGCTGCCCGACCCGGCGCGGGAGGCATCCGCCCGAGTAGGGCACGAACCACTCACGCCCGCCCAGAAGGCGGTCGCGGAGCTGTGGACCAGCGTGCTGCCGGTGCGCACGGTGGGCCGGACAGCCGGTTCTTCGACCTAGGGCGTGTATCAAAGTCGGTCACAGCCACTCGTTGATCGCCGCGACCTGCACGG
>NZ_JBHMIO010000134.1:0-1457 GCF_048060275.1 Micromonospora sp. LOL_015
CATGGGAAAGCGGAGTTCCTGTAACGAGGTGAGTCACTCCAAGACGCCTCGAGACCAGGAACTCCGCTTTGGTCGATCAGATTGCCATAACCCGGACGGTGCGGGTAGCCGCAGGTGTGTTCGCGCCGGGTCATCTGGGTGAGTTGACCCAGTTCCTGCCCTTCGAGATGGTCGATGAGGTCCTCGCCGCGACCCGTCGTACCCAGCAGCGGATCCGGCTACTCCCGGCCCGGGTCGTGGTCTACCTCGTCCTGGCAGGCTGCTTGTTCGCCGAACTCGGCTACGGGCAGGTGTGGCGGAAACTGACCGCCGGTCTGACCGGGCTGGATCTGACCGAGCCGTCCTCAGGCACGTTACGGGAGGCGCGTCAGCGGCTCGGGTCGACGCCGTTGCGGGCCTTGTTCGATCTGCTGCGCGGCCCGGCGGTCACCACGGCGACGCACGCCGTGCGGTGGCGGGGCCTGCTGGTGACCGCGATCGACGGGACCACGATGTCGGTCGCCGACGCCGAGGCGGTCCGGGTCCGTTACCGCAAACAACGCGGTAACCACGGTGGCGCGGGCTACCCGGCACTACGGCTGAGTGTCCTGCTGACCTGCGGCACCCGCTCGATCATCGACGCCGTGTTCGCTCCACTCGGCACCAGCGAACTCGACCAGGCCCGCTCCCTGGCCCGGAGCCTGGCCGCCGGGATGCTGCTGTTGGCCGACCGCAACTACGCCGCCGCCGACCTCATCCAGACACTCGCCGCCACCAGGGCCGACCTGCTGATCCGCTGCAAGAACGGCCGCCGCCTGCCGGTGATCCGCCGGTACCACGACGGATCCTGGCTGTCGACCATCGGCACGGTACGGGTGCGGGTCGTCGACGCTGAGATCAGCGTCCAGACCATCGACGGCGTCCGCACGGGCGGCTACCGGCTGATCACCACCCTGCTCGACCCACGCAACCACCCGGCCAGCGAATTGATAAAGCTGTACCACCGCCGGTGGGAGGTCGAAACCGCCTACCTGGAGATCAAATCCAGCATCCTCGGCGGCCGGGTCCTGCGCGCGCGTACTCCCGACGGCATCGACCAGGAGGTCTACGCCCTGCTGGTCGTCTACCAGATCCTGCGTACCGCCATGACCGACGCCACCGACAGCCGGCCCGGCACCAGCCCTGACCGGGCCAGCTTCACCACCGCCCTGAACGCCGCCCGCGACCAGGTCACCCACGCCGCCGGCGTCCTCGCCGACACCGTCATCGACCTGGTCGGCGCAATCGGTCGCGCGGTCCTGGCCCACCTGCTACCTGAGCGTCGGATCCGGGTGAAGACCCGCATGATCAAACGCTCGAACTCCAAGTACCAAGCCCGCGGACCCAACGTAGACCGACGCAGCTACAAAGCCACCATAGCCATCGACATCATCACAAACACTTGCTAACCATCCACCCGCCCTAACCGAGCGGCGTTG
>NZ_JBHMIO010000135.1:0-1415 GCF_048060275.1 Micromonospora sp. LOL_015
GCGTCAGTGGTCCGAGACCCGTACGGTCCACAACCTCACCATCGACGACATCCACACGTACCACGTAGTCACCGGCAACACCCCGGTACTCGTACACAATACGAATGGTGGGGCCTGCCCGATCAACCGGCCCACGTTCATCGCTGATGCGAGTGGCACCATCGTACCTACAAGTGCATCGCGGCTCGAGTCCGGCCTGCAAGCAGCTGTCGAGGCAGGAGAAGAGGGATTCAGCACCTTCCCGACTAGGTCGGCGGGGTCGGGATTCCAGCTACCAGATGGTAGTAGAATCCGTATTATGCAGCCTTCGGCTAATGGAAATGCGGGGCGCCGAGCCTCGTTTACCAACGGTGCCGATGCGCCGGTCAGCCCGTTCACGGGTAAGCCTGTGCAGCCGCCGAGGGACGTCAGTCCCAAACCGTACGTCCGATCCCGGACGCATGTGAAACTGGAGCCATAGAGTGGTTTTAGAGGAGATCCGGACCTTTCTTCCTCTCCCGATTGCTGCCGCTGAGGCAGACACCGACGGTGTCTGCCTCAGCGGGGATCGGTGGCGACTTCGCGTGAATACCAGCTGGAGTGTTTCGGTAAATGAAATGATAGTTATGTCACCGTCGATTTCGAAAGATTTCGCGACGGCTTGTGGCTTGAGGGACTTGGTGGGAGATGAGTTCGTGCGAGTAGGAGTTCAATCTCGCCAGGTTGGGCTCGATCTGATCTTGACTACACGATCGGGACTCGTCTTCGAGATACTAAGTGATTACCCCTATGGGGAATGGTTGCTTACACTTTGGTCTCCTGGAGATGAGCGGCAGACGCCAATATTTGATCTCGAAGGGCCTGTCAGTGAGTAGCGGATGACTGATTCGGATGGTGATGTACGGCTACTGCGACCCTCGCTAAAAGTCTCTATTGCCAAGGCTGTTGATGAAACCTAAATACAGTTATGACAACGTCGACGAAATTATATTCGTCGGCTCCAGGGTGATCGTTCAATAGTGGCTGAGTTTAGGGTGACTTACGATGCGAGAGCTGATGCGGTCTATATCTATCTGAGTGAGGTGGGACCTGGTGGGGTTGCCTCTATGTACCCATGTGATCCGTTCCGGGTCGGTGGAATGATCAATCTCGACTTTGATGATAGTGGCAGGCTTGTGGGGGTGGAGGTGCTTGGTGCTGCATCGAAGTTGCCGCGAACTCTAATCGATCAGGCGGAAAGAGTGTGAAGTGATCAACGGTTTTCGGGTATTGTTAGTAGTCCGCCGATCGGTCAGGGCCGTTGCGTAGTCGGCTGAGGGCTGGCTGAGGTGGGAGTTTGGGAGGAATTCGGGGGTCTATGCAGGATGGGCGCGGTCTGGCGGCCGCGTACGACCCGGAGCTGACCACGATGACCCTGTACGTCCACGGCGACGAAC
>NZ_JBHMIO010000136.1:0-1372 GCF_048060275.1 Micromonospora sp. LOL_015
CGGTTGAGCCGGGTCGCGGCCATCGACGTCGCGAAGGCATCCGGCAAGGTCTGTACCCGGCTACCGCATTCGACTCAGCCTCACCGCAGGGTGACGCTGGTCTGGGACGTCGTGTCCACGACCAACGAGCTCTGCGCCTTGGCCCAGCGGTTGGTCACCAATCAGATCGAACGTGTCGTTTTGGAGTCGACCGGCGACTACTGGCGACCGTTCTACTACATCCTGGAAGCCCACGGGGTGACCGTGTGGCTGGTCAACGCCAACGACGTCAAGCAGGTCCCGGGCCGACCCAAGACCGACAAGCTCGACGCGGTCTGGCTGGCCAAGCTCAACGAGCGTGGGATGCTGCGGCCCTCGTTCGTGCCGCCGAAGGCGATCCGGGACATCCGCGACTACACCCGGCTGCGCCACGACCTCGTCGCGGACCGGACCCGCTACAAGCTGCGCTTGGACAAGCTGCTGGAAGACGCTTTGATCAAGCTGTCCACGGTGGCTACCAACTTCCTCGGGCTGTCCGGAAGAGCGATGATCGACGCTCTCGTCGCGGGTGAACGCGATCCCCGCCGACTGGCCGAGCTGGCCCTGGGCAAGCTACGGGTCAAACGTCCCGCTCTGGTTGAGGCGTTGACCGGCCGTTTCGACGACCATCACGCCACGATCGCTGCCGTCCTGCTGCAGCAGATCGATGCCCTTGATGTCGAGATCGACAAGCTCACCGTGATCATCGACCAGCTAATCGCCGCACTGCCTCCGACGGGTACTGGTGAGGACTGTCCTCCTGCGGCCCATCAGCCTTCGGTCTTGGAGCGGCTCGACGAGATCCCTGGTGTCGGACCTCGGGTCGCTCAGATCATCATCGCGGAGACCGGCGGGAACATGGCCCAGTTCCCCACCGCTGGCCACCTGGTGTCCTGGACGAAACTGTCCCCACGCACCATGCAGTCCGGGTCAAAGACCCGCCGCGGACCCACCGGCCGCGGCAGCCCCTACCTTAAAAGTGTGCTCGGTGACGCCGCCGCGGCAGCCGCCCGCACCGACACCTTCCTCGGCGAACGCTACCGGCGCCTGGTCAAACGCCGAGGCAAAGCCAGAGCCCTGGTCGCGATCGCCAGATCCATCCTGACGATCGTCTGGCACATCCTGGCCGACCCGACCGCTAGCTTCATCGATCTCGGCCCGGACCACTACGCCACCCATATCAACAAGCACCGCAAGACCCGTAGCCTCATCCGCCAGCTCGAAGCCCTCGGCCACACCGTTCAGCTCAACCCGGCCTGACCAGCACCACACCCAACGGACAAATTCAGAACCTCGTCGGGGCTGCGCCCCGACGCTGCCGCCTGCCCACTCACGGTTGTTTTTCCGGTCAGAT
>NZ_JBHMIO010000137.1:0-1351 GCF_048060275.1 Micromonospora sp. LOL_015
GTACGTGTGGATGTCGTCGATGGTGAGGTTGTGGACCGTACGGGTCTCGGACCACTGACGCACGGCGGTGACCTGCACCCAAGTCCCGGCGGAGGTTCGCAGCCACTGCCCGGCCTCAAGCTCGGCAGCGTCGAGCCACTCGCCCACCTCCGGCACCCAGAACGGGTGATCTTCGGTCGCGACCACAACACCTTCGGCGTCACCCCGGCCACCGTCGGTGTCGACCGTGATCTCGACCAGATCCTTGACCCCGTGCCCGACGATCGTGGCGACCACCGGCTTGACAGCCGTCTCACCGGATTCCGGATCAGACGCCACCACCAGATCACCCACGTCGAGATCCTCGATCGGCTTCGACGAACCATCCGCCAACAGCACCAACGTTCCCGGTACGAAACTGTTACAACCAGGCGCCGCCGCCTCAGCCTTGTCCAGAGTCTTACGACTCCGCATCCACGTACCGACCGCGTCCTTCAACTTCCCGCCCAGGTTCCACAACCGCTCCCCGAGCGCCTTCAGCCTCATCGGCTTCAACCCGTAACGGGCCAACAACTTCCCCGCGGCGCCACCAACCGCCGTCAACACCACGTTCAACGCCGTCATCGCACAAGCGCCCATGTCGCCGTTGATGAAACAGTCGACCGCGTCGGTGATCCCCAACTCGTCCATCAAAATCTGGCCGAGCTCCTTCGCCACCGCCACCACGACCTGCTTCGCGTCCTCCACATCCCGACGCGCCTGCGCCACCTCCGGCGGCACCGTCGACACCGGCGGCGGCCGGGGCACCACCGTCCAACGGTTCGACGACATCGAGTACACCAACTGCTCACCGCGCTTCTTCCAGTACGCGTCCTCCTCCGCACCACCACCCGTCGCCAACGGCCGCAGACCATCCGGATCCGTAAACGACACCGGCGAATTGTTCGCATACGCGTACCCGTGCATCTGCTGCGGATCACTCACATCGATGATCGGATCCACCGAAATGAACCGACCAGTCTGCGGGTCATACTCCCGCGCACCCAGATGCGTCAACCCCGTCGACACATCCTGCGTACCACCGACGAAACCCTTCTTCACCCAACCACTGACCAACCCCCGGCTAAGTGCCACGCGCAGTGCCGAACGGCGCCATCCGCCGATGCGTGACCTGCCCCGTCGCCCCGTCCACCGCGGCCTGCCCGGAACCGTGATGATCCGCAGCCTGCACCTGTACACCCGCGACCGTCCGCACTACCGTCAACTGACCGCCGATCGGGTAGTAGCGCGTCCCATCGACCACCGAGTTGGAGCGGTTCAGCTTCAACTCCATGTTCGGCAGATACACCGTGATCGAATCCGGATCCTTCCG
>NZ_JBHMIO010000138.1:0-1300 GCF_048060275.1 Micromonospora sp. LOL_015
TGAGGGGCCTCGCGTTTTCCGGACAGTGGTTCGGCCGGTTCTTTCACGCCGCGATTTGAAGGTTCTCGAACTCTGCGTGGACTTCCCGGGGAGGTCGGTAGCCCACCGCCGAATGCAGACGCTGACGATTGTACCAGAATTCGATGTAGGCAGTAACGTCCCGGCGTGCCGCCTCACGCGTGGGATACTTCACACGCGACACGCGTTCGTTCTTCAGCGCACCGAAGAACGATTCCGCCATCGCATTGTCGAAACAAATTCCGGTCCGGCCAGCGGATCGCCGCAACCTCAGATCCCGAAGCGTTCTGCCGTAGTCGTCCGACATGTAGTTGCTGCCCCGGTCCGAATGAAAGATGGCGTTCTTCCTGAGTTCGCGATTCCGGGCGGCGTTACGGATGGCGCGGGAGATCAACGGCGTCTGGTAGTGGTCGTCCATCGCGTATCCGATGACTTCCTTCGTGCAGCAGTCGATGACGGTCGCCAGATACAGCCACCCCTCGCCGGTCGGGATGTACGTGATGTCGCCGACGAGCTTCTCGCCAGGCGCGTCGGCGGTGAACTCCCGGCCGACGAGGTCAGGCACCGTGCCGGACGACGACTGGGTGAGACCCCACCGCCTCGGGCGGGGCTGGCACGGCACGAGCCCGAGCTCGCGCATCAGCTGGCGGACGAGTTCCGGCCCGGCGGACACGCCCTGGCGCCGCAGTTGCGCGTGGACACGTCGATGCCCGTAGGTGCCGTCGGACGCGGCGAACGCCTCCTCGATGGCCGATCGAAGGTGGGCGCGGCGGGTGGCGGTCGCGGAGTCGGGGCGGGTTCGCCATTCGTAGTATCCGGACCTGGACACGCCGAGTTGTTCGCACATGAAGTCGACGGGGTAGGCGTACTTCGCGGTGTCGAGTCGCATCGTCTCGATGAACTCGTACAAGCTCGTTACCGAGGGTCCTTCGCGAAGTACGCCGCGGCTTTTTTCAGGAAGCTGTTCTCCATTTCGAGTTCCCGGTTGCGACGTTCGAGTTCCTTCAGTCGAGCGCGCTCGTCGACGCCGATCTGTGGGCTGTCCTGGGCGCCGCTGTTTTCTCGCCGGTACTGGCGGACCCAGGAACGCAGCGTCTCCGGGTGAACGTCGATCTCCCGGGCAACCTGCGACACTGGCTTGTTCGACTGTAGAACGAGTTGCACTGCTTCTTCACGGAACTCTGGGGTGTATGAGCTTATGCGTGCCATCGCGCTTCTTCCCTCGACTTTCCTGACAGGGTAACCTTATTGGCTCCCTGTCCGGAATCCTCGGGGCACCTCA
>NZ_JBHMIO010000139.1:0-1219 GCF_048060275.1 Micromonospora sp. LOL_015
TCCACCGCCGGACCGTCCCACACGCCACCGTCCACAACCTCACCATCAGCCACGTCCACACGTACCATGTGATAGCCGGCAACACGCCAGTCCTCGTACACAACTGCAATACGACGATCTACCGAGTGCAGACAGACCACCCGGATAGCCAGCGGCTTTCCGTTGATGGGGGTGGCAACGTGTCGATTAATGGTGACGGGATGCTTCATCTGAACATGAGCGGAAATATTGCTCACTCTGAGCAGTTCCGTGGCTCAGGTGGGCAGATCGTTGCCTTCAACGTCCCGACGTCGTATGTGAATAGTGTCAGGTCGGCGGCCATCAGTCAGCGCCGTCCCTCGGGAATGAGTCGGCGACAGTGGAATATTTTCTCGGCCGGGCGTCCGCAGATTGACGACCCTGGGAAGGGGCCGGACTTGCACGGCTTGCCATCGGAAATGTTCCCGGGACTCTTGGGGGCAATAATACCTGGATCTGGGAGGGTGTTGTGACTCCGGAGAGCGAGCTCGCTCGGACAAAGTCGCGTCCGGAAATAGAGCCATCAGGACCCTTGGCTGCCTTCTATGTGGAGCTCGCTAGCTGGGATGAATCTGACAGGTTCGCGCAGCGTGTGAGGGAGCTTGTTCGTGCGGGCATTCAGGTGTCGGCTACGTGTGACTTCGAAGCGGACGACTTGCCGGAAACGGGTCTTCCAGCCTGGACGAACGAGGCAGGCTTCCTTCAAGAACAGAATAATGCCAAGCTCAGATACTCTTTGCATCGCGGCGATGAGAGCTGGACGATGCAGGATCTCCTATTTTCGTTTGACCCGCGACAGCGAAGTTGGGAATGGTGGGACATAACCCAGATTTCCGCAAATGTTGTGCAGATTTGGGTGAATTCACGAGGGGAGCCCGTGTTCGCGTGCGACGAGCTGAGGTGGATTTGTTACCTCGGTGGTGCGCGTTCCCTGGTGGGGCCTTTGCTAATGCCATCTGAGGCCTGGGAAAGTGTGCCGTCTATCGGTATCGTGCCCGACTCGACCGGGGTGATCTGACGTCGATCCGTGACGGCCCGCAAAGGGCAAGCCGGATTGGCATTGGAGCGGATGAAGGCTGTTGGGCGGGTCGGTCACGTGGCGATCCGCCCATCGCCTCTGTGCGTCGGAGGGCATAGGTGCAATGCTGCGTAGCTTGAGTTGATCTTGGGGTGTGGCCTGCGGTTGTGTGGCTGCTGTCGG
>NZ_JBHMIO010000140.1:0-1218 GCF_048060275.1 Micromonospora sp. LOL_015
CCGCACCCAGCCCAAAACCAGCAGTATTGCCAACAAAACGACCAAAGTTTAGGTCAGTGCCGCCTGACCCACCTCGCGCGCTTGCGGTATTCCAAGGTCCCACGCACCTATCCAGTCACATGCTCGATACGCTCTCAAGGCGCGAATCCATTCGCGTCTAGGAGTGATCATTTTCCTATCTGCTGCGCTCTTGGGTATCGCTGCCCCTGTCGCACGTGCGGCGAGCTATCAGTACGCCGACGACATTTCTACTCCCGAGCTTCACCCTCGAACTTCTGGGCTTCGATCGAGTGTTACAGGCGGTAGGGTTGCTTCAAGTCTAGGAGTTGGAACTAGCACGGTCGTAACCTATTACGACTACCCTGGGTATACCGAGATTGCCTACGCTGTCGGCGATTCTCCGCACTTTGTCAGCCTCTATCATGGGCACACCACCAATGCCCATAGCAAGTGTTATTGGTACGCTGGCGGCGTAGGTGGTTCAGCTGAGCTGGACTGTTGGGTATTTTCCTAATTACATGGCCGAGGTCGTTCGTAATGATGGGTATAGGTAGCAAAAGGTGAAGGCTCTGGCGTGGGGAATTTGTGGATTAGCTCTTGGCGTGCTGTTTGTTTTTGTCGTCGGCATCCTTAGTGTCCAGGTAGCTGGGCTGCGAGCAGGTGCGGTCTTCGATCTGAACAATGTGGTAGTGGCGGTTACTTCTCCACGGGTTCCGTTCCTGCAGATCTTTGCAATCGCCACGCTTGGTGGTTTGGTCACGTACTCATTTGTCCTGGGTGTTCGCAAGCTTGTCCGACCCTCGTGGTTGGCGCTTGTTTCTGGATTTGCTGTTTCGGTTGTAGTGCTGATTTTCTGGTCTTTTGTTATTGCGCCTAGTGTAAGTGTGGGTCGCGACCTGCCTCTCGGGATATTGGAAGGGTGGGAGGGTTGGATACAGGAAGGAGGCATGAATCCAGCTGTGCATGTAGTCTTCTTGTTAGCACTCGGCTCTTTGTGGCAGTTTCGACGTGCCTTCCAGCATCCGCCCGCTGCTAACCGCAGCGAGGAGGCGCCGGAGGGCAGTCAGATCATTATTCCCCGGGATTCCGACGAGCCTGGTGGCGGCTGAAGGCTCCCCGTTGTGACCGGTCAGGTCAGTGGGCGGTAGGGGTTTGCCGGGTCTGCGCACTTGATCGGGGTGGGGTAGCCGCTTGGTCGCTTATCGTGACGACAACTGG
>NZ_JBHMIO010000141.1:0-1150 GCF_048060275.1 Micromonospora sp. LOL_015
AGGTGCCCCGCGACCGGGCGGGCACGTTCACCCCGATGCTGGTGCCGAAGAACGCCCGCCGGCTCGGTGGCCTGTCGGACGTGATCATCAGCCTGTACGCGGGTGGGATGACGGTCCGCGACATCTGCCACCACCTGCAGCGGGTCTACGGCACCGAGGTGTCCCCCGACACGGTCTCCACCATCACCGACGAAGTCCTGGAGGAGGTGAAGGCGTGGCAGCACCGGCCGTTGGACGAGGTGTACCCGATCGTCTACGTCGACGCGTTGATGGTGAAGGTCCGCGACGGCGCCCAGGTCCGTAACAAGGCCTGCTACCTCGTCGTCGGGGTCAACACCGACGGGGTCAAGCACGTCCTCGGTATCTGGGTGCAGCAGACCGAGGGGGCGAAGTTCTGGATGCAGGTCTGCACCGAGCTGCGTAACCGTGGCGTGCGTGATGTGCTGATCGCCTGCTGCGACGGGTTGACCGGTCTGCCCGAGGCGATCGAGGCGGTGTGGCCGCACACCACCGTCCAGACGTGCGTGGTGCACCTCATCCGGGCGGCGACGAAGTTCGTGTCCTACAAGGACCGACGGGCGATGGCCGCCGCGTTGAAGGACATCTACACCGCCCCGACGGTGGAGGCGGCCGAGACCGCGATGCTCGGTTTCGCCGACAGCCCGCTCGGCCGACGCTACCCGGCCGCGGTCGCGGTCTGGGAACGGGCGTGGGAACGGTTCACTCCGTTCCTGGCGTTCCCTCCCGAGGTCCGCCGGATCATCTACACCACCAACGCGATCGAGAGCTTCAACTACCAGATCCGGAAGATCATCAAGAACCGTGGGCATTTCCCCACCGACGACGCCGTGATCAAGCTGATCTGGCTCGCGATCGCCGACATCGAGGACAAACGCGCCCGGCAACGCGCCGCCGAGGCCGGTAAACCCGCGAACTCCCGCACCGCGCCGCCACGGCTGGTCGAAGGCGCCGGCGTGCACGGCTGGAAACAGGCCCTCAACGCGTTGGACCTGTTCTTCCCGAACCGTATCCCCATCGATGCCCGATAGTTGGACAGGATAGGGCGTTAACAGAAATTCGGACAGGCTCGATCGTCAAGGCCGTCGAACGTACCTTCTCCGCGATCAGGGCCTGGCAGAAAGCGAAAACG
>NZ_JBHMIO010000142.1:0-1147 GCF_048060275.1 Micromonospora sp. LOL_015
GTAACGCCAGACCGGGAACAGCGGGTCCTGGGTGTTGGCGTCAAGGACCCGCCGTACGACTAGCCAGGCGGTGATTTCGTATGGGGTGCCGGCGAAGGCGGTGTACTCGATCTCGGCCACGTGGGCGTGGGAGATCAGTTCGCCGGTGTCGGGGTCGGTGACAGCGCCGGGGTACTGCACCGGAATGTACGCATCGTCGGGGATGCTCGCGACCGCGGCGTCGACGGCGGGATTGCGGGCGATGGTGAATGAGAACGTGGCTCCGGCTTTGACGATCGCGGCGATGGTCTTGCCCGAGCAGAACGCCGAGTCGCCGCGGACCACAATGGTGGCCGGGTCGGCTCCCGCCTCGATCGCGGTGTTGATCGCTTCGACGACCATGGTCGTCGCGCCTCGTGCCGACCCGGCCCTACCCGCGCGCAGGCGGACCCCGGCCAGCACCGGTGCCGCTTGCAGTGTGGAGATCGTGACCGCCAACGGGGACAGCCCGCGCCGCAGCACGTTCTTGCCTGAGATCTTCGTGTGGCCGAATGAGGCGCCCTGCTTGGCTTTGCTGTAGACCGGCCGCAGCAGCGAGTCGATGTCAATGAATGCGCGTTCGGTGATTCCGGCCAGGACCGTGGTCCGCCCGGCCAACGCGATCAACGACGTGCGCAGCACCGCGCCGAGTTGGCGAACATGGCCGAACGTGAACTCCCGCAACAGGATCCCCAACGTGGCGCAGGCATACACCGCGCGGAAGAGTTTCTTCATCCCGCCAGCGCGGATCACGTCCAGGTCGTCGATGCTGTCAGCCCCGGCAGCCATCCCGGCGATGATCGACAGTAGCTTCGGCGTCGGGTTGGCCGCCCCGGACTTGACCCGCTCACTGGTGAACCGCACATGCTCATCGAGCAGCCGAGACAGCCCAGCTTGTTCGGCCAACGCCATCAGCGGTACGAGTCCGGCGTGCGACACGAGATTCTCCTCGTCGAAGACCGCGCTGTCGCCACGCCAAGCATGAGATCCTTGCACCGAGAGTGCCTTCCTGACTGGAAATCGATCGTGTTCTAGACAAACCCGATCATCCCAGCTCAGAGGGCACTCTCACTGCATCCATACTGCGATTCGGACATCACCCAACCAGGCAGGTCCACGGATTGAGGCT
>NZ_JBHMIO010000143.1:0-1074 GCF_048060275.1 Micromonospora sp. LOL_015
CCCGCACCCAGCCCAAAACCAGCAGTATTGCCAACAAAACGACCAAAGTTTAGGTCAGTGCGGCCTGCGTGCATGACCAAAACGGGACGAAGCCTCGCTTTAGCAAAACGTCCACCATTGGGCTCTCCGCAGGAACGTGTTGGACCGCCAGCGTCGCGAGCTCATGGTCCTCAGCGTGCGTCATCCAGCGGTCCAACAGTTCTTCGACATCATTCCCTAGTCCGATCAAACCCGGGAGATGCCCGCTCGGGAGAAGCGAAGTGGCGCAGGGGTAGCCGTCAGACATCCTCCGGCCGAGCTGGAGTAGCGGGTCCAACGTTGCTGGCCCAGGCTTGTCAAAGCGGTAGGACACCATCCAGCCGGTCGGCCCCGTGGACGTAAATTCTCCGCCCTTATACGCGGCAAGCCACATCTGGGTGGCCTCCAACGGCACGGGAAGGGGGCAACCATCCAACCATCCCAACGGTGGCCGTCCCATCAACCAACCGTCCGAAGATCCGCAATTAGCCATGCTGACTCAGAGGGGTTACGGTGGGCTTCGCCTCTCGACATGGCGTAGCGGCAAGATGTCCTCTGTCGACGGGCGAAGAAGGCACCTATGTTGCTTGAGGCCCCCGGCGCTAGTCGTTGGCGTCGCCGCCTACGGGATCGAAACCGGCGATGAACCATGCGGTCGTGAGTACGTCTCCATCGAGGGTCGCGTCCATCAACCCCGGCTCATCGTCCGGCTCGTTCGTTGCAAGTTCGCGCATGGTGTCTTCGAGGAGAGCTTCGTAGTCCTGGTCCTGGACGGTCTGTGTAGACGCTCGGTCGGGGCTCATGTGTGTCATCCTTTCTACTGGTATAGACAACCTTAACATTTTGCAACAGGAGCTGGGAAGCGGCGCGTGACACAAAAATCTCGGAGATCGGTCGCGGGTAGCGGCCGAGCCTGCCGATACCCGCTATTAGATCTTGATTGGAAGGCTGGCGAGGGGCGCAGCCGCGTGCTTGTGGTCTGGGGCAGGCTCCTTAGCCTCGATCCACCGACGCGGTTCGTCTTGAGCTCGGTTGAGTAGTTTCGGTATTGGGTGG
>NZ_JBHMIO010000144.1:0-1060 GCF_048060275.1 Micromonospora sp. LOL_015
AGCTGCGCCGCAACGCTGCGACGCGGGGTGGTCGCATGGACTACCGGGCCGTGACGGCGCAGTGGCATGCCGAGCGCCGTGCCCGGCGTCCGAAGACCGCCAAACTGGCCACGAACGAACGGCTGCGTGACTACGTGCAGAGCCGGCTCGCCGGGACGATCACCGACGGCGAGGGCCGGCTGATCCCAGGCCCGAACGTTCCGTGGAAAGGACGCCGGCACGGGCGGCGCGCGGACCGGCGGTGGGGCACGGCGTGGAGCCCGGAGCAGATCAGCAGACGGCTGCGGCTGGACTTCCCGGATGATGAGTCGATGCGGATCTCGCACGAGGCGATCTACCAGGCGCTCTACGTCCAAGGTCGGGGCGCGTTGCGCCGGGAGTTGACGGCGTGCCTGCGGACCGGCCGCGCGCTACGGGTGCCGCAGGCGCGCACCCGCCGCCGCGGCAAGCACTTCGTCAGCCCGGAGGTGATGATCAGTCAACGGCCGCCGGAGGTCGCCGACAGGGCCGTGCCCGGACACTGGGAGGGCGATCTGATCATCGGACTCGAACAGTCCGCGATCGGCACACTGGTCGAGCGCACCACCCGGTTCACCATGCTGCTGCACCTGCCCCGGATGAACGGCCACGGCCAGCAGCCCGTGGTGAAGAACGGGCCACCGCTGGCCGGCCACGGTGCCGCAGCGGTCCGCGACGCGATCGCGGAACAGATCGCCAACCTGCCCGAGCAGGTACGACGCTCGTTGACCTGGGACCAGGGCGCCGAGATGGCCCAACACCTCCAACTGCGACTCGACACCGGCCTCGCGATCTACTTCTGCGACCCGCACAGTCCCTGGCAGCGCGGCACGAACGAGAACACCAACGGGCTGCTACGCCAGTACTTCCCGAAGGGCACCGACCTATCGCGACACACGGTGAACGACCTCAACGCCATCGCCGCTGCCCTCAACAACCGGCCCCGCAAAACGCTGGGATGGAGAACTCCTGCTGAAGCCTTGGCCGAACACCTAGAATCGGTTCAAGTAGCCGGTGTTGCAACGACTCCTTGAACCTAAGC
>NZ_JBHMIO010000145.1:0-1027 GCF_048060275.1 Micromonospora sp. LOL_015
GCCGAAGGTGCTGCTGCATGACCATCTGGATGGTGGTTTGCGGCCGGCGACGGTGGTGGAGTTGGCGGACGAGGTGGGTCATGTGTTGCCGGTGACGGATCCGTCGGAGTTGGGTCGGTGGTTCGTCTCGGCGGCGGATTCGGGGTCGTTGGAGCGGTATCTGGAGACGTTTGCGCACACGGTGGCGGTGATGCAGACGGAGGCGGGGTTGTTCCGGGTGGCGGCGGAGTGTGCGGTGGATCTGGCGGCGGACGGGGTGGTGTACGCGGAGGTGCGGTTCGCGCCGGAGCAGCATCTGTCGCGGGGGTTGGGGTTGGGCCAGGTGGTGGAGGCGGTGCTGGCGGGGTTCGCGGCGGGGTGTGCGGAGGCGGCGGAGGCGGGTCGGGTGATCCGGGTGGGGACATTGTTGACGGCGATGCGGCATGCGGCGCGGTCGCAGGAGATCGCGGAGCTGGCGGTGCGGTACCGGGATGTGGGGGTGGTGGGGTTCGATATCGCGGGCGCGGAGGCGGGTTTTCCACCGACGCGGCATTTGGACGCGTTCGAGTTTTTGCAGCGGGAGAATTTCCATTTCACGATTCATGCGGGTGAGGCGTTCGGGTTGCCGTCGATCTGGCAGGCGATTCAGTGGTGTGGTGCGGATCGGTTGGGGCATGGGGTGCGGATTGTGGATGACATCGAGGTGGGTGGGGGTGGGGTGCGGTTGGGGCGGTTGGCGTCGTATGTGCGGGACAAGCGGATTCCGTTGGAGTTGTGTCCGTCGTCGAATGTGCAGACGGGTGCGGTGGGTTCGATTGGTGAGCATCCGGTGGGGTTGTTGCGTGATCTGCGGTTCCGGGTGACGGTGAACACGGACAACCGGTTGATGAGTGGGACGTCGATGTCGCGGGAGATGTGGTTGTTGGTGGAGGCGTTCGGGTGGGGGTGGTCGGAGTTGCGGTGGTTGACGGTGAACGCGATGAAGAGTGCGTTCATCCCGTTCGACGAGCGGCTGGCGGTCATCGACGACGTCATCAAGCCCGCGTAC
>NZ_JBHMIO010000146.1:0-1009 GCF_048060275.1 Micromonospora sp. LOL_015
GCAGACCCTGCCTGTCGAACGCGTCGGGAACCGTGTCGACGTCGGTCAGGTCGGCCCCGGCGCGGGCGGCCGCGAGGAGCCGCTCCCGCCGGGCACCCCGGACCGTCGGCCTGATCAGGACGGTGATCCAGGTGCCGTCGGACAGTACCTTGACCACGGGCAGGTCGAGCCGGGTCGGCGCCCGCCACACCAGCGCCGCACCGGACGCGACGGCGGTGTCCCACGCCTGCCAGGAGTGGAACCCCCGGTCCGCGACGAGCAGTTCGTCACCGCGTAACCGCGGATACAGCCGCTGCGCGAGGGTCTTCTCACCCACCGCGTAGGCGTCGATCTCCGCGGCGACGAACGCGTGGGTGCCGCACTCCGCGAGGGCCACGACCCGTGCCTTCGGAAACGCCGACCGGTTCTCCCCGGACCCGGCGTAGCCGAACTCGGCCGCGTTCGCGGCGCTGTCGGGCACATCGACGGTGAACCCGTCGATCGCCAGCAGCCGCCACCGGCGTAGGAACGACCCCCGCGCGGTGCCCAACGCGGCCACCGACGCTGTCGGGCCCGACCCGCCCGCGACCGGCCCACACGTGCGCGCGAACACCTCGTCGAACACCCGACGGCCCAACCGTTTCCGCGCCTGGGTGACCGCGCTCGACGTCGGCACGCTCCACCCCGCGTCCCAACACCCGAACCGGTCCAACGACCCCGTGACCCGGGCCGCGACCTCGGTGTAGTCATCGTCGGGGAACAACGTCAGCCCCAACGTCAGATACACGGCCACATGCGCCGGCAACTTCCCGTCCGACCGCTGCTCCCGCACCCCGCACACCTCGACCGCGGCGTCGACCTCCTCCCGCGACACCCGCGAAATCAACACCCCGAGCGTGACCTGGTCCGGCCGCACCACCGCATCCACCGACATGACCCGGAATCAGAACAGCCAACCCCGTCGGCACGCAGCCCGCCACGCCGAACCACCCGACAGCAGCCACACAACCGCAGGCCACACCCCAAGATC
>NZ_JBHMIO010000147.1:0-1008 GCF_048060275.1 Micromonospora sp. LOL_015
GTCCGCCGTCTGGACCGGGCAGCACCGCCACCGCCGCCACCTGGCCGGTGTGGCCGGTGAGTTCGGCCAGCAGATCACCGGAATGCGGATCCCAAACTCGCACCGAACCATCACGGTCTCCGGTGACGATGCGGTGTGGGCGGTCTCGCCCAGGCAGCACCGCCACCGCCACCGCCCTGACTTCACCGGTGTGGCCGGTGAGTTCGGCCAGCTGGTCACCGGTGCCGGGGTCCCATACCCGCACGCCCCCATAAAGGCCGCCGATTACAATATGGTGTCGGCCGCCCAGGCCGGACAACACCGCCACCGCTCTCACCCCGTCGAGGCGGCCGAACAGTTCGGCGAACTGGTCGCCGGTGCCGGGGTCCCATACCCGCACGCCCCCATAAAGGCCGCCGGAGACTATGCGATGTCGACCGTCCGGACCCGGCAGAGCTGCCACAGCGTTCACCCGGCCGGCGTGGCCGGTGAGTTCGGCCAGCTGGTCACCAGTGTCTGGATCCCAAATCCGTATCGATCCGTCGCCGAAGCCACCGCCGGTGACGATGCGATATCGACCGTCCGGACCCGGCAGCACACCCACCGCCCTTACTGCACCGGCGTGACCGGTGAGTTCGGCCAGCTGGTCACCAGTGTCCGGATTCCAAACTCGCACCGATCCGTCGCCCGAGCCGCCGCCAGTGACGATGAGGTGTCGGCCGTCCGGACCGGGCAGCACCGCTACCGCCCGCACCTCACCGGCGTAGCCGGTGAGTTCGGCCAGTCGCTCGCCGGTGCCGGGGTCCCAGATCCGTACCGATCCGTAACGGTCTCCGGTGACGATGAGGTGTCGGCCGTCCGGACCGGGCAGCACCGCTACCGCCCGCACCTCACCAGAGCGGCGGGTGAGTTCGGCCAGTCGCTCGCCGGTGCCGGGGTCCCAGATCTGTACCGATCCGTCGCCGAAGCCGGTGACGATGAGGTGTCGGCCGTCCGGACCGGGCAGCACCGCTACCGCCCGCACCTCAC
>NZ_JBHMIO010000148.1:0-993 GCF_048060275.1 Micromonospora sp. LOL_015
CCAGGAGGACTTCCCGAAACTATTACCGGGCTTCTCAACGTAATCCGTAAATGCGAAAGATCTCCAACTTCGTTACCGTACGTAATGTGGCAGGAAAGTGTTCCAACGATCTGCGGAACCCGGTCTTGAGGACCTTCCAACACTTCAGGTGGGCGACAGCGCGTTCAACGGCGGCGCGAAGCCGGTTGAGTGCGGTGTTGCACGCGCGTCGGACCTCGGTCAACTCCCGACCCCGAGGCTTCTTGTACGGACTCACGATGCCGGCACCCTGATACCCCTTGTCACCGATCATCCCGGGCCCGCCGGGGGCGTGGTGGCCGGCCCAACGGGCGGCGATCCCGGACACGTCGAACGCCTTCCGGTCGTGCATGCCACCCGGACACGGATCACCCACATCGACCACCCGCCCGGCGAGGTTGGCCACCACCTGCACGTTCTGCCCACAGAAGCCCTTCTTCTCGGAGAACAACCCGTCGACGCCGTCGCGTTCCCCGACCGGCACGACCAGACCATCGACCAGGACCGCGTCCCGACGGGCCCGGTCACGGACCCGCTCGTACAACGGGGTCAACACCATGTCCACCAGCGGCTCCAACTCCTCCTGATACCGCTCCACGGTCGTCGAACCGCAGCCGAAAACCTCACCGATCACGTCCGGCGCCAGATTGTGCCGCAGCCCGAACAACACCAGCACCAACGCCGTGTACAGCGGCAACGCCCGAGGGCGCCCCACCGGCAGGTCCCAGTCGACCAGCGCGTCCACCTGCTCGTACAGCCAGTCCAGTTGATCGGAATCCAGTCCGGTCATACGCTGGCAGCGCGACGGCCGGCCGTCGATCGTTTGAGTCCACACAACCCAGATGATCTAGACGTCGCCGGCCGCCGTTTCCACAAGCGACACGCCCAACTTGGTCACACCACAGACCGTCACCCCACGTAACATCGACGAACCTCGGTGCCAATCGGCTCGAAGCCTATTGGGAAGTCCTCCAG
>NZ_JBHMIO010000149.1:0-984 GCF_048060275.1 Micromonospora sp. LOL_015
CTGGACTCCCCGGTCGGAGTGATGGACGAGTCCGCCCAGGTCGGCGCCCTGGTTCTCGCGGCGCCAGATCGCCATCTTCAGCGCGTCGAGCGCCAGATCCGTGTAGAGCGACGTGGAGACCTGCCAGCCGACGATCATCCGGGAGTACACGTCGAGGACGAACGCGGCGTACACCCAGCCCACGCTGGTGCGCACGTAGGTCAGGTCGGCGACCCACAGCTGGTTCGGCCGTATCGCGGTGAAGTCACGGTTGACCAGGTCAGCGGGCCGGCTGGTCTCGGCGGCCGGTCGGGTCGTGCGCGGTGACCTGTCGCGTAGCAGCCCACGGAGTCCGGACTCGCGCATCAGCCGCTCGACGGTGCACCGGGCCACGTCGACGCCTTGGCGGTGCAGCTCGTGCCAGATCTTGCGGGCCCCGTAGACGCCGTAGTTGGCCTTGTGGACCTGGGCGATCATCGCGGTCAGCTCCTCATCGCGCCTCGATCGGGCCGAGGCGGGGCGGGCCTTGGCGGCGTAGTAGGTCGACGGTGCGATCCCGGCGGGCGTGTCTTCAAGCGCCCGCAGGACCGGCTGGACACCGTGTTCGGCCTTCTGCGAGTCGACGAACGCGACCCTCATCTCGACGGCCGGTCCAGCTCGGCCGCGAAGAAACTCGCCGCGGACTTCAGGATCTGGTTCGCCCGCCGCAGCTCACGGACCTCCCGTTCCAACGCGGCGAGGCGTTCCGCGTCGCCGCTGGTGGTGCCCGGACGGTCGCCGGCGTCGGTCTCGGCCTTCTTCACCCACCCACGCAACGCCTCGGGGTGCACGCCGAGCTGGTCGGCTATCCGCCGGATCGCCCCTACCGCGGACGCCGGGTCCCGGCGGGCCTCGACCACCAACCGGGTCGCACGCTCACGCAGCTCGTCGGAGTACTTCTTCGGTGCGGGCATCGCTGGTGTTCCTCCCAGGTTTCGATGTCTCCATCAAACCCGGTGCGGGACA
>NZ_JBHMIO010000150.1:0-960 GCF_048060275.1 Micromonospora sp. LOL_015
ATAGGCGTTACCTGAGTCGGCGGGTTGTCGGCCGGGTGTCCCAGCGGTAGAGCGTGCGGGCTCGTTGGATGAGTTGACGGATCGTGACGATCGCGGCGGCCAGGTAGAGGTAGAAGTCGATGATCGTAGCGTTGCGGTCGGTGCAGCGGCGGATCTTGCCGAAGCCGTTCATCCACGAGTTCGTGCGCTCGACCACCCACCGCTTACCGACTTGGATCGGGGCGGGTACGCCCTTGCGGGCGATCTCGGCGTCGAAGCCGAGTTCATCGAGCAGCTCCCGGGCGCGGTTGCTGTCGTAGCCGCGATCGAGGTGGGCTGTGACCTGCTCAGGCCAGTGATGGCGGAGTTGGGCGCTGCACGCTTCGAAGGTGTCGCGCAGCAGCGGCGAGTCGGGCCGGTTGGCCGGGGCACCGGTGATCCCGAGCGGGATGCCGTAGCCGTCCACACCGGTCGAGCGCTTCATACCGCCCTTGCCGCGGTCGACCGGTGAGCGGCCGGCCCGGTCGCCGCCACACGGCGCTTTCGTGATCGCGCCGTCAGCGCTGACGTCAGTCAGGTCCAGGCCGATCATGCGGTCGTAGGCGTCCAGGGCGAGTTCATGGACCTGCTCACCGAGACCGGCGTCAGCCCACAACCGCAGACGGCGACGGATCGTCCGGTCCGAACAGTCACCCGACGCGACGCGTTCATAGCCGGATCCATGGACCAAAGCGGCGATGACGTGCTCGAACACGATCCGGTCCGGGATCCGCCGGCGGTGACAGCCCAGCGGATGGGCCGGGTCGAACTCGGGTTGTTCAGGCCACAACGCGGCGAACTGGACCCAGATGGGTTCGAGCAACGATGATTGCAGCGCAGGCACGGGACTCCATCGGTTGCAGAGCGTAGAGAACTCCGATGATCGATGGACCCGTGCCTGCCTACTACTTCCAGGTACCCGCATGTCCGGATCTTGGACCC
>NZ_JBHMIO010000151.1:0-959 GCF_048060275.1 Micromonospora sp. LOL_015
GGGGTCACCGGCGGGGCCGGTGATGGTGCGGATCGGGGCGGCCATCAGGGGTTGCTCCTGTCGTCGGTGGTGCCGAAGCGGGCCCACGCGGAGGTGCCCGGTTGCAGGCTGTGGGCCTCGCTGGCGCGGGTGGCCTCGCCGGTGGTGCCGGCGGCCTGGTGGGCGAGGATGCGGATGAGGTCGTTGTCGGCGAACCGGCCGGCGATCGCGGCGGTGCCCAACGCCTGGTCCACGCGGTTGGCGCCGTGCAGCTTGGCCAGGGCGCAGGCGTCGGCCATCTTGCGGCGCACTCTTCGGGTTCCTGCTGCGGCGGCCTCGACGAGCCACGCGGCGGCACCCGGGCCGAGGGCCAGGAACGCGGCTTCCTCGGCCGTGTGGGCCTTCGGCGTTCGGTCGCCGTCACGGCTGGCCCTGGGTGGGTAGTGGGCGTCGATGATCGACGGGCTGCCGGGGGTGGAGCGTGGATGTCGGGCGACCTCGGTCGGACCATCGTCGCCGACCGCGGTGACGATCAGCTCGTCACCGTGGAAGCGGGCCCAGACCCGGGTGTCGACAAGGGTGTGGGGCACCGAGTAGCGCACGCCCTCGACGGAAATGGTGCAGTCCCAGTTGACCCGGCGGGTGGTGCCGAACGCGACGGTGAACGGCTTGCCCGGCAACGGGTGCAGCCGGGTCTGTTCCTCCGCGAGGGCCTCGACCGGTCGGCGGCGGGTCTCGCGGTGCACCCGGGCGTTCACCTCCTCGGTGAACAGGCGGCAGGCCGCCTCAAGCTCGGAGAACTTGCGGTACTCGGGCAGCAGGTTCGCATCCGTGGGCACCAGGTCCGCCTTGGCGATCTTCACGGTGTTCTCCGAACCGCCATTGGACTGCGGGTCGGCCGGCATACAGGTGCGGATCGTCATCCCGTAGTGACGGGCCACCGCCACGATCTCCGGGTTGCGCACCGCGATGTCCGCGAC
>NZ_JBHMIO010000152.1:0-920 GCF_048060275.1 Micromonospora sp. LOL_015
ACACATCTTGACCGTTCCGGACACCACGCCCGGTGATCAGAGCCTTACCCGGAAAGGCTCATTGCCTCGAGCCATCAGGGAAGGCTGGCAGTTCGTAATCCGCGAGCCCTTCCTTCGGGCTCTCGCTACGATCTCACCGCTCGTCAACGCCGGGTATACGGGGATCATTTTCGTTCTGATCATTGTGTTGAATGAGCAAGGGGTTTCACCGGCTGCGACTGGCGTGATCTTGTCTGCAGCCGGGGTTGGTGGACTTCTGGGTGCTCTGGTCACTCCGTGGCTCCAGCGTCACGTTAGCGCATATCTCCTTATAATATCTGCGTTCTCTGCTGCGGCGATTTCGGCCTGCGCCGTGGCACTGCTTTCGACCACGCGTATCGTTGCCTTGCCGCTGTGTCTAATGATGCTTTTCGGTCCAGCAGCAAATGCGACACTAGGTGCCTATCAGATAGCAATAACGCGTGACGAAATGCAAGGAAGAGTGGAAAGTGTGATCATGCTGCTAGCCACCAGCCTGGTTCCGTTCGCGCCTGTCCTTGGGGGTATATTGGTGGAGCAGGTAAGCGGTCACGTAGTTCTGTGGGGATTTGCTGCCCTGCTGGTTACCGCTGCTGGAATTGCGGCTATCAGTCGAGGTGTTCGCTCGATCCCCCCGCTCGCCGAGGCTGCTAGAAATGGTTCCTTCTGATACGGTGGCGAGTCGGAGTGGGGGTTATGCTGCGGGAATCTGGGCGAGTATCGAATTCGGCCGTAGGTGGGTAACCGGATTTGGACGTGTCGGTCTCCGGTAAACAGCAAGGTCCTCGGTGGTGTTCAATCGATTAAACCAGCCATCGGCACGTAGACCTCGTGGCCGGGTGCACTGACCTAAACTTTGGTCGTTTTGTTGGCAATACTGCTGGTTTTGGGCTGGGTGCGGG
>NZ_JBHMIO010000153.1:0-874 GCF_048060275.1 Micromonospora sp. LOL_015
ACCATCACCCACATCGACCTACCGAAAGCCAGCAAAAAGGCCAAAGTTTAGGTCAGTGATCCTGGAAGCGGTGCCTCGTGGTCAGGCTCGCCCCGGAAATTCCGTCGAAGTCCGTTCTTCCGTTACTCGCCGCAGGCTCGTTGCACGATCCTCTCGATGCGCTTTAACTCAGACATCACTTCGCCGGCACTGGACAAGCCCTCAATTTGGTGCTCCAGGTTTGCCGCCAACCGGCGCGTCTGCCATGCGCAAGCGCGGAGAAGAGTATGGGTGGCACCCTTGAGCCGGCGAACAAATGTTAGCCGCAAATGCAGGGTCGCGCCCCGCGAGACCTTGGCGCGTTCTATCGACGGTCCCCAGACGATGCGATCGACGGCAGGGTCGGCTCCCAACGAGAGAGTCGCGTAGAATACGCCGTTGAAGAAGCCGCGATGCCGAGCAACGCGCTCATCGAACCCAGACATTTTTGGGTACAGCGCTCTATTGTAGCGATAGGTTAAGCAGAATCCAGCCGTGCCGCCGGGCCCTTTGATGATACTGACCTCGGCCACATCGCCATGAAGAAGAACAATCTGGTCAAGAACCTTCCGGATAAAGTCGGTGCTGGCTTCTTTTCCGGAACGAGACTTGAGCCGTTGGGCATGTAGTTGGGCCATCTCGTCAAGATTGGCACTGGTCAACGAAACCTGCTCAACGCGATAGCCGGCGTTCTCGAAGATCCGGCGCTCCTTCTTTGCGCGGCGTCTACCATTCTCGGTTAGAGTGTGAAGGTATTCATCGAAGGATGCCCATGGCGTTGCGGATTCGGCCTGCGTCACTGACCTAAACTTTGGCCTTTTTGCTGGCTTTCGGTAGGTCGATGTGGGTGATGGTT
>NZ_JBHMIO010000154.1:0-864 GCF_048060275.1 Micromonospora sp. LOL_015
TGTCAACGGTCTTTCTGATCTCCCCGTAGGCGGCCGGCATTTGTCCCCGCTGGCGGCCACGGGTTTCTCCCCAACGGCGGCCAGATAGTTCCCCGCCGTTGGTTGTTCGGGTGTCAGTTCAAGGGCTTCACTCCCTGTCCGGTGGTTGCCTGGTTGAGTCGGAAGCTGTCGCCCTGCGTAACGACGATGTGGGCGTGGTGCAGGAGCCGGTCGACGGTGGCGGTAGCGAGGGTCTTGGGCATGATCTCCTCGAAGCCGGAGGGGTGCAGGTTGGAACTGACGGCGAGGCTGCGGCGTTCGTAGGCGGCGTCGACGAGGCGGTAGAACCCTTCGGCGGCGTCCGGCGAGACCGGTAGCAGGCCGATGTCGTCGACGATGATCAGGTCGCAGCGGATGAGTCGTGCGACGGCTCGGCTGACCGTGTCGTCGACGCGGTGGCGGCGCACGAGGGCGCCGAGATCTTCGATGGTGAACCAGGCCACGGTCATTCCGGCCTCGACGGCGGCCTGGCCGAGGGCTTCGCAGAAGTGGCTCTTGCCGGTGCCGGATGGTCCGCAGATGGACAGGTTCTCCTTGCGTTGTACCCATTCCAGGGTCTTGAGCGCGTCCTGAGTGGGGCGTGGGATGGACGAGGCGGTGTCGTCCCAGTCGCCGAAGGTCTTGCCGGCGGGGAACGCGGCGCGTTTGCGGCGGGTGCGCAGGTTCGCGGCGTCGCGGCCGGCGGCTTCCTCGGCGAGGAGGACCCGGATGACTTCGGCGGGGTCCCAGCGTTTGGGCTTTGGCGGTCGGGACCAGGTCGGCCATCGCTTTGCGGATGTGGGGCAGTTTCAGTCGGCGGGTCAGCTCGATTGCCTCGGTGAGGGG
>NZ_JBHMIO010000155.1:0-800 GCF_048060275.1 Micromonospora sp. LOL_015
TGGCGGTGATGTTCACGGGTCAGGGTGCGCAGCGTGTGGGTATGGGTGCCGAGTTGTATGGGCGGTATCCGGTGTTCGCTGCGGCTTTTGATGAGGTTCGGGCTTTGTTGCCGGTGGACGTTGATGGCGACATGTCGTTGACGGGGGTGGCGCAGCCGGCGTTGTTCGCGTTTGAGGTGGCGTTGTTCCGGTTGGTGGAGTCGTGGGGGGTGCGGCCTGCTTTCGTGGGTGGGCACTCGGTGGGTGAGATCGCGGCTGCGCATGTGGCGGGTGTGTTGTCTCTGGTGGATGCGTGTCGTTTGGTGCGGGCGCGGGCGGAGTTGATGCAGGCATTGCCGGTTGGTGGGGTGATGGTGGCCGTTGCCGCGTCGGAGGACGTGGTGCGGCCGTTGTTGTCGGGCGTGGTGGATATCGCCGCGGTCAATGGTGCCGAGTCGGTTGTGGTGTCGGGTGCTGTTGATGATGTGGATGCCGTGGAGGCGCGGTTGGGTGGGGTACGGACGCGCCGGTTGGGGGTGTCGCATGCGTTTCATTCGCCGTTGATGGAGCCGATGTTGGATGATTTCGCGGCGGTGGTGGACGGGTTGTCGTTCGGTGTGCCGCGGATTCCTTTGGTTCGTGATGTTTCTGGGTCGGCTTACTGGGTTCGGCATGTGCGCGAGTGCGTGCGTTTCGCTGATGATGTGTCGGTGTTGGCAGGGTCGGGTGTGTCGACGTTTCTGGAGTTGGGTCCGGATGCGGTGTTGTCGGCCATGGGTGAGGGACAGTGGGTTGCCGCTCAGCGTCGTGGTCACGGCGAG
>NZ_JBHMIO010000156.1:0-760 GCF_048060275.1 Micromonospora sp. LOL_015
CACTGACCTAAACTTTGGCCTTTTTGCTGGCTTTCGGTAGGTCGATGTGGGTGATGGTTATCTCGTAGGTGACGTCGCGGGTGCGTTGTGTTCTTCGTTGTCGTTTGGTGCGGGGGCCGGTGCGGGTGCGGGTGGGCCGGTTGCGGGGTTGGGCGGCGATTGCGGTGAGCAGGGTGGTGGTGGGGTCGGGGTCGTGGTGTCCGCAGTTGACGCAGGGTTCGGGGTTCTGGCTGGCGAGGTGTGCGCGGGTCAGGGCGAGGACGGTGGCGAAGCTGACGGCGTCGGGGTCGATGTTCAGGTCGACGGCGGTGGTCACGGCGAGTCGGACGAGGGCGTTGTAGACGGTGAGTAGTGCCCAGAGTTCCTGGTAGGCCAGTTGGGGGGTCTGTCCGCGTGGTCGGGTGCCGGGTCCACGCAGGGTGGTCTTGAGTCGGCCGTAGGTGAGTTCGATCTGCCAGCGTTCGGCGTAGAGCGCGGCGAGTGCGGTGGCGGGGTGACGGTGGTGGTCGAGCAGGGTGGTCAGGATCCGGTAGCGGCTGTGGGTGGTGCGGCCGGCGCGGTCGCGGGTGGTGACGGTGAACTCGACCAGGCGGGCGAGCATGGGACGGAGTCGGGGCAGGGTGCGGTCGGAGCGGGTGGTGCGGCGGCGGGACAGCATGGCGTCGGACTCGGCGAGCTCGACGAGCGCGGAGCCGTCGGGGAGGACCTCGACCAGGCGGGCGGGCAGGCTCCGTGCGCCGTTCTTGACCCGCCACAGCAG
>NZ_JBHMIO010000157.1:0-744 GCF_048060275.1 Micromonospora sp. LOL_015
CCCCGGGTCTCGCAGGTGTCGCGTAGCCGCCGGTCCCGGCCGTAGACGGCGTCGGCGGTGCACCACCGCACCGGTACGCCGGCGTCGAGTGTCTCGGTGAGCAGGTCGGCGGCGAGTCGGGGTTTGGTCGCGAACTCGGTGGCGGCGGGGACGCCGGTGGCGGCACGGCGGGCGTCGTCGTCGAGGTGGGCGGCGGGGATCCACAGGCGGGAGCCGACCAGGGCGTGGCCGGCGCGGGTGGCGTAGGTGGCGTTGACCAGGTTGACGGCGTTGGTGACCTTTCCCGCGCAGCCCACGTACTGGCGGGTCACGCCGCACGTGCCGGTGCCGGTCTTCTCCACCCCGCTCTCGTCGAAGATCAGCGTGTTGTCGCCGTCCGGGTCGGCCAGGCGTGCCACGGCGAAGTCACGGACCACGCCCATCGCCTTGTCCGTGTCCCAGACCGCGCGTTCGAGTAGTCGTTGCATCCGGTCCGGGGTGGTGTCCCCGGCGTGTTCGGCCAGGGTCCAGCAGTTCTTCCGGGGCAGGTCGGCGATCAGGCCGCGGACGTACTTGCCGGCCTGCCGTAGTGGTTCGACCCGGGCGAAACACGCGCCGAGGTCTCCCATCAGCGTGGCGAGGTTTTCCTCGACCCGACCGGCCTCTACCATGGCCGCTGCGGCCACCTCGTGATCCTTCGTTGTCCACACAACACCGGACGATCATGCGGTGGCCGTCTCCGTCGCCGCACATCCTGTCCGTCCA
>NZ_JBHMIO010000158.1:0-737 GCF_048060275.1 Micromonospora sp. LOL_015
CCGGAGTCGGTGACGTAGACGCAGTGCGCCCCGTACGACTCCATCAGCTTGGCCTGCCGCGCGAGCCCGGCCGGGGTGTTCATGTGCGCCATCATCAGGAACCCGGCGACGTCCATACCCTGGTCGCGGGCCCATGAGATGTGCTGGGCGGCGACGTCGGCCTCGGTGCAGTGGGTGGCGATCCGGACGCTGGTGACGCCGAGGTCGCGGGCCGCTTTCAGGTCGTCGATGGTGCCGATGCCGGGCAGCAGCAACGTGGTCAACGTCGCCCGGCTGATCGACTCGGCGGCGGCGGTGATCCAGTCGGCGTCCGACGCGGCACCGTGGCCGTAGGTGACGGACGAGCCGGCCAGGCCGTCGCCGTGGGCGACCTCGATCGCGTCGACGCCGGCCGCGTCCAATGCGGCGGCGATCTCCCGGACCTCGTCGACGGTGTAGCGGTGCCTGATGGCGTGCATGCCGTCGCGCAACGTGACGTCCTGCACGTACAGCCGGGTCATGACCGTGCCTCCGCTCGGAGAGCGACCAGGCGTTCCGCGGTGCGCAGCGCCGCCGAGGTCATGATGTCGAGGTTTCCGGCGTACGCGGGCAGGTAGTGCCCGGCACCGGAGACTTCGAGGAACACCGACACCTGGACACCGGTGAACCGGCTGCCCAGCGCCGGCACGAACGCGTCGACCGGGTCGAACTGCACGGCCTGTTTGAGCCGGTAGCCGGGCACGTACCCGGCGACCGAC
>NZ_JBHMIO010000159.1:0-689 GCF_048060275.1 Micromonospora sp. LOL_015
CGGACCTTCTTGAGCATCGGTTCGCCGTAGCGGGCCTTCTCCTTCTTGCGTGACGGGCGTAGCAGGGTGATGCCCTGGTCTGCGAGGTCCCGCTCGAGTGTTCTGGACGCGAAGCCCTTGTCGCTGATCAGCAGGATGCCGTCGTGTTCGGCGACGACACCGGCCTCGACCTCCAGCATCGCGGCGAGGACCTCCCGCTCGCCGATCTTCGGGTTCGCCAGGGCCCACAGGATCGGCATCCCGGTCGGGGTGCGGACCAGGTACAGGCGCAGTCCCCAGAAGAACCGGGAGTGGGAGGCGCAGTAGCCGTATCCGGCCCAGCCTGCCAGGTCCGAGCGTTGCACGGTGGGGCGGGACATGCCGCACGGCACCGGGGTGGAGTCGACGATCCAGTGGTTGTCGAACCAGAAGTCGCTGTCGCGGGCCAGGTTCCGGATCGTCTTCCTGATCAGCGGGAGGGCGGCGCGGAGCCGTTTGTTGTAGCCGGGCCGCTGCGGTAGGTAGGGGAACATGCCGGCCAGGTGGACACGGGCGTAGCGGATCCAGTGGGCTTCCGAGCGTGCGCCGAGCAGGACCTGAGCCACGGCCAGGCAGACCAGTTCGGAGTCGGTCAGCAGTGGTGGCCTGCCACGCCACCGAGGTGTGCGGATGCTGTCGTCGATCTTCACGTACAGTGCGGTCAAGAGGGT
>NZ_JBHMIO010000160.1:0-677 GCF_048060275.1 Micromonospora sp. LOL_015
CTAGGTCAGTTACCGACCCTTCGTCGAACAAGTGAATCTGGTGATAGTCTGCAAACAGCCGCAGCTCACCGTACAAAGTCGATGCCCCCTTAGCGCCCGGGCGCTCACTCGAAGCGAATATTCACACTAGCCCCGTCAGGAAGGTCCTTTATCTGCGTGTAGACGTGCGCCCTAAAGCTTGCCAGTTCAATATCCGGTTTCGCTCTCAGCGCTTCAACGCTGTATTCGCCACCGAGCACAAACGGGACGGCCGAGGCAAGTCGGCACCCCGGAGGAAGCTCCCCGTTTACGATTTGCCACTGATGGGCAAGGGGAAATCCTGTAAGTGTGTCAGCATTGTCGAGGATGGCCGCCGCCCAATCCTCTACATTCTTTCCGAGATATTCCAACTCCGCCGTCTCCGGATCAAAAGAGAAAAACCCCGAGCCATCCAATGTAAATTGGAACCCAAATGCGTCTTTCGCGAAGCAGATTGCATGCCTAGATAGAGCGGCATAAGCCGATCTCCAGCCGAGTTCGTCGTTCCACCACTCGACGCTTCCCGGCCCACCTCCCCACGGCCTTATCAGCAGAGCGGACTCAAAGGCGAAGAACCCGTTCTTTGCTCGGTATAAAGGAAGCAGAGAATCATCCGCCACAACTTCCGAATTTAACTCACGGCCAAGTGGTGCACTGCC
>NZ_JBHMIO010000161.1:0-666 GCF_048060275.1 Micromonospora sp. LOL_015
CGCCGAATCCCATCGAAAACCCCAGCTCAAGAGCCCCTCAACCGACTACGCAACAGCCCTGGTCAGCCCGACCACCGTCGTCATTGCGACTCGAGTCACGTAAGGCATTCTCACGTCTTCTCCTCTGGATCGGTCCGACCGACGGAAGGGACAGCAGGATGCTACGACCGTCGATATCCACCCAGACACCTGAGGTAACGCGCCGTAACCGTTCCGTAAGAAGTTGCCCCTGGTACGGACCCACTTCGCGACCCCACCAAACGGCCGGTCACGACGCGTACCCACCAGGCTGGGTCGCCACTACGGGTCGCTCCCCGCAGACATCAGGCACGCCTGTGGCCGGTAGACTCGGCGTTCGCGCCCTCGTAGCTCAGGGGATAGAGCAACGGTTTCCTAAACCGTGTGTCGCAGGTTCGAATCCTGCCGGGGGCACGCAATCGGACATAACGGTCTCACGACTGAACTTCCTGGTCAGCGCGACACCTGACGGACGCGAACTTGTCGCAGGTCATACGGCCAGTCCGTCAGGTTGTTGATGTTTCGACAGCCCGGCGCGTTGAGGCATTTTCGCAGGTTCGAGTCCTGCCCTGCTTGCCGCACGCCACCTAGACGAGTAGTTCCGATGTCCGGTCAGTGGTCGTAGGCGATCAGGGACCGGGTGACGGG
>NZ_JBHMIO010000162.1:0-644 GCF_048060275.1 Micromonospora sp. LOL_015
CGGGCGAAACTCACCGAGATCGTCAAGGCCCGCGCGCCACGCATGGGCGCCCGCCTGGTCGACCAGATCCTCACCGCGCTCGACGCGCAGACCGTCGTGGTCCCCGGCACCACCGCCGCCGAGACCGTCCTTCCCCGACTCGCCGACAGCCTGCGTGACCTGCTGCGCCAACGCGACCAGGTCGCCGAACAGGTCGAAGGGATGCTTGATGCGCACCCTCTTGCCCCGGTCCTGACCTCGATGCCCGGCATCGGCGTCAGGACCGCGGCCCGCATCCTGCTCGAAGTCGGCGACGGCACCTCGTTCCCTACCCCCGGCCACCTGGCCGCCTACGCCGGCCTGGCCCCGGTCACCCGCCGCTCCGGCACCAGCATCCGGGGTGAACACCCACCCAAGGGCGGCAACAAGCAGCTGAAACGCGCGTTCTTCCTGTCCGCGTTCGCCGCGCTCGCCGACCCACTCAGCCGCGCCTACTACGACCGCAAACGCGCTGAGGGCAAGAAGCACAACGCCGCCCTCATCTGCCTCGCCCGCCGCCGCGTCGACGTCCTCCACGCCATGCTCCGCACCCAACGCCCATACCAGCCCAAACCGGCGGACGAACCCCGCCTCGCCGCTTGACACAACCCATAGGGACACCCCCC
>NZ_JBHMIO010000163.1:0-638 GCF_048060275.1 Micromonospora sp. LOL_015
GCTGGACGCCCACGCGTGGAAACTGGTCTACAAGTGGGCCAGGTTCACCCACGCGAACAAGCCGAGACGCTGGGTGGTAGCCCGGTACTTCGGCGAGTTCAACTCGTCCCGGCGCGACAGGTGGGTATTCGGGAGCCGGGAAACCGGCTACTACCTGCGCAAGTTCGCCTGGACTCCGATTGTCCGGCACCGGATGGTCGCAGGGACGGCATCACCCGACGACCCGACCCTGACCGACTACTGGACCCTGCGGCGTCGCCGCAGCAATCTCCCGGTGGACATCACCACGCAACGGCTCCTGCGAGCCCAGCACGGCCGGTGTCCGATCTGCCGAGACCTGCTGCTGCACGCCGACCACGAGCCGCGAAGCCCACGTGAGTGGGAACAATGGCTCACCGCCACCCGCAGAGCGGTCCGCAGACACGCGGTCACCGTCTGGGGAGCGGGAACACCGGACGAACGCGTCGCCAACCGCCTCATACACACCCACTGCCACCGCCGGACCACCAGCAACGGCAGCCCAGCACTTCCGCCCACCCGCGAGCCTCCAGGGCTTGCTTGAGCCGGTTGCCCGGAAAGCGGGCATGGCCGGTTCTGAGGGGGCCCCGGCGCAGCAATGCGCCGGGGCTACCCGACGA
>NZ_JBHMIO010000164.1:0-630 GCF_048060275.1 Micromonospora sp. LOL_015
TCGACTTCGCCGCGATCTGGACCTGGGCGAGCACGATCCCGGTGCCGGTGTCGTACGCCGACAGCAGATGGACCTGACGTCCGTCGGCGAGCCGGGCGCCGCGTACGACCTTGCCGTCGACGGCGATGACGAGGCGCCACCGCCGTCCGGTCCCGCCGTCCGATGTGGTGCGTGCCCGCAGCCAGCCGGCCAGTACCGTCGACAGTGCCTGCGCGTCGACGCGGATCAACAGCCGCCACACCGTGGTCGCGGCGGGGACCCGGTCGGTGAACCCGAGCCTCGCCCACGCGGCGCGGTCCAGGTCGCGTACCCAGTCGGCGATAGCGGCGAACGTGCACGCGCCGGCCAGCACCGCGCACACCGCGACCGCGAGCATGCTGACCAGGGGATAGCGGCGGCCACGCGGGTCACGCGGATCGGGTACCGCCCTCAACGCGACGAACAGACTGAGCTGCTCGCTGTCAGTGACCGCTACCGGTAGCGGCGTATCGGTGGGTCGGTGCGGCAGCAGAATCTCGGTGGGTGATGATGGCATCGGCGGGTGCGGTCTTCCTCGGGATCATGTGGCTTTGAGGTGCCCCGAGGATTCCGGACAGGGAGCCAATAAGGTTACCCTGTCAGGAAAGTCGA
>NZ_JBHMIO010000165.1:0-620 GCF_048060275.1 Micromonospora sp. LOL_015
CCTGCGCACCCTGCACGCCCTGCGCACCCTGCACGCCCTGCGCACCCTGCGCACCTTGAGCGCCCTGCGCACCTTGAGCACCTTGGGCACCATCAGCACCCTGGGCACCCTGCGCACCATCAGCACCCTGGAAACCCTGCACGCCCTGCACGCCCTGCGCACCCTGCACGCCCTGCGCACCCTGCGCACCCTGCGCACCCTGGAAACCCTGCACGCCCTGCACGCCCTGCGCCCCCTGCACGCCCTGCGCACCCTGCACGCCCTGCACGCCCTGCGCACCCTGCACGCCCTGCGCACCCTGCACGCCCTGCGCACCCTGCACGCCCTGCGCACCCTGGAAACCCTGCACGCCCTGGAAGCCCTGCACGCCCTGGAAGCCCTGCACGCCCTGCGCACCTTGAGCGCCCTGCGCACCTTGAGCACCTTGGGCACCATCAGCACCCTGCGCGCCCTGGGCACCCTGGGCACCCTGGGCACCCTGGGCACCCTGCGCACCCTGGAAACCCTGCACGCCCTGCACGCCCTGCGCACCCTGCGCACCTTGGGCACCATCAGCACCCTGTCAAGCCCCGGGTTTGATGGAGAGTTGGTTAGCTGGTTTTCAGGGGTGCGGTGACCGG
>NZ_JBHMIO010000166.1:0-618 GCF_048060275.1 Micromonospora sp. LOL_015
ACGACGTACAGGGCGGCGGAGGTGTTGTCGGCGATCACGTCGGGCAGCGAGAAGGTGAAGTCGCGGTAGCGGGAGTCGATGACCTCCAGCGCGGGGGCGACGGCGCGGACCGCGTCGGTGAACGGCATCCCGGATGTCGGCGGCCGGTCGAGGAGGAAGGCGATCTCCGGTTCGACGCGTGGGTGGATCAGCCTGGAGATGTCCACGGCGGCGCCGTCGGGCACCTGCGTGGTGTCGGTGAGCTGGCCGAGGATCGGGGAGTCGACGCCGACCTGGGCCATCTTCGCCTGGCTGGTCAGGCCCATCTTGGCGCCGACGAGGCGTTCGCCCCGGCCGGTGCGGCGGGCGATCAGGGCCTGCTGCACCGCGTAGGCGGCGTCGACGTCGACCCGGTGGGCGTCGGCGAGCTGCGGAATCGGGGTGCCGGTGACCGCCGCCTCGTCGAGCCGGGCGGCCAACCCGGCGAGGTCGACGTCTGCGCTGGTGGTCACTGCGCACCTCCGTGGGCGGTGTTGGCGGCGTCGGCGAGGTCGAGGGCGACGTCGGTGATCATGTCTTCCTGGCCGCCGACCATCCTGCGGCGGCCGAGTTCGACCAGGATGGACCGCACGTCCAGGT
>NZ_JBHMIO010000167.1:0-618 GCF_048060275.1 Micromonospora sp. LOL_015
TCCCCGCCCTGAAGGAACGGGGATCCCCTTGGTCGCGCTCGGGGGTTCCTGTTTCACCGACGACCGCCCCGTCCGAGAGGAGAACTCCCGGTGAGGTCTCACACCGCCTCCACAGGCAATCACGGAGAGCCCCTCCGCGAGAATGTTCCGGGCCGCGTTGACATCCCGGTCATGGGCCTGCCCGCACCGGCAGGTCCACGACCGGACCGCCAACGGCATCCGGTCAGCCAGCACGCCACAGCCCGAACACAGCCGGGTCGACGGGAACCAGCGGTCCACGACCACCAGGTCCCGGCCGTACCAGTCGGTCTTGTACCCCAGCATGCTGCGGAACCGCCGCCAGCCCGCGTCCGAGACGGCGCGGGCCAGACGGTGACCGGCCATCATGGTGCGGACGGTCAGGTCCTCGATCACGATCGTTTGGGTTTCACGAACGAGCCGAGCGGTCAACTTGTGCAGGTGGTCGCGGCGGCGGTCGGCGATCCGGGCATGAACCCGGGCCACCGCCAACCGGGCCTTGGCCGGTTCGCTCCGGTCGTCGCAGAGCAGGGACACGAACCAGCGGCCCGCCGCGTCCTGCGACACGGTCACCGTCGACGGCGCCGCGCCCTGCGGCAA
>NZ_JBHMIO010000168.1:0-608 GCF_048060275.1 Micromonospora sp. LOL_015
CGCCACGATCTCCGGGTTGCGCACCGCGATGTCCGCGACATGCTCGACGGTGATCGTCTTCTCGTTGTCGGTCAACGCATACGCCGGCACCCCACCCAACCGGCGCAACGTGCTGTCCAGACAAGACACGATCGTCGGCAGGGTCTTGTCGACCGTCGGAATCACCACCCGGAACCTCGACCAGGCCAGCCACGCGCACCACAACGACGTACGTCGTCCACCGACACGCGGCCCCTCACCCCAGTCGAACTGCAGCCACAGCCCCGGCTCCGGGATCCACGGCCGGAACACCCGCCGCTGCCCGGCGGCGAAACGGGCCTTGACCTCCGCGACCGCCCGTCGCGTGGTGCGCTCACCACCGCCGAAGCCCATCGCCGTGATCCGCCGATGTACCACGTCCGCGCGGGCCCGCCCACCCGAACGCGCTACCAGTTCCTCGATCTTGCCCATGTACTCATCGATCGGCCGGGCCCGGTGCGCCCGCGCCTCGGGACTCTGCCCGGATTCTCGGAACTTCACGTAACGGGCAACGGTGTGATGATCACACCCAGCCAACTCAGCCGCCGCACGGTAACTGCCCGTGAGGTCGTATGCCTCCAAGATTTCCA
>NZ_JBHMIO010000169.1:0-605 GCF_048060275.1 Micromonospora sp. LOL_015
CCGTGAAATCAGCATGCCGGGCCATCTCCTTCCCCTGATCCCAGGTCACACTCCCACGCATGAACTCCGGCAACGTCTCCATCTTCGCCGCGAGCAGAAAAGCGACCCGGTCAGCGGTACGGTCGAACGGAATCCGCACCAGCATGACGAAACGAGTGGTCCGCTCGACCAACGTGGCGATCTGGGACCTGTTGCCCTTCCCGATGATCAGATCACCCTCCCAGAACCCGGGAACGGCCCGGTCCTCGGCCTCCACCGGCCGCTCGCTGATGTTCACCATGTCCTTGATGGAACCCCTGGCCACGGCAGGACGCGACCGGTTCACCCGCTGCGTACGACCACGCCGCAGCGCCAGCTTCAGCTGCGTCCGCAGCTCCCCACGCGCCTGGAGATACAGGCACTCGTAGATCGTCTCGTGCGACACCCGCATCTCCGGGTCATCAGGATGATCCACCCGCAACCTCTCGCCGATCTGCCGCGGTGACCACTTCTCCGCGAAACCGTCGTTGACCACATCGTGCAACCGCCGCGAAGACTCCAACTTACGTGGCTTCGGTCGCAGACGATTCCCGTCGCAACGCGCCTGCGCCTCGACCGCACGGTAA
>NZ_JBHMIO010000170.1:0-605 GCF_048060275.1 Micromonospora sp. LOL_015
CGCGGCGGACGATCAGCCGGGCGGTCGCCTCGTGTCGGGTGCCGGCGAACGCGGTGTACGTGGTTTCGGCGATCTGCGCGTCGGAGATCCACCGGCCGGCGTCTTCGTCCCAGACGGCCTGCGGATATGTGATGTCGACCCACTGGTCGGCGGCGATGCCGTCGCACGCGGCGCGGATCTTCGGGTCGATGCGGCAGGTGACCGAGAACCGCACGCCACGACGCCGGCAGCCGCTGATCACCGTCTTGGCGTAGAACGCCGAGTCCGCTCGCACCATGATCTCCCCCGAAGCGCCGCATGCCCGGGCGGTCGTGACGGCCTCGGCGATCATGGTGGCGGCGCCCCGGGCCGAGCCGGCGTTACCCGACCGCAGCCTCGTGGCGGCGGTCACCGGCGCGGACAGCGGGGTGGACAGCGTCGCGACCAGGGGGTTGTAGCCGCGCGGGTAGACGTTGTAGCCGCCGACCTTGGCGTGGCCGAACCCGATGCCCTGCTTCTGCTTGCCGTACACCCGCCGCAGCATGGAGTCGATGTCCACGAAGCACAGGGTGTCGCGGGCGGCGGCCTGTAACTGCCGTACGTGCCCGTGGGTGAACGTACGCAGG
>NZ_JBHMIO010000171.1:0-604 GCF_048060275.1 Micromonospora sp. LOL_015
GCCCGGGGCACGGCCGTGGGTTTCGCGTGTGCGCCAGTGCAGTCCGGCGGGATCGCGGTAGCTCTCGTGGGATGGAGGAGGGGGCATGTGTAAGGCTGACTACTGGTCGTCATGTGGCACCGTGTAGCCCGATCTGGGGGCACCTTCGCCGAAGCGACGATCTCCCGACCCCGGGAGCTGGCCCTGATCTTGCGCAGCGGCATGAGAGTTCATCGTCTGGCCTCACGTCCCACCTGCGGTCGCGAACTTCAGCGATGCGCCGGACCGCTGCGTCGGTGGCACAGCCTGCAGCGGGACTCGGCGGCGAAGTCCACGCCGATCGCCCGCGACCGTAGGCGGGCCTTCCTGTCGACAGCGGACTGGAAGTCTCTGTCGGCGACGCGCTGAAGACTGTCCGCCGTTGACAGTCTCAGCGGGTCGTCGACACTTGCATCCCCGGTAGGCCAGACACGCAGCTGCCAGCTGCCTGGTTGAGCTGCTCCAGGCTGCCGACCACAGGGCGTCGGGTCAGCCGGTTGGACCGTAGCAGCAGACCTCGCCTTCCCCTCTTGGTCAGGATGGTGTGAGACACCCCGTGTGAGTGGGGTGCTGACCTGAGGACGGG
>NZ_JBHMIO010000172.1:0-600 GCF_048060275.1 Micromonospora sp. LOL_015
TGGTACCACTACCGATCCAGACTCACATGATCAAGTCACAAAGTACGGCTGCCCTACTAGGCGGACAAAGTCAGTCAACGAGAAATGATTACCAACCACGACCCTACAATCCCAACAAAACCACCTGACTCGTGCATTTACATCTGACAATTTGTATAACAGGGTTTAGTAATTCGGGCCGAGGTCGTCAAACACGGGAGGAAAGTTGACGATGTCCACAATTAGCACACCCCTCAAGGTTCGAGCATCGCGGTTGGCTGCCGGCGTCTCGATGGCCTTCCTCGTAATCGCGGGGACTGCTGACGGGGCTCAGGCCGCCTCTGGCGGCGGAGCCGAGTCGAACGGTGGAATTTCCATCCAGGCCTGCGAAAGCGCCGGAGGCGGCGACTGGTGCCACGGCACCTCGGCTGACGGCGCCCTAAAGAGGTGCTACTCCAACTACAAGCACAACCTGAACTACCACAGCTCCACCGCAGCCATGGCCAGCCAGACGCAAACGAGGTACGCCAGCGCCGGCTACTGGTCTGATGCCTCAGTGACACGGGCACGGCAAAGTCGGCCGGGTTGGTGTTTAGGCTGGTTGGAGCTGTAGGAGTTTGA
>NZ_JBHMIO010000173.1:0-595 GCF_048060275.1 Micromonospora sp. LOL_015
CCAGCAGCGGAGGCGGCGGCCGGACCAGCGCAGGAGGAGGCGGGGGCGGCAAGGCCACCTCGAAACCCGGCGGCAACACCGGCGCCAGCACCCGCTCCAACGGCGGCACCAGCGGCGGCGGAGACAAACCCGCCGACAGCTGCCCGCTGAACAACAGCTTCACCCCCGGCACCAAGGTCCTGACGGCCGACGGCACCACCAAACCCATCGAACAGGTCAAACCCGGCGACAAGGTCATCGCCACCGACCCCGAAACCGGCACCACCAGCATCGAGACCGTCACCGCCACCATCACCGGCGACGGCGTCAAACACCTCGTCGAGATCACCATCGACACCGACGGCCAGCACGACGATAAGGGCGGTTACCCAGACACCACCAACGGCCACAGCGACCCAGGTGTCGCCCAGATCACCGCCACCGACGGACACCCCTTCTGGGTCCCCGAACTCGACCAGTGGATCGACGCCACCCACCTGCAACCCGGCCAATGGCTCCACACCAGCTCCGGCACCTGGATACAAATCACCGCAATCCACCGCCGGACCGTCCCACACGCCACCGTCCACAACCTCACCATCAGCCACGTCCACAC
>NZ_JBHMIO010000174.1:0-583 GCF_048060275.1 Micromonospora sp. LOL_015
GGGTCTTCGCATTTAGTCGGGGTGGTGTTGTGGTCCGGTTACCCAGAGTCGATTGCGGTTGATTGCGTTGGGTGATCGTTTGCGGGGTCGTCGGGTCGCTGTTCGGGCGCGGCGGCGTTGGTTGTCGGGGTTGCGGTAGCCGAACGCGGCGCGGGCGTCTAGTTTCTGGATCCGGTTGATGCCTTCGCTGCCGGCGTTGGACGCGCCGGTGAGGACGGCGTTGACGATCTCGTCGCGCCAGGTGTCGAGGGTACGGGCGAACGCGGCGATCTCGTTGACGTGGGCGTGGTCGGCGCACCAGGTCAGCAGGGTGGCCCAGTGGTCACGCACGAGGCTGGGCGCGGGGGTGGTGTGGCTGCGGGTGATCCGTAGGGCGAGCAGGTCGCGGAGGTGTTCCTTCGTGATCCAGGCCAGGTGCAGGTCGGTCAGCGTCGGGTCGTCGGCCATGGTGTTCCACAGCTTCGCGAGTTGTGGTGGGGACAGGTCCTCCCGGTTGCGGGTCAGGAGTCGTTTGATGCCGTACTCGGGGTCGGTCTTACGGCCCCGACGGCCGTACTTGTTCCTGACGATGCGCCACCGGACG
>NZ_JBHMIO010000175.1:0-574 GCF_048060275.1 Micromonospora sp. LOL_015
CTACGGCAGCCGCCGGATCCGAGTGGTGTGGTGGAAACAGCGCTGGTCATGCCTGAACGAAGACTGTCCACGGGGGAGTTTCACCGAGTCCGTGACCGATCTACCGACGCGTTCGCGGGTGACGCCCCGACTGCGACGGTCCTGCGCGCGGTCCGTCAGCGACTCCGGGCGCACCGTCGCCGAGGTCGCCGCCAGCCACGGGGTGTCCTGGCACACCGCGCACGACGCGTTCACCGCCACCGTCGATCCGGTACTGGCCGGCGAACCGGAACCGGTCACCGACCTCGGGATCGACGAGGTCCGCCGAGGCCGTCCCCGACTGGCCGCCGACCCGGACACCGGCCAGACACGGCAGATCGCCGACAGGTGGCACACCGGCTTCACCGACCTGTCCGGACCACAGGGCCTACTCGGCCAGGTCGAAGGCCGCCGCACCGCCGACGTCACCGCCTGGCTCGAACAGCGGGACCCGGCCTGGCTGGCCGGAATCCGCACCGTGTCGATCGACATGTGCCCCCCGTTCCGCGCCGCCGTCCGCGAGGCACTACCCCACGCCCTGCTGTGCGTGGACCCG
>NZ_JBHMIO010000176.1:0-572 GCF_048060275.1 Micromonospora sp. LOL_015
TCAAATCGCGGCGTGAAAGAACCGGCCGAACCACTGTCCGGAAAACGCGAGGCCCCTCACTGATCCGTGACCGCGACTCCAAGTACACGGCCGCGTTCGACGAGGTCTTCACCAGCGAAGGCATCCGGGTGATCAAGACGCCGCCGCGGACGCCCCGCGCGAACTGTTTTGTCGAGCGCTTCGGCCGCAGCCTCCGACAGGAGTGCCTTGACCACATTCTGATCTACAACGAACGCCACGCGGGAGCCGTGGTCGGCGAGTACCTCGACCACTTCAATGATCACAGACCGCATCAGGGCCGCCAGCAGTTGCCGCCCAACCACGACCCTGCCGTCGTCGTTCCGATGGACGCCCCCGTCCGACGCCGACGACGCCTCAACGGTGTGATCAACGAGTACCACCGGGCCGCCTAACGCGAGCACCAAATTGCCTGGACACAGACCAGAACGGAGTTTTGACACGCTACAAGTGGTCGCCGTGTTGGCGTGTCGAGTAGGGACGAAGCTCCTTAAGAGCGACCGGCAATAGGGTCCAAGATCCGGACATGCGGGTACCTGGAAGTAGTAGGCAGG
>NZ_JBHMIO010000177.1:0-564 GCF_048060275.1 Micromonospora sp. LOL_015
TACCACCCGTTCTTCACCAACAACGTCGAGCCCGTCGCCCAAGCCGACATCACCCACCGCGCCCACGCCATCTGCGAACAGGTCTGGGCTGACCTCATCGACGGACCCTGGGCCCACCAGCCCTCCGGCTCATTCGCCGCCAACGCCGCCTGGAGCGTGCTCGCCGCGATCACCCACAACCTGCTCCGCGCCGCGGGCACGCTCACCGCCACCACCCGCCACGCCGTCGCCCGCGGCGCCACCCTCCGCCGCGAACTGGTCAACGTTCCCGCCCGCCTGGCCCGCCCACAACGCCGCCCCGTGCTGCACCTACCCGCCCACTGGCCCAAAGCCCAAGCCTGGCAACGCCTCTGGGTGGCCGTCTTCACAACCTGAACACCCATCCCGGCACCACGAGCACCTGACCAGCACCGCGAAACCCGCACGCCGTCACGATCGCAACAACCGAGGGAAGCTGGCAGTCAGGCCAGCAGATCCGACACGCCCCCATCCACTACCCGCCAGACATAATCGTCAAGTGTCGATGACTGCCGTCAAGTCCTATTGAGTCCACGGATTGAGGCT
>NZ_JBHMIO010000178.1:0-561 GCF_048060275.1 Micromonospora sp. LOL_015
GCGATGCCCGAGTTCGCCGACGTCGGGTTGGTGTTCGACGCCACGTCGGCCGGCGCGCACCGGCGCAACGACGAGATCCTGCAGGCGTACGGGCGGACGGTGGTGGATCTGACCCCGGCCGCGGTCGGCCCGTACGTGGTGCCGCCGGTCAATCTGGACGCGCACCTGGCCGAGCCGAACGTCAACATGGTCACCTGTGGTGGGCAGGCGACGGTACCGGTCGTCGCCGCCGTCGCGGCGGTGGCCCCGGTGGCTTACGCGGAGATCGTCGCGTCGATCGCGTCCCGCTCGGCCGGCCCTGGGACGCGGGCGAACATCGACGAGTTCACCCAGACCACCGCCCGCGCCCTGGAGGTCGTCGGCGGTGCCGGCAGGGGTAAGGCGATCATCGTGCTGAACCCGGCGGACCCGCCGCTGCTGATGCGCGACACTGTCTACTGCCTGGTCCCAGCCGGCGTGGACACCGGCAAGGTAGCCGCCTCGGTGGAAGCCATGGTCCGGTCGGTCGCCGGGTACGTGCCCGGCTACCGGCTCAAACAGGCCGTGCAGTTCGACCCGGTC
>NZ_JBHMIO010000179.1:0-542 GCF_048060275.1 Micromonospora sp. LOL_015
AGGCTCTGATCACCGGGCGTGGTGTCCGGAACGGTCAAGATGTGTGGGAATCGCCCTGGTGGGCCGGGATGAACGGTGAGGGCGCGGAACGCCGGTACGAAGTGTTCCTCTCACAGACCACGACCCCGGAGTCCCGCGCCGCTCATGAGTATCGCCTATACCGCAACGCTGCCCGTACGCGACGAGACCGTGTTCCACCTCTCCGGACTGCTGCACGCCGAACGTCTCCGGCGCGGCACCCGCCGGGGACGGCGGGTGTTGACCTGTTTCCGGCAGGCCGTGCTGGTCCTGCGCTGGCTGCTCGACGGCACCCGGATGAGCCAGTTGGCCCGCGACAACACGATCAGCCTGTCCACCGGGTACGCCCACCTGCACGAGGCCATCACGGTCCTGGCCGCCCAGGCTCCCGGCCTGCACGGCGCGCTGCTGGCGGCCAAGGCCGCCGGCTACGACCACGTCCTGCTCGACGGAACCCTGATCGAGACCGACCGGATCGCCACCCCGGGTCCCACCCCCGGCGTCGACCTGTGGTGGTCGGCCAA
>NZ_JBHMIO010000180.1:0-533 GCF_048060275.1 Micromonospora sp. LOL_015
GTCTACGACATCTGACAAACAATGATCAAGTCAGACATAGAGGAACAACGCCGGGGCCGTGCTGGTCGACCGAGCCCGATGCTCCTCGCGAATGTCACGAACGGCGCGACCAAGCCATTGACCGTCTCTCGAAGACTACCACAATTCTGAAAGATAAGGCACGCTGGACAGCTGCGGGCGAGCAGTACTTCACCAGCCTCCTCGAGTGCGAGAATCGTTTGCTGAGTCAGCATTTTACGTAGGACGCGAAGCATGAAGGCAGCGGACACTACCGGGTCGGACACCCATAAATACCATGGCAGGAGGCGGTTCTTCCTGAAGGTAGAGATTCCCGGTTCGCTCCATCGACCGCCGGCTTGTCAGCATACGCCGTCGGCTCGGCCTCTGTCAGGCTGCGCTGAGGCACTCCAGGACAACCCACTACGGGTCCGCCAGGCAACGTGCCACTTTCCCCTTCACTGCCACCCGGCCACACTGACCTAAACTTTGGCCTTTTTGCTGGCTTTCGGTAGGTCGATGTGGGTGATGGTTAT
>NZ_JBHMIO010000181.1:0-527 GCF_048060275.1 Micromonospora sp. LOL_015
GCCACGACCGGCCAGCGACCATCCACATCTACCGGGTCCAGCCACCACCAAGATCAACTTAGGCTACGTGGCATTGGAGCAAGGCTGGTCGGCGCGTCCAACGTCAGCGACCGAACAGGGTGCGCTGCAACCTGGGCAGCGGTAGTCGAACATGTTCCGATGATGGCGTCACGAATGCCCGTGAGCAACGGTCTACCCGCCGCAGCACCCTGCGACATGGGGCATCATCAGAGATCTGTTGACATTCCCTCTCATAATCACGTGCCCTCTTCTGCCGCGAAGTGCGCGTCACGGAGCGTATCCAGGCGCCGCCGGGCGGGGGGAGCCCTCCGGACGCGTCGATGTCAGGATGCTTGCTCGGCGATTTCGTGGTGTGATGGCAGAGCCAGTGCCTTGAGGAGGCATAGTCAGTGTCCAACTATCCAGTTCTCATGCACACCGCCTTGGACGCCACCGACGCCCGTGCCTGTCAACGGTCTTTCTGATCTCCCCGTAGGCGGCCGGCATTTGTCCCCGCTGGCGGCCAC
>NZ_JBHMIO010000182.1:0-519 GCF_048060275.1 Micromonospora sp. LOL_015
GGCTCGTCGGGGAAGTCCGGGTCACGCAACGTCGCCTCGACAACGCCCGCGCGGGCAGCGAGGTCGGCGACGATCGGCGCGTACGGCAACCACCACGTCCCACCCGGCGTCGGCAACGGCGTAAACGAGCCCGGCACCAGGCTGGTCGAGGCCACCTGCCCGGTGTCGAGGTTCGCCACGGTGAACACCCGTTGCGCCCGCCGCCGGTCCACGCCGACCCCGACCACGTGCGGCGAGCCGGCCGGCACCTTGTCGACGCCGTTCACGCCGCCACCCCCGCCCCGAACCGGTGCGACTGCTCGAACTGCTGCGACTGCCAGTCCCGCAACGCCTGCTTGAGCCGGGCGTTCTCCTCGCGGGTGGAGCCAAGTTCGGCGCGCAACGCGGTCAACTCGTCGGCGACCACATGCAGAAACGCCCGCACCTCGACCGGGTCGCAGCCACGCCGAACCCGGTCGCCGAACGAACGGTCGCGAACCAGGCCAGGGCTGATCGACGGCCGCACCGCCCGCCCGTACA
>NZ_JBHMIO010000183.1:0-514 GCF_048060275.1 Micromonospora sp. LOL_015
TCATGCAGACCGGCCTGCTCGGCCAGGCGCATCACCGGAACGAGACCGGCACACGACACCAAATTCGGATCGTCGAACGTCGCGCGCACCACTGGCGCGTTCGTCAGCGATAACCAAAGCGTAGTCACCGTGCTCGATGGCGCACTCGTCGACCCGCTCCAACAGGTGCTGAAGCACTACGGTATGCGGCGGGTCAGGGTGGGGGTAGCGGGCACGTTGCCCGACTACTTCCATGGCTCGGGCGATGACCATGACGTCCTGCGCGGCGACCGCTTCGATCACGTCATCGAACACACCGACCCGCGCCCGAACTGGCACTTCCGCCTAACCGCCACCCGCGTGAAAGATCTCGTGCCCATGGAGTTCGACCTTCGCGTCCAGCCGATACGCCGCTGCCGCAGCGGCAGCAACCCGGAGGACTTCCCGAAAGGGGTCCGCCGATTCGGAGCCAATCTTTGTCTATGTAACGTGGCGTGACGGCCGGGGTGTGATCAACTCGGGCGTGTCGCTTGTG
>NZ_JBHMIO010000184.1:0-513 GCF_048060275.1 Micromonospora sp. LOL_015
GCGCCGCCGACGGCGTCGTCGATTGATCCGGATTCTGGTCCGCAGTCTGGTGGTCAGCCGGTGACGATCACGGGTACGGGGTTTGTGCCGGGTGACACGTCGGTGACGTTTGATGGGTTGCCGGCCACTGATGTGGTGGTGGATCCGTCGGGTACGTCGTTGACGGCGGTGACTCCGGCGCATGCGCCTGGTGTGGTCGATGTGGTGGTGACCACCGCCGGTGGTTCGACTGATCCGTTGGCGTACACGTATCTGGCTGATGGTTCGGGTGCGGTGGTGACCGGGCTGGATCCTGATTTCGGGCCGACGTCTGGTGGTACCACGGTGACGATTACTGGTTCGGGTTTCACTGGGGCGACCGGTGTCACGTTTGATGGCGTGGCGGGTTCGGGGTTCGTGGTGAATCCGGCTGGTACGGAGATCACGGTGGTGACTCCGCCGGGTGCTGCTGGTCCGGCTGATGTGGTGATCACGTTCCCGGCTGGTACTGCGGACGCGGGGATCTTCACCTAT
>NZ_JBHMIO010000185.1:0-509 GCF_048060275.1 Micromonospora sp. LOL_015
CGGTCCACAACCTCACCATCGACGACATCCACACGTACCACGTAGTCACCGGCAACACCCCAGTGCTCGTGCACAACACGAACCAGTTCGCTTGTGAGGTGACGATCAGCAAATCAACGCATCCACAGTCGGCACAACATATTGAAGATGCTCAAGCGGCCGGGCACCCCAGCATCCTTACGATCAATAGGCCTGGTGCGAAAGCGAATCGCGCGGCCTCCCTTGCTGGACACCCTAAAGTTCCGGGCAAGCAACTTGACGAGTATCCACCGGCCATGTTTCAGGAAGGTGGGGCGGGTGCTAGCGTTCGCCCGATTGACGGAGGTGACAATGGCGGGGCGGGAGCTCGAATAGGCAACAGGCTTCGCCGCTACCCGGATGGAACGCCTGTCAAAATTACGGTGGTAGACTGATGCGCATGAAGGCCGTTGAGCGTCTGGTTAGCATTGGCAGTGCACCACTTGGCCGTGAGTTAAATTCGGAAGTTGTGGCGGATGATTCTCTGCTTC
>NZ_JBHMIO010000186.1:0-498 GCF_048060275.1 Micromonospora sp. LOL_015
CTGATGCTGTCCTGGGAGTACCCACCCGTCGTGGTGGGCGGACTGGGCCGGCACGTACACGCCCTCTCCGTCGCCCTGGCCAACGCCGGCCACGAGGTCACCGTCGTCACCCGCCACGCCCCCGGCGCCCCCCTCGAGGAATACGCCGACGGCGTCCGCATCATCCGCGCCGCCGAGGACCCACCCCTGTTCCCCCTCGCCACCCCCAGCCTCCTCGCCTGGACCATGGCCTTCAACCACACCCTCACCCGCGCCGCACTCCGCGCCACCCAGACCGCCGAATACGACGTCATCCACGCCCACGACTGGCTCGTCACCCACACCGCCGTCACCCTCAAGGAACACCTCGACATCCCCCTCGTCGCCACCATCCACGCCACCGAAGCCGGCCGCCACCAGGGCTGGCTCCCCGACGAGATGAACAAGTCCATCCACTCCATCGAACACTGGCTCGGCCACGAGTCGTGCCGGGTGATCACCTGCTCCGGCTACATGCGC
>NZ_JBHMIO010000187.1:0-491 GCF_048060275.1 Micromonospora sp. LOL_015
CGGCGGGCGTTCTTCGGCACCAGCATCGGGGTGAACGTGCCCGCCCGGTCGCGGGGCACCTTCACATCGACCGGACCGATCTCGGTCTGCACCGTCTTCGCGGTCGACCCGTTACGCGAGTTACCCGAGCCGTTACCCGCCGCGTCACGACGGGCGTAGCCCAGATGCTCGGTCAACTCGGCCTGCAGCCCCCGTTCCAGAACGGCACGTACCAGCTCGGACAGGAACCCGCCCGGCCCGGTCAGCCGCAGCCCGTCACCCTTGACCTGGGCCAGCAACGCGTCCAGGGCCTGCTTGTCGATCAGATCCGCCACCGCCCGGCGGGCCGCCTCACGCGCCGCCGCCTCGTCCGGCACCGCCGCCGCCAGAGGCAGCCGGGGACCGTCAGCGGCGATCCGCCGCGTCAACGCCGCGACCTCCGCGTCGACATCGACGCCGGGGTCGTACTGCTCCACCGTTGAGAGTGTCATCGAAACTGGTCCTCACTGTGT
>NZ_JBHMIO010000188.1:0-475 GCF_048060275.1 Micromonospora sp. LOL_015
GACCGCCGTCTGCCCCCAGGGACACCGCAACACCTGGTCAGGCACCACGACCGACCGACACGGCAAACCCCGCGTCATGTTCACCTTCAGCATGACCGACTGCACGCCCTGCCCGGTCCGCTCTCGCTGCACGCGCGCCAAGACCGCCGCCCGAACCCTCACCCTGCGACCCCGGGAACACCACGAACTGCTCCGCGCGTTGCGCGCCGACCAGCAGACCGAGCACTGGCGCAGACGCTACGCGGCCAGATCAGGCATCGAGGGCACCATCTCCCAAGCCGTACGCGCATTCGGCCTGCGAAGATCCCGTTACCGAGGACTCGCCAAGACCCGAGTGCAGAACATCCTGATCGCCACCGCGATCAACCTCACCCGAGCGGACGCATGGCTGGCCGGCAAACCCCTGGGCCACACCCGCGTCTCCCACCTCGCTGCACTCGCGACCAGGTAACCAGCACAATTCGCCAGCGGAGTC
>NZ_JBHMIO010000189.1:0-446 GCF_048060275.1 Micromonospora sp. LOL_015
CGGTCAGGGTGTCCCAGTCGATGGTGAACGCGTCGGTGTCGAAGGCGCCGCTACTCTTGCTCTGCCATTGGTTTCCGTGACCGACCGGTCCGATCAACTCGATACGGTGTCGGTCTGCCGCGTGCAGGATCTCGTCGGCGGTGACGTAGGCGGAGTCGGCCAGATGCTCGACCGGGGCCAGATCGCGTCTGGCCAGGGTTTCGTGCACGCGCGCGGTGGTGTCGATGTCGGCCTCGGTGGCCGGCACGGTGTCCACATAGGTGATCAGGTGCGGGCGAGCGTCATCGCAGCCCTCGCTGATCTGGACCTTGTAGCCGTTCCAGCCGGCGCCACGTTTGACGCTGTAGCGCGTGTCGGGGTCGTAGGGCGAGGTGATCGCCAGAGCGCCCGGGGCACGGCCGTGGGTTTCGCGTGTGCGCCAGTGCAGTCCGGCGGGATCGCGGTAG
>NZ_JBHMIO010000190.1:0-441 GCF_048060275.1 Micromonospora sp. LOL_015
GGGGGTGTTGTCGCCGGGCCGGGTGGCGTCGGCGGACCGCTGATAGGGACCCGGCCACCCCGTCGTGGGGTAGGTCTCTCCGTAACGTGGATGCCGGCAGTCCGGCGCCGTGACCAGCGGCCGAGCCACGCCATCGCCGTGAGGAGGCAAGCTGTGCACGACGGGTTCGGCGTCTTCATCGGACTCGACGTCGGCAAGGAAGGACACCACGCGGTCGCGTTGAACCGCGACGGCAGGCGGCTGCACGACGCGACCCTGCCCAACACCGAAGCCGGGCTGCGGAAACTGTTCGACAAGCTGGGCCGGCACGGCCGGATCCTGGCCGTGGTCGACCAGCCCGCCTCGATCGGCGCGTTGCCCGTCGCGGTCGCCCGCGCCTGCGGCCACCAGGTGGCCTACCTGCCCGGTCTGGTCATGCGCCGGCTGGCCGACCTGCACCCC
>NZ_JBHMIO010000191.1:0-434 GCF_048060275.1 Micromonospora sp. LOL_015
GTGGCCGCGCCGGGGAAGTCGACGCCGGTGGCGGGTGCCATCGGAGATGGTGCGGGTGACCCGGTAGCCGCTGCGGCGTTCGGCGTCGGTGTGTGCGCTGGTCGCCGGGGTCGCGGCCGGTAGCCGGTCGGTGATCGCGGCCAGCAGCGCGGGTCTGTTGCCCTTCACGGTGAACACGTAGTCCGCGCCTCGGTTCCGCAGGTAGGTGGCGGTGTCGCCGCTGGGGTGCGCGGCATCGGCGGTGATGACCGTGCCGGCGATCTCGGTGTGGTCGAGCAACGCCCGGATCTGGGTGACCTCGGTGGTGCCGGCCGGGACCAGCACCTGGGCGACGACCACCGCGGTGTCGTGGCGCATCGCGGCGAACAGCTGTACGTCGACCCCGTCCGGTCCGCCCGAGTGGCGGACGGTCTTGCCGTCCACCGCCAGCCCGC
>NZ_JBHMIO010000192.1:0-431 GCF_048060275.1 Micromonospora sp. LOL_015
AGCGGGTCATCACGCGGGCCAAGTCGACTCCGGAGCGGGCGTGGCTGGGCGAGGTGTCGGCGGTGGTGTCGCGGCAGGCCCTCGCGGACCTGAACGCCGCGTACCGCACCTTCTTCCACTCCGTGTCGGGCAGGCGCAGGGGCCGCATGGTGGCGCCGCCGAGGTTCCGGTCCCGTAAGGACAACCGGCGGGCCATCCGTTTCACCCGCAATTCCCGGTTCACGGTGCTGGACAACGGTCGTCTGCGGCTGCCGAGGATCGGCGACCTGGCGGTCCGCTGGTCCCGGACACTGCCGTCGGACCCGTCGTCCGTGACGGTCATCCGGGACGCCGCCGGTAGGTACTTCGCCTCGTTCGTCGTCTCGGCCACGGACGAGCCGTTGCCGCCGACCGACGCCGAGGTGGGGATCGATCTGGGGCTGACGCACTTC
>NZ_JBHMIO010000193.1:0-431 GCF_048060275.1 Micromonospora sp. LOL_015
CAGAGCTAAAGCAAAGTCAGTTGATCATGGTTGCGATGCGTTGAGCAGGGCCGGGATGAGCATCTTGTCGGCGTGGTGACGTTCCATCACCTGCTTGATCCTGGAGTGTCCAGCGAGCCGGATCAGGGCGATGGTGAGGTTTTGCAGGGCGGCCATGGCGTGGGCGACGCCGCCGAGCCAGGCGTGGTGGGTGTCCTCGCCGAACAGGACGTCACGGACCCAGTGGACCTTGTTCTCGATCCACCAGTGGGTGCGCACATGTCTGGCGATCTCGGCCCCCGCGCTGGTCAGGCTGGTGATGCCGTGGACGATCTGTTTGCTGATCCGTTGCCCGTCCGGGGCGTACACGTCACGGCGGAGCCGGAACACCGTGGCCGCGCCGGGGAAGTCGACGCCGGTGGCGGGTGCCATCGGAGATGGTGCGGGTGACC
>NZ_JBHMIO010000194.1:0-426 GCF_048060275.1 Micromonospora sp. LOL_015
ACCCACCTACGCGGCCCCGGCCGGGTCCTGCGTTCCCGCCTGCCGGACCTGGTCCATCAGGAGATCCGGGCCTACCTGATCGTCCACCACGCGATCACCGCGCTGATCGCCGAGGCGTCAGCCGCCGCCGACATCGACCCCGACCGGATATCGTTCACCAGGGTCCTACGCCTGATCCGCCGCACCGCCACCGGCACGGCGGACATTCCCCCCTCAGGACTGGACTGACCAGCTACCGGTCCACCTGACCCGGATCGCCGATCTCATGATCCCCGAACGCAGGGAACGCACCTGCCCCCGAGCGGTCAAACGAGCCCGCCACAACCAGTACCGGGTCAAGAAACCCAACGAACCGGCCAGCATCCGCCACGACCGGCCAGCGACCATCCACATCTACCGGGTCCAGCCACCACCAAGATCAACTTA
>NZ_JBHMIO010000195.1:0-422 GCF_048060275.1 Micromonospora sp. LOL_015
CGGTGGCGCCGGCGATGGTGTTGTCGGGGCGGCGGCTGGAGGTGCCGGAGACGAAGATGAACCCGCCGGCGACCTTGACGTGCGGGAACTTGCCGCGTGGGGTGGCTTTGCCGGCGACCAGGTGCGCGGTCACCGCGTACCTCCGGTGGTGGTGAAGGCGGCGGTGCCGAGCCCTTGGACGGTGGCCCGCACGTGCGCGCCGGGTGGGAGGGGGACGGCGGCGGTGGCCGCGCCGGCCAGGAAGATCCACCCGGCTTGGAGCGCCGGGCCGTGCTGGTCGGCGAGGGCGATGCCGGCGGCGAGGGCGCGGCGGGGGTCGCCGAGGATCGCGGCGGTGGATCCGGTCTGCACGGTGTGTCCGTCGATGTCGAGGAGTACGCCGAGGTTGTCGACTTCGTCGGGGACCGGCTGCCAGGGGCCGA
>NZ_JBHMIO010000196.1:0-410 GCF_048060275.1 Micromonospora sp. LOL_015
GTCGACCCCGTCCGGTCCGCCCGAGTGGCGGACGGTCTTGCCGTCCACCGCCAGCCCGCACCCGCCGGCCGGTGGAGCGAGTCGGGTGGCCAGCCAGGCGCTGACGAGGCGGTCCACCATAGCTGCGTCGACCGCCTCGATCACCCGGCGCAGCGTGTCGCGGCCCGGCGCGACGCGGACCCCGAGCACCGGATGCCGACGCGCGTCGGCGGCGGCCAGTAGCGGCTGCGGCAACTCGGCGACCCGGTCAGCGGCCTGCCGGAACAGGCTGCGGGCCGGCTGGGGGCAGCGCGGCGTGGGGTGCTTACCGACACCGGTGTAGTCCAGTGCCGGTCGCTCTAAACCTTGATCACTGAGCCTTTCCGGGTAAGGCTCTGATCACCGGGCGTGGTGTCCGGAACGGTCAAGAT
>NZ_JBHMIO010000197.1:0-408 GCF_048060275.1 Micromonospora sp. LOL_015
ACCGCCTGACCCACCTCGCGCGCTTGCGGTATTCCAAGGTCCCACGCACCTATCCAGTCACGTTGGATCGAAGCCGAAGTCCTGTGGTAGGTAGCCGATCCTCTCTCGGACAGCTCGGGCCTGCCGCTCGCGGTCGACCACCACATCACCTACACGAACCGACCCGTTGCGGGGCGGCATAATCGTGGCGAGGGTCCGCAGCAGGGTGGTCTTGCCCGCACCGTTTGGCCCGAGTAGCGCTGTGATCCCCGGGTTCAGCGTGGCACTCAGGCCATCGATGATAGTGGATAAACCATATCCTTGTGCCAAACCATCAATGACGACGCTCATCAACTTCCTCTGGTCATTGAGCCTTTCCGGGTAAGGCTCTGATCACCGGGCGTGGTGTCCGGAACGGTCAAGATGTGT
>NZ_JBHMIO010000198.1:0-408 GCF_048060275.1 Micromonospora sp. LOL_015
GGGTTACCGTTTCACCGCGCGGTGCCGGGACGGGTCCCGGTCCTACCCGCGCTCCACGGTCGTTGACGTCCGCCTGCCCGGCGGCCTTGATGTTGATCGCCGCGTTGACGTCCCGATCGTGGTGACCGCCACACGGACAGACCCACGACCGGACGTCCAGCGCCATCCGCTCGTTGATCCGGCCGCAGTCCGAGCACATCCGGGTGGACGGGAGCCACCGGTCCACCCGGGCGAACGTACGCCCGTACCTCGCCGCCTTGTACTCCAGCATGGCGACGAACGACGACCATCCCGCGTCGTGCACCGACTTCGCCAGCCGGGTCCGACCGAGACCGGCGACACACAGATCCTCGACGTACACCGCTTGATTCTCACGGATGATCGTCGTGGACAGCTTGTGCTGCCAGT
>NZ_JBHMIO010000199.1:0-401 GCF_048060275.1 Micromonospora sp. LOL_015
GGCGGATTCCAGGGGTCGTCGCAACACCTCGACGAAGGGGTGTGCCATGGGAAGACCTCCGGGCTGGACCACGGCGGTGACGGGCAGGCCGGCGATGCGGTCGCCGGGTCGGCCGGGTGTGAACGAGCACCGGGAGGTGCGGCGGCAGTTCTGGCGGCGGATCGCTGAGGGCCTGTCGAGCGAGGAGGCCGCAGCGGCGTGTGGCGTGTCGCAGCCGGTGGGGTTTCGCTGGTTCCGTCAGGGTGGCGGCATGTCGCCTTTGTCGCTTGAGCCGTTGTCGGGTCGGTATCTATCGCTCGCCGAGCGTGAGGAGATCGCCCTGCTCAAAGCGCAGGGCAAAGGTGTGCGGGAGATCAGTCGGGCGGTGGGTCGTGACGCGTCGACGATCTCGCGGGAGCTGC
>NZ_JBHMIO010000200.1:0-395 GCF_048060275.1 Micromonospora sp. LOL_015
GCACCCAGCCCAAAACCAGCAGTATTGCCAACAAAACGACCAAAGTTTAGGTCAGTGGCCCAGAGATGATCTTACGAAAATGTAGCCGTTGTCGCGGGTCTAGGCCGACGGTCGGCTCGTCGAGAAGCACTAGATACGGTCTGCCCACGATCGCCCAGGCGATGCCCGCTCGGCGCCGCATTCCGCCCGACAGCTTGCCCATCCGCTTTCGGCGTTGGTCGGCGAGGTCGACCATTTGCAGCACCTCGTCTATGGCGGCGTCCCATGCGCGCGCCGACATTCCCCTCATCCAGGCAGCGTAGGCAACGAAGTCGAATACCGTCATAGTTGGATCGTGACTGGATAGGTTCCTGATCCCGGTGGTGCTGTCTGCTGTGGAGGCTGGTAGGTTGACC
>NZ_JBHMIO010000201.1:0-395 GCF_048060275.1 Micromonospora sp. LOL_015
GTGGTGACCGAGCACCAGATCGTCACCGTCGCCTGCCCGTGCGGGCACCACACCACCGCCGCGACACCCGCCGGGGCCACCGCGCCCACCGTCTACGGACCACGGATCGCCGCGATCGGCGTCTACCTGCTCCACGGACAGTTCCTGTCCATCGGCCGCACCGCCGACGCGATCCGTGACCTGTTCGGCCTGCCCGTCGCGGCGGCCACCATCACCGCCTGGGTCACCCGCACCGCCCTCGGCGTCATCGACACGGTGCTCCCCGTCATCCGCGACCGCATCAAGAACGCGCCGGTCGCGCACTTCGACGAGACCGGCATCCGCGTCGACGGCCGCCTCGCCTGGCTGCACTCCGCCTCCACACCCACCGACGTGCTCCTCACCGCGCACCGCCG
>NZ_JBHMIO010000202.1:0-386 GCF_048060275.1 Micromonospora sp. LOL_015
TCCGGTACGCCCGCCGCCGCCATCACCTCCGCCAGCAGCGTCGCCGACGCCGGCGTCTCCTCCGACGGCTTCACCACCACGGCGTTACCGCACGCCAACGCCGGAGCCACCTTCCACGTCAGCAGCAACAGCGGCAGATTCCACGGCACGATCACCGCGACAACGCCGACGGGTTTACGGACCGCGTAGTTCAACGCCCGACCACCCGACGACGTGACCGTCGTGAACGACTCCGTCGGCGCCGTCGCAGCGATCTCCGCGAACGCCCGGAAGTTCGCCGCCCCACGCGGAACGTCGAGGGTCCGGGCCTGACCGACCGGCTTACCGGTATCCGCCACCTCAGCAGCCACCAGATCATCGAACCGGCGATCCAACTCGTCGGCCAC
>NZ_JBHMIO010000203.1:0-378 GCF_048060275.1 Micromonospora sp. LOL_015
CGCGGCAGGCCAAGCTGATGGAGTCGTACGGGGCGCACTGCGTCTACGTCACCGACTCCGGTGGCCGGCTGCTGATGACGGATGTCGCCGCCCGGGTCGACGCCTACCGCGAGGTCCTGGACCCGGGCACCCAGATCGGCATTCACGCCCACCACAACCTGTCCCTCGGTGTGGCCAACAGCGTCGTCGCCGTGCGGCACGGCACCACCCGGGTCGACGCCTCCCTGGCCGGGATGGGCGCCGGAGCCGGCAACGCCCCCCTGGAGGTCTTCACCGCCGTCGCCGACCTGCACGGCTGGAAACACGGCTGCGACACCTTCGCGCTGATGGACGCCGCCGAGGACCTGGTCCGGCCGCTGCAGGACCGGCCGGTGCGGG
>NZ_JBHMIO010000204.1:0-372 GCF_048060275.1 Micromonospora sp. LOL_015
CGAGCACGACGGCCGAGCGCAGCAGGTGGGTCTGTTCGGCGAGGTCGGCCGGGTCGGGTTCGCAGCCGTCGGCGCGGGCCGTGACCGTCAGGCGGTTCAGGTGCCGCAGGGCGTCGATGGCTTGGCCGGCGAGGTCGGCGACCTGCCCGGTGGCGGTGTCGACCACGTAGACCAGTTCCCGTAGGACGTGGGCGTTGCACAGGGCGTGCCGGGCGGTGGTGTAGGTGTCGTACGGGGCCCACGCGTCGTGTACGGCGGTGCCGGTGTATCCGGGTAGCACGCCGGTGTCGTCCATTCCGGCGGTGCCGCGCCGGCGGTGCGCGGTGAGGAGCACGTCGGTGGGTGTGGAGGCGGAGTGCAGCCAGGCGAGGC
>NZ_JBHMIO010000205.1:0-371 GCF_048060275.1 Micromonospora sp. LOL_015
CGGGCAGCGACACGCCGAAAGTCGTCACCCGCCCACGGCCGACTTTGATACACGCCCTAGGCGGCCACTCGCTCGCGCTAGCCCGGGTAGCGGCCCGAATGCGGAATCGGTTCGGTGTCGAGGTCCCGCTCACCACGCTGTACGAGCGGCCAACCTTAGCCGAGCATGCCACGACAGTCGAGACGATGGTGCATGCCCAGATCGCGGCAATGACCGACGAAGAAGTCGCCGCCGCGCTCATACCGGACGCCGCCGAGTGAAGCGACCCGGTGACATGACCGACACCGACCAGATACCCCCTCATATCCACTGTCAACGGTCTTTCTGATCTCCCCGTAGGCGGCCGGCATTTGTCCCCGCTGGCGGCCACG
>NZ_JBHMIO010000206.1:0-368 GCF_048060275.1 Micromonospora sp. LOL_015
CCGCCCTCACCGGGCGTGCGATACCGGTCGGGTTGGACGGGCACCCCGGCGGCCACGACCTGGACCAGGTCGAACGCCGCATGATCGCCGATGCTGAGCAGCACGGTGGGGCGCAGGCCATCTGGCGTAACCGGCACTGGTGGCAAACCAGCCTGCGACCCGCCGACACCGCCGGCACGTTCGTCCGCGGCTGGGAACCACCGCACCCGAAACACTGGGGCGAGGCGATCCCCGCCCACCCTGCACCCGGTGCGCCGACCGGCCCGACCCGCCGTACTGCCTGGACTGCTACGGCACCCGCCAGGTCCGACGCGGCGCGGTGCTCACCGTCACCGACCTGCGTGGCCGGACCGTGCACCGCAACTGGC
>NZ_JBHMIO010000207.1:0-361 GCF_048060275.1 Micromonospora sp. LOL_015
CCTCGGCGAGGCGGTGCCCGACGACGGTGGCCAGCAGTTCCCGCTTGCCGGCCTCGACCGCCTCCTCGCCACCGGCCCGTTCGACGTAGGCACTCCGGACGTCACTCCAGCGCGTGTAGCCCATCACGGTTCCCCTTCCTGCTCGGCGCGTTCCTTCAGGTAGATCTCGTAGCGGTGTTCGGCCAGTGGGATGGCGTCGGTGTACCACTCGTTCCACCGGCCGGTTTTGTCGCCGGCGACGAGCAGGACGCTGGAACGCCAAGGGTCGAAGGCGAACAGGATCCGTACGGTTCCTGGACGGTGACTGGATAGGTGCGTGGGACCTTGGAATACCGCAAGCGCGCGAGGTGGGTCAGGCGGT
>NZ_JBHMIO010000208.1:0-355 GCF_048060275.1 Micromonospora sp. LOL_015
ACGTACACCGCGTTCGCCGGCACCCGACACGAGGCGACCGCCCGGCTGATCGTCCGCCGCGTCCGTCGCGACGACCCGCAACAGATCCCCGGCCAGGACGAACTCCTGCCGACCTACCGGTACCACGCCGTGTTCACCGACAGCCCGTACACCCTCGTACAGGCCGAAGCCCAGCACCGGCAACACGCGATCATCGAGCAGGTCAACGCCGACCTGATCGCCGGGCCCCTCGCCCACCTACCCTCCGGACACTTCAGCGCCGACGACGCCTGGCTGACCCGCGCCGCGATCACGCACAACCTCACCCGCGCCGCCGGACACCTCGCCGCGGGCACCTGGTCGACCGCCAGACCCG
>NZ_JBHMIO010000209.1:0-354 GCF_048060275.1 Micromonospora sp. LOL_015
TCTTGGATGCCCTCTCCTCATGCCCGGACATCGACCCCTGACTTCGGAACTACTCGTCTAGACCTGGGCACGCGACCCGATCTTCCGCAACATGCCCGCCTGGGTTTGGGACCGCGTGCCGGGCCGGGCGCCGCCGAGCCCCCCGGTGAGCCCGAAGCGGAACGGGAAGCCCTCGAAACCTGCGGGCCACAGGGCACCAGCCTGCCCTTCACCGACGATGACCTCGTCTGCACCACCACACCGGCGTTGCACGCGGCGTTGGCCACGGCCCCGGCGTTGTTCCGGCTTGAGTCGTTCTGTCCGTGTTGAAAATCGGACATCGGCTGAGTTGCGGGACGAGCGCGACTCCTGATG
>NZ_JBHMIO010000210.1:0-348 GCF_048060275.1 Micromonospora sp. LOL_015
GGTGCGCGCCGGCCGACGTGGCGTCGAACACCAACCCGACGTCGGCGAACTCGGGCATCGCCACCAGGCCGTCGACGCCGTCGGCGGTGGTGGCCACGCCGAGGCGGCGGGCGCGGGCCAGCCCGTCCGATTCCGGGTCGATGCCGACCATCGCCACCATTCGCAGCGACTCCGACAGCCGCCGCACCTTGATCATCAGGTCGGTGCCGATGTTGCCCGACCCGATCACCGCGACCCCGACACCCATCACGACCCCTCCCCTGACTCGCCGTCGGCCGACCGGTCGGCCGGTTCCGCGCTGAATCTGGTCCGCACCGAGCCGAGCCCGGCGATCCGTGCCTCGTACGC
>NZ_JBHMIO010000211.1:0-347 GCF_048060275.1 Micromonospora sp. LOL_015
TGAAGGCGCGCGGGCTGTGGACGGCACCGGTCCGGGAGCAGATCAAGCGGGCCGAGGGGTCGGTGCAGGGCCTCGCGGACCTGCCCGCCGATGTGCGGGAGCTGTTCCGTACCGCATGGGAGCTGCCGCAACGGGCGCTGATCGACCTGGCCGCCGCCCGTGCGCCGTACGTCGACCAGTCGCAGTCGCTGAACCTGTTCCTCAGCGCGCCGACCATCGGCAAGCTGTCCTCGATGTACCTGTACGCCTGGAAGTCCGGGCTGAAGACCACCTACTACCTGCGGTCGCGCCCGGCGACCCGGATCCAGCAGGCCACCGTCGGCATCGCGCCGACCGCCGGGCCGACC
>NZ_JBHMIO010000212.1:0-343 GCF_048060275.1 Micromonospora sp. LOL_015
CGAGGCGTCGGCCTGCTCCCTGGAAAACCCCGAAACCTGTGAGGCCTGCCAGTGACCACCGCCCCCGAAACCAGCAACGCAACCGCAATCCCAACCGCGACCGCCGCCGGTCGGCGGCAGTTGCTGCTCGACCCCGGCATGGACCTGACCCTGCGGCCGATGCGCTACCCGCAGTTCTTCGACCGGTTCCGGGACGCGATCAAGAACACCTGGACGGTGGAGGAGGTCGACCTGCACTCCGACCTGCCGGACCTGGCCAGACTGTCGCCGGCCGAGCAGCACCTGGTGTCCCGGCTCGTCGCGTTCTTCGCCACCGGCGACACCATCGTCGCGAACAACCTGG
>NZ_JBHMIO010000213.1:0-341 GCF_048060275.1 Micromonospora sp. LOL_015
GGCAGCTCATCGACGCGATCCGGTGGCGGACCCGGGCCGGCGCCCCGTGGCGGGACATCCCCGACCACTACGGCTCCTGGGCGGCGGCGTACGCCCTGTTCCGCCGGTGGCAGCGCGACGGGACCTGGGCACGGATCCTGACCGCGTTGCAGGCCCTGGCCGACGCGGCGGGACGGATCGTCTGGGACGTGTCCGTGGACTCCACGATCAGCCGAGCGCACCAGCACGCGGCCGGAGCGCGTAAAAGGGGGATCTGCAGGCCGAGCCACCCGGCGGTACCGGGTCGGAACCCGACGACCACGCGTTGGGGCGTTCCCGTGGCGGACGGACCACGAAACTGC
>NZ_JBHMIO010000214.1:0-330 GCF_048060275.1 Micromonospora sp. LOL_015
ACGCGTGGGCCCCGTACGACACCTACACCGACGCGGTCCACGCCCTGTGCAACGCCCACGTCCTACGCGAACTGGTCTACGTGGTCGACACCGCCACCGGGCAGGTCGCCGACCTCGCCGGCCAGGCCATCGACGCCCTGCGGCGACTGAACCGCCTGACGGTCACGGCCCGCGCCGACGGCGGTGAACCCGACCCGGCCGACCTGGCCGAACAGACCCACCTGCTGCGCTCGGCCGTCGTGCTCGGCGCCGAGGCCACCGCCGACCGAACCGACAAGCTGCACCGCAAGTACCACGCCCTGTTCGTGCGACTACGGGACCGACGCGCCG
>NZ_JBHMIO010000215.1:0-330 GCF_048060275.1 Micromonospora sp. LOL_015
CGGCGGCCTTGATGTTGATCGCCGCGTTGACGTCCCGATCGTGGTGACCGCCACACGGACACACCCACGACCGCACGTCCAACGCCATCCGCTCGTTGATCCGCCCGCAGTCCGAGCACATCCGGGTGGACGGGAGCCACCGGTCCACCCGGGCGAACGTGCGTCCGTACCTCGCCGACTTGTACTCCAGCATGGCGACGAACGACGACCATCCGGCGTCGTGGACGGACTTCGCCAGCCGGGTCCGGCCGAGACCGACGACACACAGGTCCTCGACGTACACCGCTTGATTCTCACGGATGATCGTCGTGGACAGCTTGTGCTGCCAGT
>NZ_JBHMIO010000216.1:0-326 GCF_048060275.1 Micromonospora sp. LOL_015
TTCATCTTCGTCTCCGGCACCTCCAGCCGCCGCCCCGACAACACCATCGCCGGCGCCACCGTCGACGAATACGGCACCACCCAACTCGACATCCGCAAACAGACCCGCGCGGTGATCGCCAACATCGCCGACCTGCTCGCCGCCGCCGGCGCCAACCTGACCGATCTGGTCTCGGTCACCACCTACCTGGTCAACATGAACGACTTCGGCGGCTACAACCAGGTCTGGGCCGAACACTTCGACCACACCGGACCCACCCGCACCACCGTCGCCGTGCACCAACTGCCGCACCCGCACCTGCTCATCGAGATCCAGGCCGTCGCCGT
>NZ_JBHMIO010000217.1:0-326 GCF_048060275.1 Micromonospora sp. LOL_015
CCGACAGCAGCCACACAACCGCAGGCCACACCCCAAGATCAACTCAAGCTACGCAGCATTGGAGCCAGGTTGGGGTCTGTCAAGTTAACGGTGTAACTGGGGTTGGTTGATCTTCTACTTGCGGCCGGCGGACAGGCGTCCGTCGAAGGTGATGTCGAAGGCGTTGAGTGCGCTCTTCCAGCGGGTGGCCCAGCGTTTGCGGCCTTGCCCGGTCGGGTCGAGGCTCATCACGGCGAGGTAGACGCACTTGAGGGCGGCCTGCTCGGACTCCGCTGGCGAATTGTGCTGGTTACCTGGTCGCGAGTGCAGCGAGGTGGGAGACGCGG
>NZ_JBHMIO010000218.1:0-312 GCF_048060275.1 Micromonospora sp. LOL_015
CGACCATGGTGTTGACGGTCGACTTGAGTTCGAGGATCTCGCCGCGTGCGTCGACGGTGATTTTCTGGGACAGGTCGCCCTTGGCGACCGCGGTGGTGACCGAGGCGATGTTGCGGACCTGGCCGGTGAGGTTGGAGGCCATCGAGTTGACGTTGTCGGTGAGGTCGCGCCAGGTGCCGGAGACGCCCTTGACCTGTGCCTGGCCGCCGAGTTTGCCTTCGGTGCCGACTTCGCGGGCGACCCGGGTGACTTCGTCGGCGAAGGAGGAGAGCTGGTCGACCATGGTGTTGACGGTCGACTTGAGTTCGAGGA
>NZ_JBHMIO010000219.1:0-304 GCF_048060275.1 Micromonospora sp. LOL_015
TGGTCATGCGCCGGCTGGCCGACCTGCACCCCGGCACCGCGAAGACCGACGCCCGCGACGCGTACGTCATCGCCGACGCCGCCCGCACCCTGCCCCACACCCTGCGCAGGGTCGACACCGGCGACGACGCCCTCGCCGAACTGGAGGTCATGGTCGGCTACGACGACGACCTCGCCGGCGAGGTCACCCGCGTCGCCAACCGCATCCGGGGCCTGCTCACCCAGATCCACCCACCCCTGGAACGCGTCCTCGGCCCGAAACTGCAGCACCCCGCCGTCCTGGAAGCCATCTCGCGGTGCGGCGG
>NZ_JBHMIO010000220.1:0-304 GCF_048060275.1 Micromonospora sp. LOL_015
GCGGGCATCGCTGGTGTTCCTCCCAGGTTTCGATGTCTCCATCAAACCCGGTGCGGGACAGGGTCTTGAGCTGGTCGTTGCCGGTTTCCTCCTCCCAGCGTTCGTGGTACGCGGCGGCGAGTTCGTCGGCGCGGGCGTCGTGGGGGTCGACGATGCTGGTGATCAGGGTGACGACCTCGCCGGTGCCGTTACCGACCCGGTCGGGCACGGTGTACCCGACCACCCTCGCGAGGTGGACGACCGGCAGACCCTGCCTGTCGAACGCGTCGGGAACCGTGTCGACGTCGGTCAGGTCGGCCCCGGC
>NZ_JBHMIO010000221.1:0-297 GCF_048060275.1 Micromonospora sp. LOL_015
TCCTCGACGTACACCGCTTGATTCTCACGGATGATCGTCGTGGACAGCTTGTGCTGCCAGTCCCGCCGGGTGTCGGCCACCCGGGCGTGCGCCCTGGCGACCTTCACAACAGCCTCCCTACGGCGGTTACTGCCCCGCTGTTTACGCGACAGGGCCTGCTGCAGCCGCTTGAGCCTGCGGGCAGCGCGGCGCAGGAACCTGGGCGCGGCCACCTTCGTGCCGTCCGGCATGACCGCGAAGTGCGTCAGCCCCAGATCGATCCCCACCTCGGCGTCGGTCGGCGGCAACGGCTCGTCC
>NZ_JBHMIO010000222.1:0-297 GCF_048060275.1 Micromonospora sp. LOL_015
AACACCGGACGATCATGCGGTGGCCGTCTCCGTCGCCGCACATCCTGTCCGTCCACACCCCACCGCACCGGTCAGGTCACGAAGTACGGCTGCCCTAGTAGGCGGTCGCGCTTCGTCCAGATGCGGACGTGGAGGCGCTGGGTCAGCAGTCAACCTGGGCGGTTGTGACATCGATCGTGTGGCGAGACAGGTGCGGCGTTACGCGGCAGCCGGTTAGGGCGTGTATCAAAGTCGGACGTGGGCGGGTGACGACTTTCGGCGTGTCGCTGCCCGGTAAACAGCGAGGTCTCCGGTAGA
>NZ_JBHMIO010000223.1:0-293 GCF_048060275.1 Micromonospora sp. LOL_015
AGCGGGCGGCGGCGTTGGCCGGTGCGGGTCTGTCCACCGCGCAGGTCGCCCAGGCCCAGTCGGCCGCGGGCCGGTCGATGAGGTCGGTCATCCTGTCGGTGGCGTGGGACGTGTTGAAGGAGTTCATCGGCCTCGACGCCGCGCTGGGCTGCTTCGGCGGCGACGTGTGGTCCTGCGTCGACCTGGTCACCGAGTTCGTGCCCGCCTTCAAGATGTTCAAAGCGTTCGGCCGGATCGTCAAGGCCGTCGAACGTACCTTCTCCGCGATCAGGGCCTGGCAGAAAGCGAAAACG
>NZ_JBHMIO010000224.1:0-283 GCF_048060275.1 Micromonospora sp. LOL_015
GCCCGATGGAGCTGGGCCGGACTTCGAGGACCAGGTCGACGTGCAACTGGTCGGCGAGCGCGCACAACCGGCCGAGCAGCCGGCCCGGGTCGCCGGGTGGCGGCGGCTTGCTACTGCGGCCGGTTGGTGAGCGCCGCAGCTTCCCACCGCAGCCGATCCCGCTCGGGTATGCCCGGCTGCCACTGCCGGGGCAACGTCAACCCCGACGACGGCAGCCGACCCGGCTCGTCGGGGAAGTCCGGGTCACGCAACGTCGCCTCGACAACGCCCGCGCGGGCAGCGA
>NZ_JBHMIO010000225.1:0-279 GCF_048060275.1 Micromonospora sp. LOL_015
TCTTGAACGCGACGGCGATGGTGTCGGCTTCGCCCTCGTAGCCGAGGTCGGCCAGGGTCCGTACGTTCTCGCGGATCTCGGTGAGGGTGGTCAGCAGGCCGGGGTGGGCACGCAGGCAGCTGGTGTCGTGTTCCCGGCCGGGGCGTACCGGCGAGGTCCACAGCGGCCAGCCGTCCGGGGCGGTCAGGACCTGGATGTCGCCGCCGTGGTTCCTGTGCTTGGCCGACCACCACAGGTCGACGCCGGGGGTGGGACCCGGGGTGGCGATCCGGTCGGTCT
>NZ_JBHMIO010000226.1:0-277 GCF_048060275.1 Micromonospora sp. LOL_015
TCGACGCGACGATCTCCGCGTAAGCCACCGGGGCCACCGCCGCGACGGCGGCGACGACCGGCACGGTGGCCTGCCCACCACAGGTGACCATGTTGACGTTCGGCTCGGCCAGGTGCGCGTCCAGGTTGACCGGCGGCACCACGTACGGGCCGATCGCGGCCGGGGTCAGGTCGACCACGGTCCTCCCGTGCGCCTGCAGGATCTCGTTGTTGCGCTGGTGCGCGCCGGCCGACGTGGCGTCGAACACCAACCCGACGTCGGCGAACTCGGGCATCGC
>NZ_JBHMIO010000227.1:0-276 GCF_048060275.1 Micromonospora sp. LOL_015
CCGATCATCAGGGCAGCCCGTACGCGGAGGTCGGTTCGACCCTGTCGGGGATGCCGGTACGGATCCTGAAGCGGGATCCGTTCGGTAACCCCCGCGCGGTCGACGTGCTGGCCACGAATCTGAAGACCCGGGCCGGGTTCCTCGGCGCGACCCCGGACGAGGCGTCCGGCTACACCCCGTTGGGTGCCCGCCTGTACGACCCGGTGGTGGGCCGGTTCCTGTCCGCCGACCCGGTGCTGGATGTGGCGGACCCGTTGCAGTCCAACGGGTACGCGT
>NZ_JBHMIO010000228.1:0-270 GCF_048060275.1 Micromonospora sp. LOL_015
GGGTTCCAAAGGCGACCGCTGGTACGCGTGGGCGTGGATCGCCACCGCCGGCCCCCGCCACCACCTGCTCGTGCGCCGGAGCCTGGCTGACCCCGACGACCTGGCCTACTTCTACTGCTGGATACCCGAACACCTCCCGGCGACCCTGACCGCGCTGGTGAAAGTGACCGGCCGGCGGTGGACGATCGAGGAGGACCACGGGTTCGGCAAGGACCACTTCGGATTCGACCAGTTCCAGAACCGGCTCCACACCCCGATCATGCGGCACAT
>NZ_JBHMIO010000229.1:0-268 GCF_048060275.1 Micromonospora sp. LOL_015
CGGCCCTGGGACGCGGGCGAACATCGACGAGTTCACCCAGACCACCGCCCGCGCCCTGGAGATCGTCGGCGGTGCCGGCAGGGGTAAGGCGATCATCGTGCTGAACCCGGCCGATCCGCCGCTGCTGATGCGTGACACTGTCTACTGCCTGGTCCCGGCCGGCGTCGACACCGACGCGGTCGCCGACTCGGTGGACGCCATGGTGGCGTCGGTCGCCGGGTACGTGCCCGGCTACCGGCTCAAACAGGCCGTGCAGTTCGACCCGGTC
>NZ_JBHMIO010000230.1:0-265 GCF_048060275.1 Micromonospora sp. LOL_015
GCACCTCACCAGAGCGGCGGGTGAGTTCGGCCAGTCGCTCGCCGGTGCCGGGGTCCCAGATTCGTACCGATCCGTCGCCGAAGCCGCCGCCGGTGACGATGAGGTGTCGGCCGTCCGGACCGGGCAGCACCGCCACTGCTCTCACTCCACTGGTGTGGGCAGTTACTTCGACTAACTGGTCACCGGTGTCCGGATTCCAAACTCGCACCGATCCGTCGCTGCCGCCGGTGACGATGAGGTGTCGGCCGTCCGGACCGGGCAGCAC
>NZ_JBHMIO010000231.1:0-265 GCF_048060275.1 Micromonospora sp. LOL_015
ACAACCCGAATGATCTAGACGATGCCGGTCGCCGTCTCCACAAGCGACACGTCCGAGTTGACCGCACCCCGGCCGTCACACTGAGTTACATAGACAAAGTTCGGTACCGAATCGGCGGACCCCTTTCGGGAAGTCCTCCGGCTAGTCGTACTTTGTTAGGTCGGTACCAGTTGGTGGCAGAGAGGGCAGAACCCGAGCCAGGTTCAATGCCACGTAGCCTAAGTTGATCTTGGTGGTGGCTGGACCCGGTAGATGTGGATGGTCG
>NZ_JBHMIO010000232.1:0-264 GCF_048060275.1 Micromonospora sp. LOL_015
CGATACCCCGTCGACGCAGGTAGGCGCGGTTCGCCTTCGACGTGTACGCCTTGTCCGCCAGCACCCGGTCCGGACGGGTCCGGGGCCGACCGGCCCCGACCCGGGGCACCCGCACACCGTCGAGCACCGTCGTGAACTGCGGGCTGTCGCCACGCTGCCCACCGGTCAGCACGATCGACAGCGGTTTCTGTCCCTGTTCACAGCCCAGGTGCAGTTTCGTGGTCCGTCCGCCACGGGAACGCCCCAACGCGTGGTCGTCGGGTT
>NZ_JBHMIO010000233.1:0-261 GCF_048060275.1 Micromonospora sp. LOL_015
GCCCGCACGGGCAGGCGACGGTGACGATCTGGTGCTCGGTCACCACGACCCGGGGCTGGGGGATGTCGAACACCTGCCGGCGGGTGACCGTCACCTCGGCGGCGTTGGTCAGGCCGCCTCCGCAGCCGCCGCAGGTGTCCGGCACGTGCCGGACGATCAGGTCCGGTTCGGCCACCTGGGACAGGGTGGTGCCCTCGCCGCCGGTGGGGCGGCCCGGCCGGCGACCCGAACGGCCCCGCAGCGACTTCGGCGCCGGTTTGG
>NZ_JBHMIO010000234.1:0-261 GCF_048060275.1 Micromonospora sp. LOL_015
GCCCGCACGGGCAGGCGACGGTGACGATCTGGTGCTCGGTCACCACGACCCGGGGCTGGGGAATGTCGAACACCTGCCGGCGGGTGACCGTCACCTCGGCGGCGTTGGTCAGGCCGTCACCGCAGCCGCCACAGGTGTCCGGCACGTGCCGGACGATCACGTCCGGTTCGGCCACCTGGGACAGGGTGGTGCCCTCGCCCCCGGTGGGGCGGCCCGGCCGGCGACCCGAACGGCCCCGCAGCGACTTCGGCGCCGGTTTGG
>NZ_JBHMIO010000235.1:0-259 GCF_048060275.1 Micromonospora sp. LOL_015
GTAAAATGATCTTGGGTGTCGAGTGATTGGGTGGTAGATGAGCGGGTCTTCTCCGTTGACGGTTGAGGAGCGAGAAACGATCTCGCGGGAGTTGAGCCGGGGCGGTGATTCGGCGTCGGCTCGGGCCATCGGACGGTTGCTCGGGCGGCACCATTCGACGATCGCTCGGGAGATCGCACGCAACGGCGGATCGTTGGGTTACCGTGCGGTCGAGGCGCAGGCGCGTTGCGACGGGAATCGTCTGCGACCGAAGCCACGT
>NZ_JBHMIO010000236.1:0-258 GCF_048060275.1 Micromonospora sp. LOL_015
CGTGGGCGGGTGACGACTTTCGGCGTGTCGCTGCCCGGTAAACAGCGAGGTCTCCGGTAGATGGCTTATCGACAAAGACGAACCATCAACACGGAGACCTCGTGACCAGCGTAGCGGTGACGAGGCGGCACGACCTGACGGACGCGCAGTGGGCAGTCCTGGAGCCTCTCCTGCCCACCGCACGCCGACCGGGCCGACCGCCCGCATCAACGAAACGGCAGCTCATCGACGCGATCCGGTGGCGGACCCGGGCCGGCG
>NZ_JBHMIO010000237.1:0-255 GCF_048060275.1 Micromonospora sp. LOL_015
GTGGGCCCGGCTGCGGTCGACGATCGCCGCGCACGGTCTGCGGAACTCGCTGCTGGTCGCGATCGCGCCGACCGCGACGATCGCCTCGATCGCCGGCTGCTACGAGTGCATCGAGCCGCAGGTGTCCAACCTGTTCAAACGCGAAACCATGTCCGGGGAGTTCCTGCAGATCAACACCTACCTGGTCGGCGAGCTGAAGGCGCGCGGGCTGTGGACGGCACCGGTCCGGGAGCAGATCAAGCGGGCCGAGGGGTC
>NZ_JBHMIO010000238.1:0-255 GCF_048060275.1 Micromonospora sp. LOL_015
GTGGGCCCGGCTGCGGTCGACGATCGCCGCGCACGGTCTGCGGAACTCGCTGCTGGTCGCGGTCGCGCCGACCGCGACGATCGCGTCGATCGCCGGCTGTTACGAGTGCATCGAGCCGCAGGTGTCCAACCTGTTCAAGCGCGAAACCATGTCCGGGGAGTTCCTGCAGATCAACACGTACCTGGTCGGCGAGTTGAAGGCGCGCGGGCTGTGGACGGCACCGGTCCGGGAGCAGATCAAGCGGGCCGAGGGGTC
>NZ_JBHMIO010000239.1:0-232 GCF_048060275.1 Micromonospora sp. LOL_015
GCGGTCTGCCATTCAACTCTGCAGCGACCTTATCAAGATCCTCCTGGGTGTGCAAGGAAAGATCCGTACCCTTCGGAAAATACTGCCGGAGTAGACCATTCGTGTTCTCGTTGCTCCCGCGCTGCCACGGCGAGTGCGGGTCACAGAAATAAACCGGCATCCCCGTCCGAACCGTGAAATCAGCATGCCGGGCCATCTCCTTCCCCTGATCCCAGGTCACACTCCCACGCAT
>NZ_JBHMIO010000240.1:0-231 GCF_048060275.1 Micromonospora sp. LOL_015
GCCGCGTACGACCCGGAGCTGACCACGATGACCCTGTACGTCCACGGCGACGAACAGCCGGAGGACTTCCCGAAAGGGGTCCGCCGATTCGGAACCGGGCTTTGTCGATGTAACGTGGCGTGACGGCCCGGGTGTGGTCAACTCGGGCGTGTCGCTTGTGGAGACGGCGGCCGGCATCGTCTGGATCATTCGGGTTGTGTGGACTCGAACGATCAACGGCCGGCCGCCGCG
>NZ_JBHMIO010000241.1:0-221 GCF_048060275.1 Micromonospora sp. LOL_015
TCGGCTGCGGCTCGACGACCGTGGAGCGCTACCGGGAGGAGGTGGAACCGTTGGTGGACGAGGTGTTGACCCCGCTGTACGAGCGGGTCCGTGACCAGGCCCGTCGGGACGCGGTCCTGGTCGATGGTCTGGTCGCGCCGGCCGGGGAACGCGACGACGTCGACTTCGGGCCGTACCGGGAGGCGGGAGAGGCCGTATTCGTGCCGCGTGGCCCGGTCGGC
>NZ_JBHMIO010000242.1:0-219 GCF_048060275.1 Micromonospora sp. LOL_015
ACGACCAGACCATCGACCAGGACCGCGTCCCGACGGGCCGGGTCACGGACCCGCTCGTACAACGGGGTCAACACCTCGTCCACCAACGGTTCCACCTCGTCCCGGTAGCGCTCCACGGTCGTCGAGCCGCGGCCGAACACCTCACCGAGCACGTCCGGCGCGAGGTTGTGCCGCAGCCCGAACAGCACCATCACCAGCGCCGTGTCCAGCGGCAACGCC
>NZ_JBHMIO010000243.1:0-215 GCF_048060275.1 Micromonospora sp. LOL_015
CTGGATCAACCAGCCAACCCAGCAGGACCAAACCGTCTCAATTTGACTTGACAACTACCGTTCCGCTCCGCGCTTCTCGTGCGCGCCCTGCAGCCCGGGGAAGGCAGGGAAGCCGGTGACATCGGAAGCCGGCAGTGCTCCGCGCCGCGCAGCGTGCTAGCGGACACTGAAAAATCCTTGTTGACGGACAGTTGAGTCCCTGCCCGCGGACAGCA
>NZ_JBHMIO010000244.1:0-214 GCF_048060275.1 Micromonospora sp. LOL_015
AGACGGTGCGGGGGTTGTGTGCCCGACTCGACGGTGACGCGTTGGACGCCGCCGTGGGCCGGTGGCTGCAGCGCCGCGCGGACGCGGCGGCGCGGGCGAGAGCCCGGGTCGGGGTGCGGCCGTCGCGGGACCGAAAGGCCCGACGCCGGGCCAGGGCCGCTGGCCAGCGACACCGCCGCGCCAGCGCGCGGGACCGTCACCGGCCACGGTTGCC
>NZ_JBHMIO010000245.1:0-213 GCF_048060275.1 Micromonospora sp. LOL_015
ACGTGTTCGCCGTCGATGTCGGTCAGGTCGGTCGGCTCGACGCCGAACTGCGCCGCGAGCGTCCCGATCTGGTAGTGCTCGGGCAGCTGCCAGACGGTGGAGCCGGACAGCCGGTCGGCGGGTACGGGTGTGGGTGGCGGCGGGTTGGTGTCGTCGGGTCGCCAGTTGCGGTGCACGGTCCGGCCACGCAGGTCGGTGACGGTGAGCACCGCG
>NZ_JBHMIO010000246.1:0-204 GCF_048060275.1 Micromonospora sp. LOL_015
CGGGAACATCGTCGCTGCGGCACTGGTCATCCTCCACATCGAGCACAACCGAACCACCTGAGCCAAGTACCAACACCCGGGACTGTAAAACAACGGTGTAACTCCGATCAAGGGAGTAGCACCTGATGACGATCACGACCGATGCGGTGGACACTGCCGCTGTGCCCGGTGATGAGAAGGCCAAGCGGCCACGTACGAAGGCGA
>NZ_JBHMIO010000247.1:0-201 GCF_048060275.1 Micromonospora sp. LOL_015
CGGCGGATCGGCGGGCATGGCTGGTCAACCTACCAGCATCCACAGCAGACAGCACCACCGGTATCAGGAACACCACAAATGGCCTGGCAATGTTGTTCGCGGCCAGGCGCCGCCGGCAACACCCCGCTCCGGGTGCGCTATCTAGGGCGTGTATCAAAGTCGGTCACAGCCACTCGTTGATCGCCGCGACCTGCACGGTCG
>NZ_JBHMIO010000248.1:0-201 GCF_048060275.1 Micromonospora sp. LOL_015
GAAGCAGAGAATCATCCGCCACAACTTCCGAATTTAACTCACGGCCAAGTGGTGCACTGCCGATGCCAACCAGACGCTCAACGGCCTTCATGCGCATCAGTTTACCACCGTAATTTTGACAGGCGTTCCATCCGGGAGGACTTCCCAAAACTATTTCCAGGTCGGTTTAACGTAATCCGTAAACGCGAAAGATCTCCAACT